>NZ_JAWRYN010000001.1:0-343048 GCF_046534585.1 Peribacillus sp. SIMBA_075 | reverse complement strand
CCGGGACTTGAGGAAAACAGCATGGTCTTGAAATCCGTAAATGATGCTAACAAAATTTACAAACATATCGAAGATCGCATCCGTGAATATGCACAAACGAATAACGAAGCGGACGCTACAATCGTAATCGGCGGCGGCGGATTGACTGGCGTCGAGTTAATCGGTGAAATCGTGGATCATTTCCCTAAAATCGCCAAAAAGTTCGGAGTGGATTTCAAGGACTTGAAAATCAAGCTTGTGGAAGCTGGTCCAAAAATCCTTCCTGTCCTGCCTGACCACTTAATTGAACGTGCCATGTCCAGCTTGGAAGCACGCGGCGTTGAATTCTTGACAGGTCTGCCTGTAACGGGTGTTAAAGGAAATCAAATCGAATTGAAAGATGGACAAACGATCGAAGCCAATACGCTTGTTTGGACAGGCGGAGTCGCAGCACTTCCTATCGTAGGCGAATCAGGTCTTGAAGTGGATCGCGGCAAAGCAACCGTTAATGAGTATTTGCAATCCAAATCCCATAATGACGTATTCGTTGTCGGAGACAGTGCCGTTGCTTTCCCTCCAGAAGGCGGCCGTCCATACGCTCCTACTGCACAAAATGCTTGGCAAATGGGTGAGCTTGTTGGATACAACCTATATGCAGCCTTTGAAGGCAAGAAACTTGAAGAATTTTCACCTGTAAACTCAGGTACACTTGCGAGCCTTGGCCGTAAAGATGCAGTGGCAACCGTTGGGGCCAATAACACTTCCCTTAAAGGTCTGCCGGCTACATTGATGAAAGAAGCAAGTAATATTCGCTATCTATCACACATCAAAGCCCTATACAGCCTCGCTTATTAATTTTAAGATAAAGCTATCTTGAATTTGAAAGGACCATTCATCATTTTGATGAATGGTCCTTTTTGTAATTAAAGGGCTGTATTTAATAAAATCAAATCTTAACCTGGTTGATGCTGAATCTAAGGTGAAATCCCTCAGGCAATTTTGCATTTGTCAAAATCCGGGTTTCTTTTAAGCGTTTATCGTTATAAGAGGAGACTTCCATCAATTCTTCATCCATATAAGCAGGATGAGTCATTATCTCAACGCTTGCCCCATCAATTACCCTCCCCTTCAAGTTTTGAAAGTAATCTTCAACCACCATTTCTCCATAAAAGTCATCCAGGAAAACATCTGTAACGGTTTGAACCTCAGCTAGGTGCATTCCGGCATTACGCACTGGCAATCCGTATTTATCAGACAGATTTTGAATAACCGGAAGAAATGCTGTTATTCCGTGTACATGATGATGGCTATCGAAATGAGTTGGAAACAGACCAAATTCCAAGAATCTTTCGATCTGTGCTGACCACTCCCTCTCCAATTCTCTCAAGGAAATACGAGTAGGGTTCTCATACACCACACCTTGCTTCTTAAAGAAACCAGATTCGTCAACTAAACTTGGCACGTCGTTCAACAGAGGTTTTCCCCATGTTAGCACTAAATGTATACCTACTTTCAACGACGGTGTCTTCTTTGCTAATTCAATCGCATGTTCCGTTGCTTTCGCATTCATCATGATGGTTGCTGAATTGACAATTCCATATTTGTGGCTATCCAAAATTCCATAATTCACCGCTTTAGTTAACCCGAAATCATCTGCATTTACAAGGACTTCAATCATGATAAATTATCCTGCAACTCCTTTTTTCCAAAAAACTGCGGCAGATAATCTTTATGTGCCTCCAGCATTTCGTCTAAGATAAGTTTCGCAACCCGATCACTAGGAACGAGTGGATTAATCGTCATGGCAAGCAACGCAGTATCATAGTCACCTGAGACTGCAGCTTCGATGGCCACCCTTTCAAAGGATTTGATTTGCTGAATTAAACCGCGAACAGCGACTGGAAGCTCTCCTACATTGATTGGCTTAGGACCATCCTTGGTTATCACGCAACTGGTTTCAATCGCAGATCCATAAGGAATGCCTTCAATCGCACCATGATTGATGGTATTTACCGCTTGAATATCACGTTTATCTGTATGCATCGAGCAAATCAACCTTACTGCCGCATCACTGTAGTACGCTCCTCCGCGCTCTTCAAGCTGCGGCGGCTTGATGTCCAAACCCTTGTCTTTGTAAAGCTCGAATAATCCTGCTTCAAGTCTTTGAACGACCTCGGCACGTGTTTCCCCTTTTTCAGCATCCTTCAATTCCTGGGCCAGCACATCTCCCGTTTTATAATAGTAGTTGTGGTATGGACACGGAAACAGGTTCAACGCTCTAAGGAATTCCGGCTCCCAGCCCATTGCATGGATATTCTTCATCGTGACGGCTTTAGCTGGATCTGTAATCAGATTGATGATTTGATCTTTGACACTCTCCCCATCAACGAATACATCCAAGCCGTAAACCATATGATTCAACCCAGCAAAGTCGATCCGGACTCTTGATGGCTCGACATCCATCAAATCAGCAACACCTCGTTCCATACCAATCGGCACATTGCAAAGGCCGATGATTTTGGAAATATTACTGTGACGCAGAACTGCTTCCGTTACCATACCAGCAGGATTCGTGAAGTTAATCAGCCAGGCATCCGGACATAATTCCTCCATTTCACGAGCAATATCCAGAATGACGGGAATCGTTCTAAAAGCCTTAAAAAGCCCGCCTGGTCCATTTGTCTCCTGTCCAATCACTCCGTGTTTCAACGGAATCTTTTCATCAAGTGCCCTTGCTGCAAGCTGGCCAACTCGCAGCTGGGTTGTTACATAATCCGCCCCTTTAAGCGCTTTCTTTCTGTCTAGCGTAAGATGGACATCAATATTCACACCAGCCTTTTCAATCATCCTTCTTGCTAAATCCCCGACAATTTCAAGCTTTTCCTTTCCCGGTTCGATATCCACGAGCCAAATTTCACTCACGGGAAGTTCCTCATGATATTTAATGAAACCTTCAATCAATTCTGGCGTATAGCTCGATCCTCCGCCAATCGTGACAATCTTCAGACCCTCGCTCATTCAGCAGCCCTCTCTTTCACTACATTTGCATGTAAGAATTCTTCGCGTAGATCGATCATTTCTATTGCAAGATCCTTTACAGTCATCGCCGTCATTAAATGATCTTGAGCATGGACCAGTATAATGGGAAGATCAAATTTGTCCCCGCCCGCCTCTGCATGGATTAATTGAGTTTGGTATTTATGGGCTTGCAGTAATTCCGTTTCTGCCTCGGCGATTTTCAAACGAGCAGAATCAAAATTCTTTTTCTTAGCCTCCTGCATCGCTTCCATTGCAAAGCTTCTCGCATTCCCACTATATAAAATCAATTGAAAGGATAGCTGGTATAATTCTTCTTTTTCCATTTTCATCACTACTTTCTTAAACGTTTAGCGTTTCCGAATCTTTTGTAAGCTCTGTTTTATTTTTGGTATCTATCTTCACTTGAGCATATACGAATGGTAAATAAATCGCTGTTGAAATGACTAAGTTGACCGCAGCCAAGACCGCTCCGGATACATGCCCGCCAGTGGCTAGGAATCCGCCCACAATCGGTGGGGTAACCCATGGAATCTTAGCAACGATCGGGAAAACCATTCCGCTGCTTACCGCTAAATACGAGATCACCGTTGTAATTACCGGACCGAGAACAAATGGAATGAACCACATTGGATTCAGAACGATAGGCAATCCGAATAGGATAGGTTCGTTAATCTGGAACACCCCTGGTGCCCCTCCAAGTGCAATCATCTGTTTATAACGTTTCCGACCGGCAATGATCATTGCGATGATAAGGCCCAATGTTGCACCAGATCCTCCTAAATAAACAAATGCATCCAGGAAAGAACCTGCCAATACCCCATATTGGTCCATGTCCTTGACACCTTTTGCATATAAATCAATATTTTTCACACCCGAACTTTCAAAAAGCGGTGTTGTTATCCCTCCAAGGATATTTGGTCCGTGCAAACCAATCATCCATAATAAATGAACAAGAAATACTAGTAAAATAGCGAATGGCAATGAATCTACTGCACTTTGTAAGGGAGATACAATCACTTTACTCAGCCAGTCATTCAGTACCTGTCCATCCGTAACTTTACGGAATAGCAGTCCGAATACACCAGCGGCAAAAATCGTTGCCATACCCGGCACTAACTTTGCAAAAGAACGGGCTACCGCTGGAGGTACTCCATCAGGCAACTTAATGACTAAATATTTCACTCGTGAAAGTCTCACAAATATTTCGGTTGCTATTAAGGCAACGACTATTCCTGTAAAGAGGGCTGTAGCATTAAAATAGTTCACGCTTACGAAACCCCATGCCCCGCCTGTAACATCCTTATCATCAATGGTTATAGTGACATTTCCGATTTGAGGTAATAATAAGAAGAAACAGGCCGAGGAAACCAGCATCGCTTCAAAACCATCGTCTCCGTATGATCTTGCTAGTTTATAAGAAATGCCGAATACAGCGAATACCGTCATGAATGCAAAGGTTCCAAACCAAATATCACCGCCTAGCGTATTCCATGCTGGACCGAAAATGGCCTCCATCATTCTTCCGTAAGGCTTGATGACTTGCCCAAGATTATTGAACAGGACGGCAAAAGACCCGATCATTGTAATCGCTATCATTCCAATCAATGCGTCACGAATCGCGAGCAGATGCCGGTTATTTCCTATTTTCACCGCTCCAGGCATAATATACTTATCAATAAAAGTCATCATATCCTTATTCTCCTTTTATTAAAGTAGTGGCTTGTTTTAGTACTTCTTCACCATTACATAGACCATAGAACATTGGATTGATGGTTGCGACCGGAATTCCCTTTTCCTTTCCCGCCTCCTGTAACTTGGAAAGAAGATACCGAACTTGCGGACCTAATAAAATCACATCAGCCTTATCCATTTCATTGTTCACTTCTGTAGAACCAACAGCCCATATATGACACTCCACCCCTTGTTTTTTAGCGCTTTCCTCCATCTTGGTAACTAATAAACTGGTAGACATCCCTGCAGAACAACATAATAAGATATTCATTGAAATTACCCCCCTTTTAATGATTGATTATTCAGTATTTTCAAGAAAAATAGAACCATAATTTTATAATAAATGATGTTCCTTTGTTTTATCACTCCCTTTGAAAGGTATTTTTGAACTGGGTATTATTACCTCCATATATATATTGTAGTTACAAATCGAAAAAATATCAACACAATTTTTAATTTGTTATTACAAATTTTTGATTTAAAGTTGATTATTGAACTTATCCGATATAATCTATATGTATATATTGGAATGAGTAAAGGAGGCATCACTGTGGAGACCATGAATAAAGAAGCGGCATTGCATTCCATCGTTAAGGAATCGATTATCGATCTTATAAAAAATGGAGAGTATCAAACAAATACAAAATTACCGACAGAAGCTGAGTTTTGTAAAATATACGGAGTAAGCAGGACAACAGTGCGCACGGCCTTACAGCAATTGACAGTCGAAGGCTACATCTACCGTGTTCAAGGTAAAGGGACTTTCGTTTCGGAAAATAAAGTGAAGCAATTTCTTACAAGCACGGTTGAAAAGTTCTCAGAGCAAATCACGATGCAAGGAAAAAATCCTTCTACAAAGGTCATTAGCTTAAAGGTGATTGAAGCAAATGCTACCCTTGCCAAGCTTTTCAAGCAAAATATTGGAGATCCAGTAAACAAACTGGAACGGATTCGTTACGTAAACGATGTCCCCCTTCAATATGAAATTGCCTATCTCCCTTGGTATAAAACACCCGGGCTTAATATCGAAGCCTGTGAAAAATCACTCTTTACAGTACTTGAAACACAATTCAATTTAAAAGTAAAAAAAACGGTCGAACACTTGGAGTTTTCACTAGCCGACGATTCCATTTCTGACAAATTGGATGTACCCAACGGTTCACCTTGTTTTTCATTAGAAACTTACACATATGAGGTTGATGGATCGGTCATTGAATTTTCTAAAACTCTCTTTAGAGGCGATCGTGCACACTTTGTCATCGAACGGAACTATTGAATGATAATTAAAAGAAGACAGATGCCTATTTCATTAAGGCAGCCCGTTTTTTTGTGTGCTTCTTATTCAGCATTTCGATTTGGGATTGAATATATTTTTTTATATGCGTTCATTTAGAGGCAATCATAACGATTGCCTCTTTTTATTGTGTGTTTGGATTCTTATACCATATTAAAATACTTACAAATCAATTCAACAAATGAGTAAAATTGACAAATATAGAATAATAATCTAACCTAGTAGACTAGAGATATTCTACTACTTAGATCGATACACAACTTTATGCCTATATATTTCATTGTAATCTTGATAAAAGTTACTAGGAAATCTCTTAATAATAAATAATTAGGCAGGTGGATTTTATGTGCGGTTTTGTAGGATGTATTCAAAAATATCCGAAAGCCATAAATTCAAATATGAAAGAAACGATCAAGAAGATGAACACGATCATTACCCATAGGGGTCCGGATGATGAAGGTTATTTTTTTGATGATTTTGTAAATTTTGGATTTAGGAGATTGAGCATAATCGATATAGATAACGGTAACCAACCTCTTTCATATGAAAATGAACGATATTGGATCATTTTTAATGGCGAAATCTACAATTATATTGAACTAAGGAAAGAACTCATTGATAAAGGATATGAGTTCACGACGGATTCTGATACGGAAGTAATATTGGCTCTCTATAGTAGCCATAAAGAGCAAACCGTCCAGAAACTGCGCGGCATGTTCGCTTTTGTCATTTGGGATAAAGTCGAACAAAAACTATTTGGGGCAAGGGATCACTTTGGAATCAAGCCTTTTTTCTATTGTGAACAAGATAATGTCACATATTTTGCATCAGAAAAAAAGAGTATCTTGACAGCGATGAATGAAGAGTTGGACGTGAATTCATTACAGCATTTTCTCAGCTTTCAATATGTTCCCGAACCATCTACCTTATCCAATAACATTAAAAAGTTATCACCTGGGCATTATTTCACAAAAGAGCCCGGAAAGAAAATGGATATAAAAGAGTTCTGGAAACCTACTTTTCGCCCTTCCAGTATAGAAGATTCAAAAGTCATAAAAGAAATACAAGAAACCTTAATTGACTCGGTGAACGTACATATGAGAAGTGATGTTCCGGTTGGTTCTTTTCTATCAGGTGGGATTGATTCATCATTTATCTGCTCCATCGCAAAACAGATTAATCCTAAGATCAAAACCTTTTCTGTAGGGTTCGAAAGAGATGGATACAGTGAAATAAACGTTGCACAGGAGACAGCAGCCGCTTTGAATGTAGAAAATATAAGTTATATCATAAGTCCTGAAGAATTCTTGGCAGAACTTCCAAAGATTATCTGGCATATGGATGACCCTTTAGCAGACCCCGCTGCCGTTCCGCTATATTTTGTCGCACGGGAAGCTAAAAAGCACGTTAAAGTCGCCTTGTCCGGTGAGGGTGCAGATGAATTATTCGGCGGATATAATATATACCGGGAGCCCCATTCCCTGCGCATGTTTTCCCATATACCTGCACCGTTGAACAACGTGTTGAGGACACTTTCCTCTATTTTGCCAGAAGGGGTTAAAGGAAAGAGTTTTATAGAGCGTGGAGTAACACCTTTAGAAGATCGATATATCGGAAACGCAAACATATTCGACGAGAAAGAGAAAAAACTTTTACTAGTGAATTATCTCAATGGTTTAGAAAATGAAAAAGTGACAAGTCCAATCTATTCAAGTTCTTTAGGTTATGATCCTATTACCCAAATGCAAAACATTGATATTCAAACTTGGCTAGAAGGTGATATTTTATTGAAGGCAGATAAAATGTCTATGGCGAATTCTTTAGAGGTGAGAGTTCCATTTTTGGATAAATGCGTATTCAATACGGCTTCAAAACTTAGTATGGATCAAAAAGTAAGAAATGGAACGACCAAATACATGCTTCGAAAAGCTGCCCGAGGGATTGTGCCGGAACATGTATGGAGCAGGAAGAAGCTGGGTTTTCCAGTGCCTATCCGCCATTGGTTAAAGGATGAATTATATGATTGGGCAGTAAAGTTAATCCAGGAGAGCCCAACTGACTATCTTTTTAACAAACCGCAAATTGTGAAATTAATTGAAAACCATGTAAATAATAAAACGGACAACAGCCGGAAGCTCTGGACCATTTTGACTTTTATGATTTGGCATCAAATTTATATAGAAAAACAATATGATCCACGGCCTCAAAAGACTTTACACTATGCTGTAAATTAAGCATCCATTGGCTCGTTTACTCATTTGCACCCAAGCATCAATGTAATAGGCTTGGGTGCTTTTATTTTTACATGATAACAACCAAAAAACGAGGATCCGTTTAAATTAACAATTGGTATATGACGAATTTCTCATAAGGATTAAATTCAGTCAAGCCTGGTAATATCACTTCGCCCTTCAGCTCGAAGGCGGTTTGATTTTCGAGGAAAAAAATATAATCCTGTGACCCATAAAATAAAATCAGTTCGATTTGGCGCGGTTCTTTTTCAAAGGAAAGCAATATATTATTGATGATTTTCATAAAGATCTGTACTGAGAACGGATTAAAGAAATAAAACCGATTGTCTTTCGAATCAATATCATATTCTTCCGCTAAACAACAGTGGAATTCTATATTGCCATTGTTGTTTTTCCTTTTCTTCTTATAGTTATTCTGATTCCCAATCGCTTCTTTATAGTAGTTTTCATTCATCTCCACGCCAACCACAGATGATTGATATAAGTGATGGATAAAAAAATTCAATCGTCCTTTACCACATCCAAAATCCACAATGCGATCATTTCTTTTTAGTGGGTATTTTTTGAATAAATGTTCTAATGCACTATATGGCGTAGGTTCGTATCGATGGTAATGCAAAGAATCATTGAAAATTTTTTGTTCCCCTTCCGTCTTGATGTTTAGCATCTCATCATAACTTGTTTCTTTCATTGTTATATGCACCTGCTTCATGGTTATTTCAAAAAGGGATTCCTAACTAAAAACCCCGAATAAGGTTGATCTTATCCAGGGTAAAGTTTTGTTATATGAATGTCCAGACAATTAATTGGATTTTGCTTTAGTTACATAACCATTAAAATCAGAGATGCATGGGCTGGCCATATAATGACCGCCTTCAATCTGGATGAGTCTGGGGTACATTCTTTATCCCTAACTGATCAATTATCGTTCGGTTTTTACACCTTGCTGTTTTAGCCCTATTGCTTTCCGCTTAATCTCTTCCAAATAATGCACTCTTATTCCCATAAGAAAAACACCTCCAAATTCGTATTTATTATAAATACGACTCAGGGGGTGTTTTTACCTTGTCTCATTTTCCTACTTCATCATCCCATATGATCCAATCATGAACCTCAAGGATTTCCAAAAATTTCATCAAACGAGGTAAGGCTGGTTCTGCTTCCTCACCAAAATGTTCACTCATCGCTTCAGAAATCTGTTTGACATTGCTTTGGAACTCCATTTGTTTAATGGCAAATGCCCCAAACTTATCAAGCTTGATTTTACGGACTGATGGTTGTTTCAGGAAACGAATCGTAATTCGTTCCACAAAATTGGTCCGTTGAATGACTAAAAAAGTTGCTTCCAAAGATTCTTGTTCCATTGTGACGCGTTTTTCCAAAAGGGGAACCATGGTTAACAGGTTCCTCTTTTTTGATTGGCGTTTACGAAGCATCTTCTTTTTTCCCTTTGCTGGATACGAACCATAGCAATCCAGCTAGAGCAAGGAATAGTAAGAATGGTAGCAAATTGCTGGCTAATTTAGCCGTGGCCGGGACTTGGACACCTGCTGCAATCAATATGGCAATAAGTACACCAATCAATGATTCACCTGCTATTAAACCAGATGCAAATAATACACCCCTATCAACACGTGCTTTAAGCGCTTCTTTCGTTTTCGAGAAGAACTCAACGAAGAAACGGATAAATCCACCGATCATGATTGGGGCACTAGTATGAACCGGCAAGTAAATGCCGACAGCAACAACAAGTGAATTCAGACCGAAAAACTCTAATGTGATGGAAATAGCCGCACCGATAAAGATAAGGGTCCAAGGTAGATCTCCCCCAAGAACACCTTCAGCAAGTATTTTCATAAGTGCCGCTTTAGGTGCAGGTAGTTCTGCAGATCCCATCGTATAAGCATTGTCCATCAGAACCAGGATAAAACCAATGACAGAAGCAGACGCAACGACACCGATCATCATGGCAACTTGTTGTTTCCATGGTGTTCCGCCCACAATATATCCTGTTTTTAGATCTTGAGAAACATCTCCGGAAACCGCAAGAGCAGTACAAATGATCGCAGCAACGGTTAAAGCCGCTACCATTCCATTCGTACCAGTAAAACCAATTGCTTTATAGACAATCGCTACAATCAATAGTGTGGCTATGGTCATCCCGGAAACAGGGGAAGAAGAACTTCCGACGATCCCAACAACCCTTGAAGCCACCGTCACGAATAAAAATCCAAAAAGCGCAATTGCAATCGCACCGATGATTCCTACATCTGTTATTGGTGTGAAAGCAATGATTAAAATAACGATGATCGTTCCCAACCAAACGTACTTAGCCGGGATGTCTTTTTCAGTACGGATCGAACCCGATTTAAGTTGCCCTTTATTGGCTTTTACGCCTTTAAGGGTATCAAAAACTGAACTGAAAAGTATAGGTAATGTTTTGATCAATGTGATCAATCCGCCAGTTGCAACAGCACCAGCTCCAATATAACGTATATAATTATCCCAAATTCCCCATGCATCCAATTCACCGATCGGTACATCAGAAGGGAAAATGGCTGTTCCATTGCTGCTGCCAAAGAAGCTGATTGCCGGTATGAGAACGACCCATGCTAATAGCCCTCCACCTAGCATTTGTCCTGCAACACGCGGCCCAATGATATAACCTACACCCAAAAGGGAAGGAAAGGCATCAAGACCAACCACCGCATTTTTAAAGTTTGTGATTCCTGTTTCAACCTCTGTTTTAAAAAGCTTAAAACCATCACCAAGCCCTTTAACCATACCGCCGATAACCAAACCGGCTCCGATTAATTTGGCACTTGTACCACCTTCTTCTCCTGACTTCAGAACCTCGGCACATGCCGTACCTTCAGGATATGGTAATGTTTCATGTTCCCTTACAATCAAAAGCTGGCGAAGGGGAACCATCATGAAGACCCCTAAAAATCCCCCAGTTAATACAACGAAAATGATGAATGCTTGACTCACGTCCATGTCCCACATGAATAATGCTGGAATGGTAAATACAGCACCGGCACCAATTGCCTCACCTGCCGTGGTCATCGTTTGCACAATATTGTTTTCTAAAATTGAATCCCTGCGAAAAACCCCTCTTAAGATAGCCATTGAAATTACCGCTGCGGGTATTGAAGCAGAGACAGTTAAACCAATAAGTAGGCCTAAGTATGCATTTGCCGCACCGAATACGATTGCAAGAATGATCCCTAGAATGACTGCCGTTGCAGTTAATTCCGGTAGAGATTTTGATGCAGAGACGTACGGGACGAATTTACTTTCTTTCGAATTGTTCGACAATTTAGCCACTTCCTATGTTAAACTTTAAAATCACAGAGAACATTATATCACTGTAATTTAAAGTCATGCAATGGGAAAATTTCTCTTACTAAAAGTTTGATTATATCCAAAATTCAGATTAGCAGTTTCAGTTTTAAAGTATATTAAAATAATATTTCTCTAATTACCATCTGGTTTGATTCAATTGCTTTCCATTCAACAGGCTATTATATAATATTTTTTTCCCTGTGCCCTTTAACTGATATGCAGCATTCATAAACAATCATTAGGAACAATAAGCAATTACCCACTCTGTGATTGCACATTAAAATAAAAACTAACATATCCTGGCAAGATCAAGTCTCCGGAAAAGGAATGATATATTCATGGTCTCCTATATGGACTATACTTCACCATCTACACAATACTTTTTCGATGTTAACAAGAGCACCTTCGTTAAAAAAAACAATCAAAACTATATAAATGTATTAGGTATCAAACAATTGAACACACTCGAAAATGTTTCATTATTAGATATTTACCTTAGTACCGACAATGTCGTAGAACCGCATTATCACCAAAATGCTGCAGAGCTAGTGTACTGCATTTCTGGAGCTGCAACCGTTTCATTACTGAATCCTTTTACAAAACAAATACAAAATTACCCCATTAAACCCGGTCAAGTAGCCAATGTTCCACAAGGTTGGTGGCATTATGAAGTAGCCAATACTGATAACACCCATCTGCTTGCCATTTTTAATGCACCAACACCTGAAGTGATCCTGGGTTCGGATATTTTGAAATTGACGCCTGCAAATATTATGGCGCATACGTATTGTATCGATGAAAACCAATGGAAAAAAGTAATTGCACCGGTTCAACCATCAACATTCATCGGTCCGCCAGCCAACTGCGATAGAGCGGCCGAAGAAGACAGTCAGCAATACCCGCAATATATTAATCACTATGATAACCAAATGTATACTGCCCCGTCATACAACTATCAATTTCAACCTAATCCCCAGTATTATTATTGAAGATAAATTGGGAAATTGATTAACCCCGTTCATGGATGGCGTCTAATAAAAAGGGATCGAAAAAAGCAATGAAGAACCCCATTACTTAAGAGTCCTCCATTGCTTTTAATTGCATGACCCTTTTAAAAGTCATTCATTTACTTCGCCACATCTTACATTATTGTGGTCACCCAATGTGGTTTAGGGGCATTATAAAATCCATAACACGTATTCGTTATACAATTTCTATATATTCTACCGAGTTTCTTCTTCTTATATAAGAGATTCTCAAATTGATCCCCCTCTATAAAAACAGATTATTCATTCTATTTTACGTTTGCTCAGAACTTATCTTACCTTTAAAGGAACGTGCTCAATCCAGTTTTATAAAAAATTAAATTGTCGGATTCTTATTTGCATCTTTTTGGAATTTTGTTTTTCATATTATCATAAGTCCTCTAAATTGCTCAGTTTCCATTTCGGTTTCATTTTGATTCTCAAAGATATAAAAGTGATGAAGAAGAAAATAATACACAAGTCACAGACTATTTAATGCTACTAACACTATATACCTCCCGACTGATCTCACCCGGCAAAAATTTGATGTACTATTAAATCGAGTTTGATATCTTCGCAACTTACACAAGGCCGTTGCTTTTTTGTTCCAAAAGGGAGACAAATTATATAAAAACACGATTAGTGTAATCGCACATGAACAAATATATATCAATTTGTCATCATACGTGGCTATGAGTTTATATTTATATCACTTACTTAAAAGCAAAAAAAGGGCATAAGTCCCTTTCATTAAAGGTTTATGCCTTTTATTTTCATACAGTTGCTAAAATGTTTCCCTTACTTTAAATTTTTAATTTTATTATAAATCATAATCTGCATTCCTAAGACAACCTCAATTAGAATTGCTATGATGAAAAAGTGGTATCAGTAAGTTTAGGGCATTCAAATGTTTCCATAACCTTAGATAAATATAGTCATGTTACCAGAATATATAGGACTCATCAGCAGAGAACTTTTCATAAGCTAAAAAGAGCCCTTTAGCAATAAATGTGGTCTCTTAGTGGTCTCTTAGTGGTCATTTAATAAGGCTGTTTTCACATACTTTGTTGCTATTTACCAGGTAGTGAGTTGTGGTTGATTTCCCCTCCAGATGCTCGCTTTCCGCGGGGCGGGGGTCTCGCACTACCGCTCCAATCAACCTTAAATAGTTTTGTTTTAAAAACAACAATCTTTACGAAAAGAGCCTTTAATAAAAATAACACTGGAGAGTCCTTGTAAATAAGGGTTCTCCAGTGTTTATTATTACATGATCCTCTTGAACATTTTCTCCATTTCATAAATGGAATAAGAGATGATGATAGGTCTTCCATGAGGGCATGTGAAGGGATCGGTTGTCCGTCTTAGTTCATCCAAAAGTGCTTGAATTTCATCATTGCGCAGATGACGGTTTGCCTTAATGGAGGCTTTACAGCTCATCATGATTGCTGCTTCCTCACGCAGTTTTTTGATGTCTACCTTTTTCATCGATAACAATTGTTCGATCATTTCTTCCAGTATTTCCTGTTCAATTCCTTTAGGGAACCATTGAGGATGCGATCTGACAATATAGGCGTTATAGCCAAACTCCTCTAAAAAGACGCCGACTCGTTCCAACTCATCCCGATATTCATTTATCCGGATACATTGGTCAGTCGAAAATTCAAGCGTGATGGGTACGAGCATATCCTGTAGCTCGTTTTCGACTCGTCCGACTTTTTCTTTAAAATATTCGTATTTGATCCGTTCCTGGGCAGCATGTTGGTCTATGATATACAAACCTTTTTCGTTTTGGGCAAAAATATATGTTCCATGCATTTGCCCAATTGGGTACATGGGAGGGATTCGACTCTCCGACTCATCCTCCTCGATTTCTTCCTCTTGCTCGACAGTGTAGGTTGTATATTTTTCAGCCGATTCGAAATATGGTTTTCTTTCATCTTCTGGTAAGACCGGTATATAGGCATCTCCCATTTGCTGCTGTTCATTGCTGTAGATTAATTCCTTTATCGGTTCGAGATTGAATTCTTCAACATGATCCTCATAATTCTTTTGTCCCTGCTTTTCCCGGATCAAGGTATCCTTCAAGAGTGAAGCTTCTTTCTTGGCTTCTTCAAGGATACGCTTCCCCTTTTCCACGACATGGTCCAAATCCAGAGTAGTTTGCTCACTTTTCACCTGTTCTGGCTTTGGTGCAGGTGTATATCCACTAGGAATGAGAGATAGCTTTTTAAACGCAGACTTAATCGTTTCTGATACAAGACTGTAAAGCTCCTGTTCCTTACTGAGCCTTACCTCCATTTTGGATGGATGGACATTGACATCGACAAGAATCGGATCCATTTCAATATTCAACAAAGCAATTGGAAAACGGCCAATTGGGAGAAGTGTATGGTACCCATCCAAGATCGCTTTCACGAGTGCATAGTTTTTTATGAAGCGGCCGTTTATCATGGTTGATATATAATTCCTTGAAGCCCGGGTGACCTCCGGCATAACTATATATCCGGATAATTTGAAGTCCAAAGAGCTTGCCTGAATCGGAATCATCTTTTTGGCGATATTAGTCCCATAGATTGCTGCTAGCACCTGCCTGACATCACCGTTACCATTCGTATGCAGGATACGCTTCTCATTGTGGGATAACCGTATAGAAACATCCGGGTGCGAAAGTGCGAGCCTGTTAGCGACATCCGTAATATTTCCTAGCTCGGTATGAATGGTTTTCATATATTTCAACCTTGCAGGAGTATTGTAAAACAAATCGGAAACCAGGATATCCGTTCCCTTACGGCTGGATGAAGCCTCGAGTTCTTTAACCATGCCGCCTTCAAGAAGTATGCGCGTTCCTACACCTTCGCCAGTGCTGCTTTTCAATTCGAAACGGGAAACTGAAGCAATACTGGGCATCGCTTCTCCCCGGAAGCCCAGTGTTCGAATTCGGAAGAGGTCATTTTCATCTTTTATTTTACTTGTGGCATGACGTTTAAATGCTGCCTCAATGTCATCAGCCAAAATCCCCTCGCCATTGTCCACGATTCTAATGGAACCAAGTCCAGCTTCCACCAATTCAATCTCTATAATGGTACTGTTTGCATCTATTGCGTTTTCCACAAGTTCCTTAACGACTGAGGCAGGGCGTTCTACAACTTCGCCAGCTGCGATTTTATTAGATAAAGCCTCGTCAAGCTGTATGATTTTCCCCATTTTTATCGCCTCGCTTTTGTTCTCATTTTAGTTTCTTTTGTAATTTATAAAGAATATTCATCGCCTCAAGTGGCGTCATTTCAAGGATATCCAGTGATTTTATGTCGTCCAGCACCTTATTTTCCTTAGGTGAAGAATTCACTCTTCCCTTAGGAGTCTCTTCCCCAAAGAAGGAAAGCTGTGCTTCATTGACTGATGTTACAGGAGCTGCTTCGGCGATGGGTGCTTTTACAACAGCAGCAGGCTGCTCATGCATCCCCTTTTCTTGTCCATTTTCATTCTCTAACTTCGCTAAAATAGCAGCGGCCCGATCAATTAACTGCTTCGGTAAATCAGCAAGCTTTGCCACGTGAATTCCATAACTTTTATCTGCTGGCCCTTCTTTAATTTTATGAAGGAAAACGACATTTCCATTTTGCTCAATTGCACTGACATGGATATTTTTCAATTTAGGCAGTTCCGATGCCAATACCGTCAATTCATGATAATGAGTCGAAAAGAGGGTCTTTGCCCCAATTTCTTCATGAATATATTCAATGATGGCCTGGGCAAGTGCCATCCCATCGTAAGTTGATGTTCCCCGCCCGATCTCATCAAATAATATCAAACTGTTTTCAGTCGCATTCATAATGGCATTTCTTGCCTCAAGCATCTCGACCATGAATGTACTTTGACCGGAAATCAAATCATCAGCAGCGCCAATCCTAGTAAATACCTTATCAAAAATAGGCAATTCAGCTATACTTGCGGAAACGAAGCATCCAATCTGCGCTAGAATCGATGTTAGTGCAAGCTGGCGCATATACGTGCTTTTACCCGACATATTGGGCCCTGTGATCAAGAGTAGCTCCCGTTCTCCATCCATAAAGCAGTCATTTGGGACATACTCCTGTGATTGAAGGACTTTCTCCACTACTGGATGCCGGCCTTCCTTCAGGACGATTCTTCGATCATCAGAAAAGACAGGCTTCACATAATGGCGTTCTTCGCTAATCGTCGCAAAGCACTGCAGGACATCCAATTCACTGACGCCTTTCGCCAAATCCTGTAAGCGCGGGATATAGCTTTTGACCTCTTCACGAAGATTGAGGAATAGGTCATATTCCAAACTGATGCTTTTTTCCTCTGCTTGTAAAATCAAAGCTTCCTTTTCTTTTAATTCAGGTGTGATATAACGTTCGGCATTCGTTAAAGTTTGCTTCCTTTCATAGCGCCCTTCTTCAAGCAGGTGCAAATTGGCTCGTGTGACTTCAATATAATAGCCAAAAACACGATTATAACCGATTTTCAATGATCTGATTCCTGTACGTTCCCGCTCTTCACGTTCCAGCTGAGCAATCCACGTTTTCCCGTTCCTGCTGGCATCCCTGTATATATCCAGCTCCTTATGGAAACCGTCCTGAATGATATTCCCTTCCTTGACGGACAATGGCGGGTTTTCAACAAGCGCTGTTTCAAGTAAATCCGTCACTTCTTCACAAGGATCCAATTTATCGGCAAGAATTGAAATATCATGTTCGGAAGCCATTGAATTCACGATTTCACGAATGATTGGCACCTGTTGCAATGAACGCTTCAATTGAATCAAGTCCCTAGCGTTTACATTCCCGAAGGCGACCCTTCCGGCCAGCCTCTCCAAGTCATACACTTCCTTCAGGCGTTCACGTAAGTCTTGCCGTTCGAAGTATTGATTTTTCAGGGTTTCAACAAGGCTTTGCCTCCGCTCGATCTGGTTTTTATTAATGAGCGGTCTATCAATCCAT
Source organism: Peribacillus sp. SIMBA_075 (assembly GCF_046534585.1). Taxonomy (NCBI): domain Bacteria; kingdom Bacillati; phylum Bacillota; class Bacilli; order Caryophanales; family Bacillaceae; genus Peribacillus; species Peribacillus sp. SIMBA_075. The sequence goes on along the minus strand of NZ_JAWRYN010000001.1, from coordinate 325,416 downwards.
TGCTTCAGCATCCTTCCGCCCATGGCTGTTTTCGTTTCATCAAGCAGCCATAATAATGAGCCTTTTTTACCTTTGGAACGAATGGTTTCAGTCAACTCCAAATTGCGTTTGCTATAATAATCAATTTTCATATATTGTGACGTTTCATATGCAAGCACTGGCTGTAGATGATCCAGGCTGCGTTTTTGGGTACGGTATAGATAATTCAATAAACGTGAGGTCGTTGTCGCCAGTTTCTGGTCTTTTAACAGTTGAAGCAATGCAGCGAATGACTCGCTTTGAACCAAATTATTCTCTAGGGACAGAGCGGCAGCTCCCCGTTCTTGCAGCTTTTTTTTCCATTCTTCATTGAAATCTTCAGCGATGACCACTTCGCTAGCACCAAGGATGGCAAATTCATTCAGAACTTCTTCAAAACTCTCAATCAAAGTGACCTTATTTTCCCCTGTCGATAAATCATTGTATCCAAAGCCAAACTGACCATCCGTAAAATAAGTGATGGTGGCAATATAATTATTTTCCTTTTCTCTAAGGCCCTTACTGTCCATTTTCGTTCCCGGAGTAATAAGCTGGACAACTTCCCTGCGTACCACACCTTTGGCTTGTTTGGGATCCTCAGTCTGTTCACAAATAGCTACTTTAAACCCTTTTTCTATCAATATATCAATATAATTAGGAGCCGAGTGATATGGAATCCCGCACATCGGAATTCGATCTTCACTACCACCTTCTCGGCTCGTTAATGTGATTTCGAGCTCCTGTGATGCATTCAGTGCATCGTCAAAAAACATTTCATAAAAATCGCCTAAACGAAAAAATAAAAAGGCATCTTGATACTCTGCCTTAATTTTTAAATATTGCTGTATCATCGGAGTATATCCAGCCATTCTTTCAAAACCTTTCCAAACTAAAATCTATTACCCATTTATGTCCTTCATTATAACATACGGGTAAGCAACATTGCCTGTATTCGAAATTGAATGTAAATCAATTACCCTGTGGGATTAAACTGTTGAATGCTAGTTAAGTATCTGCAAAAATATGTACACGTATATAGTATCATTTCAATCTTATTTTTTTGATAAAGGACTTGCCCCGCTTCAAAATAAATAAAACCGGATGAAGGGAATGTCATCCGGTAGTTACTTTCTATATTCTATTCGTCTTCGAATTCATCAAGGAAATCCGGATCTAAATCTTCAAATTCCTCATCATCGAAATCAGAGCCCCAGTCATCCTCACAGCGGCCATCTGGATTAACAGCGACACAAATTTTCGTTTCGCCGACGACTTCCACAAAGAATTCTCTTTCCACATGGACAATGATTTTTTGTCCACACGGGGAGATGCAAGCTTCTAAACAATTCGGCTGTTGGACAGCTTGTGCAACGATTTCATGGTCATCATGACAATCCGGATCACGGTATTTCAGCGAAATCACGTCGGTATATTGCACTTTTTCAGTAACAACTTCCGTCTTTGAATTATGGTTATAGGAATACCAAACGTTGATTTCGTAGCTGCCGTGAATTTCTACCTTTTTGCCGACTTTCTTTGCATCGTATTTATGGTTGATGATCCAACAACCTAGAATGCTAGAAGGATGATGAGCCGGGCAAATGGTGTGAGAGGACTTTGTGAATTTACGTCCCTTTGCCACCACCGCTTTAGTAATTATCTCTCTATATTGTGACATGCTAGCGAACCCTCCTCATACAGTTTCCATTCATCCTATGCGTGGTAAAAGTCTAGTGTGCGTAGAATTTTAATTGTTTGAAAACTGCAGTAATGTTTTAAACCTAGGTTATTTTATGCGCATCTTTTGGGATATGTGTCACGAATGGGCGCTGTATAAGGATTTCCAAGTATTAAAAAAGCCCTTCTAAATTGAAATTTGGCCCTGATAGCTGACACATAAAAAAGCGTCCCTTTTCCGGTTTATTTATGTTCCAATAGGAGTAATGAGTATGGACGGAGGGGGTCAACGAGTAAGAATACATATACTGATTTACAGATTAAAGAACTTGAAAAGAACCCAAAAATCATAAGTGCTTCAGAGTGTTCTATTTTCCTATAATCCTGAATTTAAAACAAAAGCTATTAAGGAATATAAAAAAGGGGAAATCCCCCTCTCAAATTTTCATAGAACATGGATTCAATCTCGAAATCATTGGTAAGGAAAAACCTAAGCGTTGTCTACAGCGCTGACGTGATACCTTGAAAGGCTTGGTGGAGGAAGGCTTCCTGAACGCCGCGGAAAAGGAAAGACGCCCTTCTTCTAAGCCACAGTCTGCAGAGAATCAACTTAGGAAGGCCGAAGCGAGAATCAAATTCCTTGAAACGGAAAATGACTTCCTAAAAAAGCTGGAAGAGTTAGAAAGGCGGGCGTTTAAAAAGAAATCATTTTCACTGCAGCTGAGAAGTTCTATCTGATTGAAAGAACGATCAGGCAATACCTGTAAGAAGGCTGTTTCCTATCTATGCAAATTAGCTGGTGTAAGTCGAAGTGGCTACAATGAGTGGTTAAAGGCAGCTCCAACCCGTAAGCTACGCGAGGAACAGGATGATTTGGACATAAAATTAATTAAAAATATACTCCTCAGTAAGAAGGAAAAAGCAGGCACCCTCCAGATCAAAATGGTTATGGAAAATGATCATTCGGCCGTCATGAATCATAAGAAAACAGACGGTTGATGGCAAAATATAATCTCTTCGCAAAAATCAGAAGGGCCAAACCGTCTCGAAAGATGGCTAAGACAACCAAGGAGGAGCACCTTACTTGTCAAACCTTCTTAATCGTGAATTCAAACCGAGGGAGCGAGGAAATTCTGCTAAAAGACAATACCTATCTTTATTATGGAAAGGGTCAGCTTATTTATCATGCGTAAAAGATCGGTCATAAAAGAAATAGTTACGTATTAGTTATCCACTCCATTAGATATGAATATGTTCATGAAACACTAAACAAGCTAAGGCAGACTGTGAATCACGAGTTCCATCCGAGTGCAATCCCCGTAAGGGAAACTGTTGGGATAATGCGCCGATGGAAAGTTTTTTTTGGCCACTTTAAAGATTTAGCAGAATATAAAACATGTACTAATTTAACGGATGTGAAGGAAGAAGTTGATCGAGTTATTGAAGAATACAATGAGTCTCGTTATCAATGGGGACTATAGAAAATGGTCCCGGTAAAATACCGGGACCACCTATTAGCCCATTTTTTTATACTGTCAAAAAAATGGGCTACACTTTAAAATCAGTAGGGCTTTTTAATATTCATGAACAACTTCCGCCTCCGGCTTGCACCTGTGAACCTGTCTCACCGCGAAGGACGTCGCCTTCAGTCGATTCAATGATCAGGTCCGTTACCTTATTCGATACTTGTGATGAGACCATTTGCAAAAGATCATTTACATCAACTTGGGATTGTTTGAATTCTTGGACGATCGGTAGTTCATCCAATTGTTTTTCCAGTGCATCGATTTTAGCCTGAACTTGGTTGTATGCTTTTTCTTTTCCGTAATGCTGGAAGTTTACCGCCTGTTTTTGCAAGCTCTTGATACTGGCGATCATTTCACGGATTTTTTGGTTTTCATTGATGTGAGCTTCTGCCCGTTTAAAGAAATCGACTTCTTCCGTGCTCGCAATCATTTCAGCAAGCTCTGCCGCTTTTGACAGTATGTCATCTTTAGTATATTTAGTCATATTACTCCACCTCAATCGCCGTTGCTTCTTCAACCATATCCCCATTTAATGACCATGTTTTCGTTCCAGTGATTTTCACTTTTACGATTTGGCCAATTGCCGATTTTGGTCCTTTGAAGTTCACGAGCTTATTTTTCGTTGTATAACCTGCTAATATTTCCGCATTCTTCTTGCTTTCGCCTTCAACAAGCACTTCAACAATCTGCCCATCATACTCTTTCATTTTCAATGCACACGTTTCATTGACAAGGGCATTCAAACGTTGCAGGCGTTCCTTTTTCACTTCCATCGGTACATTATCCTGCATTTTCGCAGCCGGTGTTCCCTCACGTGGTGAATAGATATAAGTATATGCTGCATCGAAACCAACTTCACGGTATAAAGACATCGTCTCTTCAAAGTGCTCTTCCGTTTCATTCGGATAGCCTACAATGATGTCAGTTGTTAGCGATGCACTTGGGATTGCTTCCTTAATCTTTTTTACTAGCTCTAAATATTGTTCCCGTGTATATTTACGGGCCATGATTTTAAGTGTTTCCGTACTTCCCGATTGAACTGGAAGATGGATATGGTCAACGAGATTTCCCCCTTTAGCCAGAACTTCAATCAAGTGATCATCAAAGTCACGGGGATGGCTGGTCGTAAAACGAATACGCGGAATATCGATTTTGCGGATTTCATCCATCAAATCACCGAAACGATATTCAATATCCGCAAAGTCTTTACCGTATGCATTCACATTCTGTCCAAGCAGGGTTATTTCCTTGTAACCCTGAGCCGCTAAATGACGGACTTCTTGTATGATATCTTCAGGTCTGCGGCTTCTTTCTTTACCCCTTGTGTAAGGTACGATGCAGTATGTACAAAACTTATCGCAGCCATACATGATATTGACCCATGCCTTCGTTTTGCCTTTACGCACTTTCGGAAGGTTCTCGATTACATCACCTTCTTTGGACCAAACCTCAATGACCATTTCCTTGGAAAGATAAGCTTCATTAAGAATTTGCGGCAGCCGGTGGATATTATGCGTTCCGAAAATCATATCTACAAAATGGTGCTTCTCTAGAATCCGCTTTACAACAGACTCCTCTTGCGACATACAACCGCAAACCCCAAGCAAAAGATCCGGCTTTTCCAATTTCAATGATTTCAAATGGCCCAATTCACCGAACACTTTATTCTCTGCGTTTTCCCGAATCGCACAAGTGTTAAGTAATATGACGTTAGCATCATCCACCGTGTTTGTAGGCTCATAACCAAGTGCCGTAAAGATGCCCGCCATGACTTCTGTATCATGTTCGTTCATTTGACAGCCATATGTACGAATGTAAAACTTTTTGCCTTCTCCCATTCCACGGAAACCTTCAGGAATTGCAAAGTCATCATGGTATTCTACTTCTTCTTTTCCTCGCTTTTTCGCATCTTTTAGGGAAGGCGGAATATAAACGGCTTGAAAGTACTTACTGAAGTCCTTATCGGATTTTTTGTCCGCTGAATTTTCAGCCTGTACTTGTTGTGATTCTAATCGTTGTTTCTCGTTCATAGTTAATCTCCTTTCAAAATAGTTAGTTTATTTCTTCACCAACTATTTCAAGACCTATCTTCTAATGGTTTTATACGGTTTCTTTTTAAGAATTTCCAGTAAATATTAGCTTTTAATTGTGATATATCCACATTAACTTAGTATAAAGCTTTTAACAGCAAGAAACAATCATTCTGTCGTGCCTTCTTCAATTGTAAGAAATTTTTCACAAACGTGGAAAATAAAAACAAGAAAGAAGAGGCTTGATTCGCATATTCAATATGACGATATTAGCCTCTTCTTATTAAATGATAGGATGATACTATTCCTTCACAGCTATTTTAAAAATGCAGACCATGCGCTTTACTCGTGGGTTTGAGCTTTAATCGTGAGTTTGGGCGCTTTATTCGTGAAATTGAGCATTTTACTCGTGAGTTTGGGCATTTTACTCGTGAGTTTGGGCGCTTTACTCGTGAGTTTGGGCATTTTACTCGTGAGTTTGGGCGCTTTACTCGTGAGTTTGACCGCTTTACTCGTTTATTTGATTGTTTTACTCGTGAACCTTCTCACTCTTTAAGGGGTTAGGAGCACCTTGCCACACTGACCTTTGATCATCAGTTCAAAACCCTTCTCAAAATCGCTTAGTGAAAATCGGTGTGTAATCATTGGTTTTACATCAACATTGCCACTCCCAAGCAAACTTGAAACCTGTTGCCAGGTTGAAAACATTTTCCTTCCGGTTATCCCTTGGACAGTAAGACCCTTGAATACAATATCATCCGTTATATTAAGCGTGACCGGCTGAGATGGCAGACTTAGAATTGATATCCTTCCACCATTCGTCACCATCTTAAACCCTTGTTCAATAGCTTTAGGATTACCGCTCATTTCGCAAACCACATCCACCCCATCCGAATTTGTGAGGCCTTTCGTGATTTCCAGTGGATTTTGTTTAATTGAATGTATGAGGTCTGTAGCCCCCATCTTTTTGGCAAGCTGAAGCCGATAATCATTAATATCAAGAGCGATCACTTTATCGGCACCTGCAGCCTTTGCTACAGCAACTGCCATAAGCCCAATTGGACCACAGCCGATTATGGCCACCGTTTTACCCAGGACCTCACCAGCAAGCACTGAATGTACTGCATTTCCCATCGGTTCTTGGATGGTAGCTATATCGAGTGGCATACCAATTGGATTTTTCCATAGATTCTTGGCCGGCAGAGCTATATACTCTGCAAAGCATCCCTGTTTATCGAGTCCGATAATATTTGTTTTTTTACAAATATGGAATTGGCCGGTTAAGCATTGCCTGCATGTACCGCAAACTATATGTGTTTCGGCAGATACACAATCACCAACTGAAACATTGCTCACATTTTCTCCTATCTCCATTACTTCCCCAGCAAATTCGTGTCCAAAAACGTATGGTGGATTCACTCTTCCCTGCGACCATTTATCCCAGGTGAAGATATGAATATCCGTTCCACATATAGAGGTCATCTTTACTCGAATCAAGACCTCGTCCTCACGAATATCCGGAATATCGACAACTTGTAATTGTGCCCCATATCCTCGGTGATGTTTGACGACTGCTTTCATTTTCCCTCTCAGCATATACACTCCCCCTGAAATAGGGCTGCTCTTTTCACCTGCCTTAATATGTAAAGATATGAAAAACTAATTAAAAAAATACCTAATCGCTTTTGTATCGGTCTTTTGTACAAAAATAAAGTTGATTTTGGGGCATTCGTACATTTTTGTTAAATGGGTCATGTTTCTATAGCATCTCGTCCGCTCTCGAATAAGATATCTTGTACAACAAAAATAATTGAAGGAGTGACTTATATGTCATGTTCTGGAAACCATAATCATGATCATCATGGTAACAACAATAATAACGATAGAATCGCAGACGATTTTTGTCGTGCTGTGAGAGGTTGTAATAGGCGCGACAGAGATCGTGACCGCGATCATGACCGTGACCGTGACCGCGATCGGGATCGGGATCGGGACCGCGATCAACACCATCACCACCATCATCATAACAACAACAACTGTTGTTGTAGAAGAAGGAATCGTTGCTGTTTCTTCGGTTTCGGTGGCGGCTTCGGTGGCCGTTGCGGTGGCGGTTTTGGTGGAGGTTGCGGTGGCGGTTGCGGTTTTTAACCGTAACTTCGGCAGATGCAACAACGGTTGTTAAGCTAAGCCAGTCGTAAGTCTTCTAGCATGTGGCCTATCTACTGGAGAGCCTAATAATTAACCACAAAAAAGGTTCACCCCATCTTAAGGGGCGAACCTTTTCACTTTTACATAAATTCAGCAACAAGCTTATCAAAGTGCGCTTGATCCAGTGTCAAATCGGATTTATTTAACGCTTTTTCAGCATACCCTGGCACTAATTCCTGGTACGAAGGACGTGAAGAGTCTTGATAGATAATACCTGTCACAAGGCTGTCATGTTTCATCAAAGTCTGCATGGCCTGTTCTTTATTTGATGAATCATAGCCATCAATCGTGTTCAATTTAGTTAAGTTTTGTTTAAACCAATCATACGTATTAATCTTATTATATGTTACACAAGGAGAGAAAACATTGATAAAGGAAAACCCTTTATGGTTTATCCCCGCTTCAATGATCGCTGTCAGGTCTTTCAAGTCAGTGGAAAAGCTTTGGGCGACAAACGTAGCGCCAGCTGACAAAGCTAATTCCATAGGTGAAACAGCCTGTTCTATTGATCCTTCTGGAGTGGATTTCGTTTTAAATCCAGCAGCAGACCTAGGTGAGGTCTGGCCTTTTGTCAAACCATAAATTTGGTTATCCATGACAATATAGGTAATGTCTATATTACGACGGATCGCATGAATCGTGTGTCCCATCCCGATTGCAAAACCATCTCCGTCACCGCCTGAAGCTATAACGGTCAATTCACGGTTGGCCATTTTCACTCCTTGGGCAATTGGCAGAGAGCGGCCATGGATTCCGTGGAAACCGTATGACTTGATGTAACCGGATATACGTCCTGAACAGCCGATACCGGAAACAACAGCCAGATTCTCCGGCTCCAATCCTACATTGGCTGCCGCACGCTGCATGGCAGCCTGAACGGAGAAATCTCCGCAGCCAGGACACCAGTTAGGTTTTACATCATTACGAAACTCTTTAAACGTTGCCATATTCGAACATCTCCTTGCATTGTGTGTGAATTTCATGCGGGAGGAATGGGTTGCCATCATATTTTAGGATGCTTTTAATTTTATTAACATGTCCGACATTCATCTTGATAATATTAGCCAATTGTCCAGTCGCATTATTTTCAATAACTACTACTTTCTTAGCACTTTGCACCAACGATAGGACTTCATCAGCCGGGAAAGGATGAATCAAACGGATTTGCGCATGATTCACTTTCATTCCATCCGTTTCTAACCGGCCGATCGCTTCATCAATGGTCCCGCGTGTAGAGTTAAAACCAAGAATTAATAAATCCGCTTCTTCATGCGGTGTGTTTTTGTATACTGGTGTTTGGAATGTGTTAGTTAAATTATTCAGCTTACGCATCCGTTTATCCATTTGCACTTTACGATTCAAAGCCGTCTCAGAAGGTCTGCCCGTTTCGTCATGTTCAACACCGGTAACATGGTGAATTCCATTTTTCATACCAGGCACTACACGTGGTGAGACCCCGTCTTCCGTTACTTTATAACGCTTGAAGTAAGATTTGTTTTCAGCCTCTTCAATTTCATAGTCCACCAATTTACCGCGTCTTATCTCCACTCTGCTGTAATCAAGCGGCTGAACCGTTTGTTTACCTAGTGATAGCTGTAAATCGGATAAAACGATAACTGGACATTGATATTCCTCTGCAAGATTGAATGCTTCTGCCGTATCATAAAAAGCTTCTTCAACTGTACTTGGAGCCATTACGATTTTAGGGATTTCACCATGAGTACCATAAATCATGGCCATTAAATCGGATTGCTCCTGTTTTGTAGGAAGTCCCGTAGATGGACCGCCACGCTGAGTATCGACAATGACAATTGGCGTCTCGGTAATGCCCGCTAAACCAATCGCCTCCATCTTCAAGGAAAGTCCAGGTCCAGCTGAAGCAGTGATGGCACGTACACCACCATAGTTTGCACCAATCGCCATTGTAGCCGCTGCGATTTCATCTTCAGTCTGTATGACCGTCCCACCCAATTGAGGAAGTTTTTTAATCAGGTATTCCATAATTTCCGAGGCTGGAGTAATTGGATAAGCGGCCATGAAGCGGCAACCGCCTGCAACTGCACCTAGAGCGATAGCATCGTTCCCAATCATGAACAATCGTTTTTGGCCGTCTGCTTTTTCAAGCTCCATTGCGCCCAGTTTTTCTCCAAGCATCACTTCCATTGCCTTATAGCCAGCAGTGATAGCTTCCATATTCTTCTTTACGATTTCTTCACCTTTGCGGCCGAATATTTCATCCACCACATCGTTGAATACGGAAATTTCCATTCCTAGAACAGCACATGTCGCACCGATAGCGACCATATTTTTCATTAAAGATGTTCCTAATTCGGCTGCTATTTCCGTAAATGGAACAATATATAATTCTGCCTTTGTATCTTCTGGGCAGACAGGTTTGAATTTTGCATCTGCGATTATGATGCCACCCTCATGTAATTCTTTATAATTGACGTCAATTGTTTCTTGGTCAAAAGCAACTAAGATGTCTAAATCATCAGAGATAGCACGAGTTTCCGTAGTACTTACACGAATTTTGTTATTCGTGTGTCCACCCTTGATTCGGGATGAGAAATGACGGTAGCCATACAAGTAATAACCTAAGCGATTGAGGGCAATACAGAATATTTCTCCTGTACTTTCAATACCTTCACCTTGTTGTCCGCCAACTTTCCATGAAAGTTGATTGATCATGTCTTACACTCCTTTAGGACGTTCGTATATAAATGCATTTAACCGCCCCTCCCTTCAGAACATTCGACTATGTATAATTAATCGTTCTAATTTAGGAAAGGTGTACTAAACGCTTTCAATTCTATCGGTTAAATCATTAAATTGCAACCTTTTTGCTTTTGTTTTTTATATTTTCAGAATATTTATTCATATCTATATAGTAAGAATTGAAAATCACTTAAGATAATTCCTGTTTAAGCGGAAAATTACGAGTGAAATTACCAAAAAGGAGACCTTTTACGAACTCACTTGAATAAAGCATGTTGAGTTCATTGATAAAATTATGATAATCCTTATATGACATTAAATTTTCTACCATATGATCGATTCCATCGAAGTCAGACCCTAATCCAATTTGTCTTTCCCCGCCCAAACTGCATATATGTTCTATATGTTTCAAGATATCCTTTATCGATGCCGATTCACCATTAGATAGGAATTGAGGGACAAAGGTTACCCCTATCACTCCATTTTTTTGCAAAAGTGCTTTTATCTGGCCGTCTTTTAAATTTCGCGGATTCGAACAAAGCTGATAGGCATTCGAATGGGAGGCTATTGGGAATTTCGCCTTCTTTAAGGTGTCCCAAAATCCAGCTTCAGATAGATGGGATAAATCACACCAAATTGATTTCTCATTCAAAAGCGCGACCACCTCCGTTCCAAACCCTGTCAATCCGCCCCCTCTTGATTCTAATGCCCCATCTGCTACCAAGTTAGCGTAATTCCAAGTTAAACCAACAGAGGACACTCCAAGATGAATTAGTGTTTTCAGTTTCAATAAATCATTTCCAATGCAATCGCATCCCTCTAGGGTTAGCATCGCACCGATTTCCTTTTCTTTTAGAGAATCGATGTCTGCTTTGGTCTTTATAAATTTCATTTCCGGCTCTGATAAAATCTTTTCATGAAAAATATCCACCATCGCCAAAGCCGCTTGAAATCTCATATCCGGGTGGACATTCTCTGGAATATAAATCGCAAAACATTGGACTTTTCCTCCTTCATCCAATAACCCCCGCTTTGTTATATGTAATTTATCACTATCTAAAAAAGAAATATCCGGATCTTTGAACATCTTCATCAACACATCACAATGTGCATCAAAAATCGCCAATGTAATCCCCCTTCCTGCCCTTATCTATTTAGAGATCATATATTCCATTATAAAGCGATCTCGATTTTTCGTCATTTGGATTTCAGGACAAAAAAGAGCCTGCTCGCCATCCGACAAACAGGACACCCACCCATAAAATTATCTTGGTTCAATGATTAGCTTTATAGCAGTTCGTTCTTCGCCATCAATAAGTATATCTGTAAAGGCAGGAATACAAATCAAGTCAACTCCACTAGGTGCGACAAACCCTCTTGCGATTGCTACTGCCTTGACGGCTTGATTTAACGCACCTGCACCGATTGCCTGAATTTCGGCTGCTCCTCTTTCTCTGAGCACTCCCGCTAGTGCGCCTGCTACAGAATTAGGATTAGATTTTGCTGAAACCTTTAATATTTCCATTCCTAGTCCTCCTTGTTTTCCCTGCCGATTATAATCTTTGGCTCAATAGTTATAACACTTTCCACTGCTACTATATTCATCAAGTAAAACTTGTATGACAAAGAAAACCTGGATTGTCCACCATTTATTAAAGAATAAAGAAAATGGATGGAAAGTCATTTTGACTGTCCATCCATTCAAATCAATTATCAAAGGGGTGATCTTCGTTAATCAGTATTCTTTCAATTTTTTTAGCTTTGCCAGTTTTATCATCAATTTCAAGGAGAACCCCACTTAATAGCGTCCGCCCCTCCTTAGGCACTTCGAAACGAACAGGAAGGCTAGTTAGGAACCGATGGATTACTGCCTCTCTTTCCATACCAAGGATGCCATCATACGGTCCTGTCATGCCTACATCTGATATGTAAGCGGTGCCAGCAGGTAAAATACGGTTATCGGCTGTCTGGACGTGTGTGTGTGTACCAACAACGGCTGTAACCTTCCCATCCAGGAACCACCCCATAGCTTGCTTTTCACTTGTAGCCTCTCCGTGAAAATCAACAAAGATGATTGGGGTCCTTTTTTGAGCCTCCGCGACTAGTTCTTCCGCCTTTTTGAACGGACAATCCAAATCCGGCATGAACGTTCTAGCCTGCAAATTGATGACCGCTATTTCCTGTTGATTCAATTTTAAAAATTTCATTCCATCGCCAGGTGCTCCGTCCGGAAAGTTCGCTGGCCGGACGAGATATTTCGCGTCATCAATAAAATTGAAAATATCGCGATTATCCCATGTATGGTTTCCCATGGTCACTGCCTGCGCTCCCCACTCTAAAAAACTGCGGTAAATCTTTTCTGTAATTCCCCGGCCACTTGCAGCATTTTCCCCGTTGATGACCGTGATATGCGGACGATACTTTTCTTTTAACTTAGGAAGGTATTCTTGGATCATATCACGACCAGGAGATCCTACGACATCCCCAATAAATAGCAATTTCATTGTAAAACCCTTTCTAGATTCACATTTATTATGATATGGATTATTCAAGTATGTATTGTAACATAACATGGTGTCATTATAGGAATCATGCTTATCGATTAATATTAGAAAAAGAAAAAACGAAGTGGTTTGCACCACTTCGTCTTTCATTATCAATTTATTTGGCGTATTCGACTGCTCTTGTTTCACGGATGACCGTGACTTTTATATGACCTGGGTAATCGAGCTCTTCTTCAATCCTTTTTCGGATATCACGAGCGAGTCGATGGGCCGAAAGGTCATCGATTTGCTCTGGTTTCACTAGAATCCGTACTTCTCGTCCGGCTTGAATCGCAAATGATTTTTCCACTCCATCATAGGATTCGGAAATCTCCTCAAGTTTTTCAAGTCTTCTAATGTAATTTTCAAGCGTTTCACTTCTAGCACCCGGTCTTGCAGCTGATAATGCATCAGCGGCAGCCACAAGCACTGAAATGATGGAAGTTGGTTCAGTATCACCATGATGGGAAGCGATGCTGTTAATGACAGTTGGATGCTCTTTATATTTGGTTGCTAATTCAACGCCAATTTCAACGTGACTGCCTTCCACTTCATGATCAATCGCTTTCCCAATATCATGCAATAAACCTGCACGGCGGGCAAGAACTTCATCCTCACCAAGCTCTGCGGCCAGTAAACCTGAAAGCTGGGCCACTTCAATTGAATGCTTAAGTACGTTTTGCCCATAACTTGTACGGAACTTCAAACGTCCTAGTATTTTGATAAGATCTGGATGGAGACCGTGAACTCCAACTTCAAAAGTTGTTTGTTCACCAATTTCACGAATATGTTCATCCACCTCACGTCTTGCCTTGTCAACCATTTCTTCAATTCGAGCCGGATGGATCCGTCCGTCCTGAACAAGTTTTTCAAGAGCCAAGCGTGCCGTTTCCCGTCTAATTGGATCAAATCCAGATAAAATGACAGCTTCAGGAGTATCATCAATAATAAGGTCAATACCTGTTAGCGTTTCTAACGTCCGGATATTTCGTCCTTCACGTCCGATTATCCGTCCTTTCATTTCATCGTTTGGAAGATTCACTACAGAAACGGTGGTTTCTGCAACATGATCAGCCGCACAACGCTGAATGGCAAGAGAAAGAACTTCTTTTGCTTTTTTATCAGCTTCTTCTTTGGCACGGGTATCACTTTCTTTAATCATAAGCGCTACATCGTGAGCCAGTTCGTTTTCCATTCGGTCTATAATGATTGCTTTAGCTTCTTCTCGAGTTAAACCGGAAACACGTTCAAGCTCTGTTTGCTGCTTACGAACCGTCTCTTCCACTTTGCTTTCCATCTCTTCAATATGCTGTTGTCTTTGGTTTAGAGAATCTTCTTTTTTCTCCAAAAGGCTTTCACGTTTGTCTAACGTTTCATCCTTTCGGTCCAGATTCTCTTCTCTTTGCAATAACCGATTTTCTTGTTTTTGTAATTCGTTCCTTCTTTCACGGGATTCCCGATCAGAATCAGAACGAACTTTATGAATTTCATCTTTTGCTTCCAACAAGGCTTCTTTCTTAAGAGCTTCCGCTTCACGTTTTGCATCCTCAAGGATGTGTTCTGCAGAGCCCTTTGCCCCTGCTATTTTACTCTCAAATTTTGATTTGTGAATAAAATAACCAACAACTGCACCGACGATTAGGCCAAGCAAAGTGAAGATGATTGTCATGGGTTCCATCGTTTCACCTCCCCTTGCTATGAACTTTTTACATAAAATGTTGAACTGTCGGCAAGTACATTGCACTAAATTCAATATACAGCACTTAATTTTCAAAATTTTAGTTTGAAAAATTGTAAAATATACATATTAATTGTATAGTTGAGAATTTTTATTGTCAAGCGTTTGTCCCTTATGTATCAATGATTATTCAAGTTTTCTTTATATGAACCACCATTAAGTACAGCATTCATTATGGAAAATGTCTGTAAATCCGTTTTCACAGCCATTTAACCCGCTGGAAATTTCACATTTTTCTCACAATATATAGAAAAGGCCTAAGCTATCAAGCTTAGGCCTTTTCCTACCATTAATCAAGTAATTCAAAATGTTCTTCTGTTTCATTTTCCTCTGGTGGCAATTCATGTTCTCCATCAAGATTATAGTGATCTCTGATTTTCTGAGAAATTTCCAGAGCGATATCCTGATTTTCTTTTAAGAACAGCTTCGCATTTTCGCGGCCTTGTCCGACACGCTCTTCATTATATGAGTACCATGAGCCGCTTTTAAGGACGATATCAAGATCTGCACCCATATCGATGATTTCACCTTCCTGAGAAATCCCTTGACCATACATGATATCAACTTCTGCTTGACGGAATGGAGGGGCAACCTTGTTTTTTACAACTTTGATTTTAGTTTTATTACCGACAATTTCATTACCTTGTTTTAATTGTTCCGCACGACGCACTTCCAGGCGAACAGTTGAATAGAACTTCAATGCCCGGCCTCCCGGAGTCGTTTCTGGGTTCCCAAACATTACACCAATTTTTTCACGGACTTGGTTAATGAAAATGGCAATGGTGTTTGATTTATTAATGGCACCAGACAGTTTTCTAAGTGCCTGAGACATCATCCGTGCTTGAAGACCCATATGGGAATCTCCCATTTCACCTTCGATTTCAGCTTTAGGAACAAGTGCGGCAACCGAATCAATGACTATGATATCTACCGCTCCACTTCGAACTAACGCTTCGGCGATCTCTAAGGCTTGTTCACCCGTATCAGGCTGTGAAAGCAGTAGCTCATCAATATTCACACCAAGTTTTTCTGAATATGCTGGATCTAGAGCATGCTCAGCATCAATGAATGCAGCCGTGCCACCAGTCTTTTGTACTTCTGCAATAGCATGTAATGCAACAGTCGTTTTACCGGAGCTTTCAGGTCCATATATCTCAATGACCCGACCTCTTGGATATCCGCCTACTCCCAATGCTACGTCCAATGCTAAAGAACCGCTTGAAATCGTTGAAATCCTTCGATCAGACTGTTCCCCAAGTTTCATAATAGAACCTTTACCAAATTGTTTTTCAATTTGTTTTAACGCCATATCTAAAGCCGCTTGACGATCACTCACTCAATTTCCTCCTCTATATTCAAATAATCGGCTGTCCGATTAAAGGTTTTCTAACGTTAGCAATTATTTGAGATCAAGGTTGTATCCTGTCTCAAAACCTATCTTTACTATATACTCTTTTTACTATTTTGCCAAGCAAAAAGTCGAACATTCATTCGTTTTTTTCTTTCGGGATATTCTTTATAAAAAACCATTTTATCTTGAGGAAATCCCCATTTCCATTCACATACTCACTTTAAAAACTTTTTTCTTTGAATTAACTTTTTTCTTTTTCCCCGTTTTTTCAAGAAACAAACTTTTTCAACCAAATAAAAAAGCAGAGCCGTAAAAAGCTCTGCTTCAGCGTTTATAAATCCCTTAACAGGTAATGACAGCCGTACTTCACACTGCGAATACGGTTCTGCGCCCTGCTTCCGGAAAGATTCAATTCTTTGAAATGAGTCTTTCCATCCCGATAAGAAATGCCAACGAATACTGTACCAACAGGCTTGCCTTCCTGTTCATCCGGTCCTGCGACACCCGTAAAGCTTATGCCTACGTCTGCATCGAGCTTTTTCCGGACATTAGAGGCCATTTCCATTGCACACTCACCGCTGACCACCCCGTGCTCTGAGATGGTATCATCACTGACGCTAAGTACATTTGACTTTGCATCATTCGTATAACTGACAATGCCGCCTTTGAAAACTTTACCGGCCCCCGGGATGGTTGTCAGCTGTTCTTGGAACATTCCACCTGTCAAGCTTTCGGCTGCCGCGATTGAAAGTTTGCGGACCGTTAATTCTTTTACAAGTTCCTTTATTAGCGAAGTATTATCACTTCCATAATAGAACTTACCTACCCGGCTAAGGATTTCTTTTTCCGATTCTAAAATAAGCTCTTCGCATTTTTCTTTGGATGAGTCTTTAGCGGTAATCCTTAACGTCACTTCCCCTTCGGCTGCCAGAGGAGCAATTGTCGGATTCGTTTGATTGACAAGAAGATCTTCAATAACCGTTTCCAGTTCGGCTTCACCTATCCCGTAGAACCGAAGAACCTTGGAATCGATTCGTTCGTGCTTATCCAATTTATTCATGATCGATTCATAACCATAACTTAAAAACATCGGCTCCATTTCACTTGGCGGACCAGGTAGAAGCATATATGTAATCCCAGATTTGGACAAGACCATTCCCGGTGCCATGCCATGATCGTTCGCCAACACTTCACTGCCCTCCAATACAAGGGCCTGCTTCTTGTTGTTTTCCGTCATCGGCCGGTCCCGTTTTTGGAAGTAAGCTTCAATGGATTGCAAAGCCTCATCATTAAAAACGAGCTTTTTCCCTATATGGCGAGCAATCGTTTCCTTCGTTAAATCATCTTTGGTAGGTCCTAGTCCACCTGTAAAGACGATCAAGTTCGCCCTTGATTCAGCGATTTCTATAGCTTGTTGTAAACGACGGTCGTTATCCCCGACTACAGTATGGTAAAAAACATTGATTCCCATTTCCGCAAACTGCTGCGATAGGAATCTCCCATTAGTGTTATTGATTTGTCCTAAAAGAAGCTCAGAGCCCACTGCAATGATTTCTGCATCCATCTTTTCAAAACCACCATTCGTTTTACTTGGAATTAACAAATACTTCTTTGTTTTTTA
The DNA here is from genome assembly GCF_046534585.1 of Peribacillus sp. SIMBA_075. NCBI lineage: Bacteria > Bacillati > Bacillota > Bacilli > Caryophanales > Bacillaceae > Peribacillus > Peribacillus sp. SIMBA_075. The sequence goes on along the minus strand of NZ_JAWRYN010000001.1, from coordinate 307,986 downwards.
TAAAATAATCCAAACCTGACCATATTGTAAAAATCAATGCAATCCATAATGCGATATTAGCAAACGGAAGAGAAATGAGGGCAAATGGAAGGTTATGCAGCAATAATGCCGAAATAGAAACAATTTGTGCCCATGTTTTAATTTTACCAAGCTGGTTCGCTGCAACCACTTCCCCTGTACCCGCCAGTACCAAACGCAAACCGGTCACTGCAAATTCACGACTAATGATCACGATAGCAATCCAAGACTGACCGTACATTAAATCCAGATCAACCAATACAATTAGGGCAGCCGAAACCAGAAGCTTATCAGCCAATGGATCTAAAAATTTCCCTAAATCAGTAATCATATTATATTTCCTGGCAAAATGGCCATCGATCCAATCAGTAGTAGAAGCGATGATAAAGAGGATGGCACCAGCTAAATGTGCCACTGGCAAACTGTATTCTCCCCAAGTCAGCGTCCCCCAAGAAAAAGGAACGAGCATGATGATTAAAAATACTGGTATTAAACAGATTCTTGCTACTGTAATCTTATTAGGCAGATTCAAAACTTTTACCTCCAAAATTTACGCCTGCCTTTAGGGCAATGCGTTATAGATCTAAAATAATGCTTATATGTATAATTTAACTCAAAACCAATCTTATGCCAGGCAGAGCAAAACCCGGTCTTAATATTGTATAGAGAAAAAATAGTCATCTATAAGATGACTATTCGGCTTTCGTAAATTGTATCGTTACCAATTGCGTATTCACTTCAGTCGGTGAAATAGAATACTCCAGCTTCTCATCATTTACAAAAATTTCAGTTTCATACGCTCTGCCAATATTGATGACAGCTTCTTTTTCATTGGTGAAATCAATTTCCTGGCTCTCATTATTGTCGATGGTGCCCTGGAATAGTAATTTACCTTCACCATTTTTTATGCCTACCCATGGTGAGCCTTTGGAAGTCACCTTTAATTTAAAGGTATCCGTATTTTTCAATTCATACGTACTATTTTTACCGCTGGAACTGATGACGGCAAGCTTTTGCTCTTTCTTTTCATCTTTAACATTTGAATCATCTTCATTCTTCTTATCAGATGAATCTGCTTTTACATCATTCTGTTTCTTGTCTGGATTCTCTTTTTCTTCATTAAATCCATCACTTTTATTGTAACCCACGGCTTCGCTCTGTTTAGCGCCCTTTTTATCATCAATATCCGGCTTACTCATATAGTTCGATACCAGGACCCATATCAATACAGCCGCACCAATGACTAAAACGGCAGCCAGGACCTTAGGTAACATTTCTACAACCTTGGAATTCCCTGCCGGCATCGTTTTCCGGGATTGGACCCTTGAAAGCTGTTCTGGCAATTCCTCGCTATAGACTGAAGGCACTTCACTCTTATATTGTTCGAAAATCTCTTCTGAATCCAGCCCGACCGCTTCACAATATTGCTTTATGAATGCCCGTACATAGAACTTTCCAGGCATCATACTGTAATTTCCCTCTTCAATGCCAATCAGGTAACGCTTTTGAATCTTCGTTAATTCCTGTAAATCTTCTAGGCTAAGCCTTTTGGCTTCCCTAGCTTCCTTTAATCGATTACCTAACTCAGTCAAATAAAACACCTGCCATTTTAAAAGTCAAAGGAGCCAAAATTGGACCCTGAAAACTGGTCTTTTTGGTCGACAACTTCATATGTTATTTCTTCATCTGGATTGTTTCGCAATTCAATAATATAATCAAAGTCTTCGAGAGTATACTCCGTATTTTGGACAAAAACATCCGGATGTTCGATGACTTTAACCGCATCAAGCCTCATGATTTCGCGAATCAGCTGCCAATGACGCTCATTTGCACGGCGTGTGGAAACAATTCCATCTAAAATGAACAAATTATCATTATTATATTCATCATCAATAAGCTGACTGCGAATAGTCTGCTTTAAAAGGGTCGATGACACAAACAACCATCTCTTATTAGCACAAACACTCGAGGCTACGATAGATTCAGTTTTTCCGACACGTGGCATACCTCGTATCCCGATTAATTTATGACCTTCCTGTTTAAATAGCTCGGCCAAGAAATCGACAAGTAAGCCTAGTTCATCACGTACAAACCTAAAGGTGTTTTTCTCATCAGCATCGCGCTGAATATACCTTCCATGCCTGACAGCGAGACGGTCACGCAATTTAGGTTCCCTAAGCTTAATGACCTTTATCGTATCCATCGTATGGAGGATTGATTCGAATCTTTCTATGTTACGGCTATCTTTCGCCATCAAAAGTAAACCACGCCTGCCTTCATCGACCCCGTTAATAGTGATGATATTGATGGACAGCATACCCAGCAGGGATGAAATATCCCCTAATAAACCTGGACGGTTGACTTGAATTTCATATTCAAAATACCATTCTTTATTCTCCACGATAACACTCCTTAAGCCTAAAAGCTTTTACCCTAAAATTAGGGGCAAAACTTATCCATCGTAAATTTAAAGGTCTGCACCCATTAGTTATTATTGTCTAGCTTCTATAATATAGCATTTCGTGATAAGTTAAAAGGAAAAACCCTATAAAAAGTATTCATTTTTATATATGGGGATAAATTGTGATCAATATCAATCCAAAGGCCCTGTTAAATAATAACAGGGCCTTTGGATTGATATTTTTTACCTTGTTCCATTGTTCTCGACTAACTTAACCATAACGCTTGCCATGGCATGTTTTTCTTGATCGCTTGCAACTGACCAAAGATCAGCAAGTACTCTCTGTTGTTCATTCTGGGGCTCAACTTGCTTCGCAAGGTAATCACCGATTTCGAAAGCCAAGTCGGTAACAGCACCATCTGACAAACCTTGTTGTTCACCTTGATTTAATCTGTCGCCTAAGAAATTTTTCCATTGATCCCAATTGTCTAGTACAGACATGTATGGTCACCCTTTCCTTTCAAAATAGTACATAGATATTTTGTGAAGGAATCGGGGAAATTATACATGTCTTTAAAAAAATCATGTGTACCATCCACCATTTACTCCTAAAATTTGTCCGGTGATATAAGATGACTTGTCAGAAAGCAAATAGTATACGGCCTCGGCGACTTCTTTTGAATTACCCATCCTGCCCATTGGGATATCACCTTTGATGATTTCCAAGTCTTCTGCACTGAAAGATTCGAGCATGGAAGTGGAAATCGCTCCTGGGGCAACGGCATTCACCCGGATTCCATTAAGGGATACTTCTTTGCTGAGCGCCTTGATAAAAGCATTTTGACTGCCTTTGACCATGGAATATAATACTTCACAGGATGCACCCGTCTGCCCCCAAATCGATGTGACCGCAACAATAGCGGCCTGTTCTTGGTACATCAGCTTCGGAAGCAGTTCCTTTGTTAATTGGAAAGGGCTCGTTACATGCAGCTGGACCATTTCATTTACGATTTTCTCATCCATGTCCGATATGAGCCCATAATAGCTATTCCCACTATTAAGGACGATTGCATGAAGGGCGAAAATATTTTCCGCCAATTTCTTATAGCCGTACGGTGTAGCCAAATCCGCTTGAACAGGAATAAGTTCGACTTGATGAGGCTTCAGTTCTTCAATTAGTTCAAGGACCGCTTCTTCATTACTGTTATAATGTAGATAAAGTGAATAATTCTCCTCGGCGAGCTTTATAGCGATTTCCTTGCCGATTCCTCCGCTGGCTCCAGTAATAAGGGCAAAACGTTTCCCCACATTCCCGCCCCCTTTTATATTATTTAGGATGTACCTGGCAGACAGTCATCCGTTCATCGGATATCAAGTCCTTGGCGATCTCCCTTATATCTTCAATCGTTAGTTTTTCTAAAACCGATACCACATCGAACAAGTTCATATCATTGAATGCGTACCTGGTGAATTGATTCGCTATATATTCCGGCGAATTCAGAGAACGAAGGAAAGAACCGATTTTTTTCTTGATCGTCCTTTGCAGGCTTTCTTCATTCAAGCCGGTTCCGGCTTTAGATTTTTCCAGGATACTAAATAAAGACTCCGTCAATTCATCAGGTTTTGCACTGTCCCCGCCAATTAACGCAAACCCAAAACCTTGCTCCTGAGTATAATCATAAGAGAAGCTTTGATCGATCAACCCTTTCTCGTATAGCTCCTCATGCAATGGTGAACTTTTGCCAAACAGCATTTCCAAATAAATATTAGCCGCCAATTCCCTTTTCAAAAGCTTTAAACCGGTTTGGTTAACATTGATGGCCTTGATGCCCAGCATCACTTTTGGTGTATGAACATTCATTTTTAAGATTTCTTTATCCTTGGCAACGGTTTCCGGCTCTTGATCAAATTTACGTTCCACCTCAGGCTGTTGGTAATAGTCTTTATTATTTTGATTATTCCGAATCAGCTTCATCGTACTTTCGACATCTACCGGTCCTACAATGAATAGGAGCATGTTGCTTGGATGATAAAACGTATTATAACATTCGTAAAGCATATCTTTCGTAATATCAGCAATGGATTCCACAGTACCAGCAATATCAATTTTCACTGGATGATGATGATACATGTTGGCTATCGTCCCGAAATACAGCCTCCAGTCTGAATTATCATCATACATATTGATCTCCTGCCCAATGATTCCTTTTTCCTTCTCTACCGTCTTTTCTGAAAAGTAAGGCTCCTGGACAAAGTCGATTAAGGTCGTTAGATTCCTTTCGAAATCGGACGTGCTTGAAAACAAATAAGCTGTACGGGTGAAAGAAGTAAAAGCATTTGCAGAAGCTCCCTGTTTTGAGAATTGCTGAAAAACATCGCCATCTTCCTTTTCAAAAAGCTTATGTTCAAGAAAATGTGCAATTCCATCAGGTACTTTCGAGAATTCCGTTTGATTCAAGGGTTTGAAATGGTTGTCGATTGAACCATAATTCGTCGTAAACGTTGCAAATGATTTATTGAACCCACTTTTCGGAAGAATATATACTTCGAGGCCATTATCCATTTTTTCATGGAAAAGTTCTTCCTTCAATTGATTGAATGCTATTTTCTCCATTACCCTTGCACCTCCTCTTCTGTTAGAAAATAAATCGTATCAAGCTGAATCTTTTGACCCACTGCAATGATTTCTTCCTTTGTCGTCCGCTCTGTTTTGGCAAACCACTCATCGAGTGATATATCCTGCCCGGAAACCACATTATGATATAAAATTTCCACAAGTCCTCTCGAAACGTCAATGGTTTCAAGGAGTTGGTTCTTAACGACCGCCTTCGTCTGTGCCAGTTCTTCTTCGGAAAAGTTCCCTTGCTTCATTTCCTTCATTTGTGCATGAATGATTTCCAATGCCTGCTTGTAGTTGGCATTTTCAATGCCGGCCATGACCATTAATAGACCTTTATGACTTTCTAGCCTTGAAGCTGCATAATAAGCAAGGCTTGCTTTCTCCCTGACATTAATGAAAAGCTTCGAATGTGAAAATCCGCCAAAAATCCCATTGAATAGCTGAAGAGCATAATAATCCGGATCACCGTATGCAACATGGGTTCGATAACCGATATTCAATTTCCCTTGTTTCACATCCGAGTTTTCAATGATTTCTTTTTCCTTCTCCACTTCATTACCCGTAATCCTTGTCATATTCACCGGCATTCGTTCTTTCAGTGATACATACTTGTCAGCTAGAGCCCCCACTTCTGATTCATCGATGTCACCGATCACATATAAATCGATTTCATCCTCAGTCAGCATTTTTTTATAATAAGCGAAAAGTGACTCAGGCGTTATCGTTTCCAAGTCTTGCAGATTACCGCTAGCTTCTAAAGCATATGGTTCATTTTTGCACATTTCCTCTACAAGCCGTGTTGCTGAATAACGCATTTTATCATCGGAAATGGATTGAATCCGCTGTTTTAAAGAACGGATTTCATTGGAAACGGTTTTGGGGTCAAAGGCTTCGCCATTCTTCTTCGGATTAAAGATCACCTCAGATAATAATCCAAAAGCCTTTTCGAGAAGCGGCGTTGAATCACTAAGGAATTTTTCATTGACGATATCGATCGTGAAACTTATGATTTGATATTCACCTTTTTTAACTACATCGACATAAAACCCAGCCCCGTATAAATCATCAAGATACGAACGAAGCTCGGGTGTTGTAGGATATTTATTTGTATTGCTTTGTAACACATATGGCAACAATGCACGATATGTAACGTCCTCTTTTGTAAGCGGGGCTTTCATTTTCAGCACGAGAGTATTCGTTTTATATTTATCCGTACGGACCACATGAAGCCTGTAGCCGTTTTTTTCCGTAATTGTATCGGAAGCAATAGACATGAATAATCCTCCTCATTATATAAATCACCTTTATTAGCTTATTGTTTGTAGATCGGGACCCTTTTAAACATCTACTTAAAATATACATGTGAAAGGAAAAATCATGCAAGTTACAGCTACTTTTTTTGTTTTATCAGCCCGATCTTTTGCTTAAACAAAAGAAAAAACCGGCCAGCACAGTTTGCTGACCGGTTAAGATAACTTATCTTTTCCCTTTGATGTATGGCTGTCCGGATGCTTTCGGAGCATCTGCACGTCCAATGAAACCTGTTAGTGCAATGATCGTCAGAACATATGGCATAATTAATAAGAAAACGGATGGTATATCTTTTATGAATGGCAGACTGGATCCGACAATGCTTAAACTTTGTGCCAAACCAAAGAATAAAGCAGCTCCCATGGCCCCAAGTGGATTCCATTTACCAAAGATCATTGCGGCAATGGCCATGAAACCTTGCCCATTTATTGTCGTATGACTGAAATCATTCGCAAATAAAGTCGCGTGGATTGCTCCTCCGATACCAGCAAAAGCTCCTGAAAGAAGAACAGCCTGATAACGGATCTTCGTTACATTTACGCCCATTGTATCCGAAGCCATCGGATGTTCCCCTACAGCCCGGAGACGAAGTCCGAATGGAGTTTTAAAAATGATATACCAAACGATAATTGCTACGATAATGGCAAGATATGCAATATAGTAACCATTTGAGAAGAAGATTGGACCAATAAAAGGAATATCACTTAACAAGGGAATATCTATCCTCGGGAAAGTCTCCGTAATTATATCCGTCTGCCCTTTATCATAAATCTTCTTTACTAGAAATAATGTGAGTCCAACCGCCAGTAAGTTAATAGCAACCCCACTTACCGTTTGGTCCGCTCGGAATGTTATCGATGCCACTGCATGAAGAGCTGAAAATAGCAGGGAAGCAAGCATGGCGACAACAACGGATAGCCATGGTGTCCAAACTCCAAAAACATCTGCATACATCAAGTTAAAAACGATTCCTGTGAAAGCCCCAATTACCATTAACCCTTCTAACCCTATATTGATAACACCAGACCGTTCAGAAAACACACCACCAAGCGCAGTGAAAATCAGCGGGGCAGCATAAGCAATCATGGACGGAATGATGATTTGTAACACTTGATAAAAGTCCACTTATTTCGCCCCCTTCTTAAAGCGTTGCACAATCCAACGAATAAAATAACTTGATGCAACAAAGAATATGATTAATGCTATGACAATATCAACAATTTCACTTGGAATCCCGGTCTCCAATGGCATATTGATTGCCCCTGCTTTAAGACCACCGAACAAGAAAGCAGCTAACACGACCCCAATCGCTGAGTTGCCTCCTAGTAAGGCGACCGCAATCCCGTCAAAGCCGATTCCCGTGAATCCACCTTTAATGGCTGCATAGCCGAAAGTGCCTAAGCCTTCCATAGCTCCAGCAAGTCCTGCAAACGCACCAGAAATGACCATAGATAGAATAATATTTTTGTTTACGCTCATACCCGAATATTCCGAAGCCTGTTGATTAAACCCAACAGCTTTTAATTCAAAACCGGTTTTTGTTTTTTCCAGGATGAACCACATGATAAATACACAAATGATCGCTATAAAGATTCCCCAGTGAAGACGGGAGAAGTCTGTTAAACTCTCAAAAAATGGAGAACGAAGAGAAGCTGTTTCAGCAATCCGTTCAGTTTTGTCCTGGTTATCAGAAATAACATTTTGAATTAAATAATTCGTTACATATAAAGCAGTGTAATTAAGCATGATGGATACAATTACTTCGTGCACACGGAATTTAGCTTTCAAATACCCAGGAATAAAAGCCCATAGAGACCCAGCTGCAGCACCAGCAAGTACTGCTAATGGTAAGTGAATGATCTTAGGAAGATCAAAAGCTACACCGCCCCAAACCGCTGCAAGCCAACCTACAATTAATTGACCCTCTACTCCAATATTGAACAGTCCTGTCCTAAAGGCGAAGGCAACGGCTAAACCAGCAAGAATATAAGGAATGATCGTCCTTAAGGTTTCTCCAGCATAGTAGGAATCACCTAGGATTCCCGCTAACATTGCTCCATAACCTGCAACCGGATTATACCCACTGACCAACATGATAATGGCACCGGCGAGCAATCCGAGTATGACAGCAAATAATGGACTCGTTAACTTATAAAAATATTTAGACATTCTCTCTTTCACCTGCTTCCGAACGCTTACTTCCAGCCATTAATAATCCCAATTCCTGTTCTGTTGTTTCTTTAGGATCAACTATTGCAACGATTTCCCCTTCATAAATAACAGCGATTCGATCACTGACATTCATTATTTCATCTAATTCAAAAGATATGAGAAGTACAGCTTTCCCCGCATCACGCTGTTCAATCAATCGACGATGGATGAACTCGATTGCACCAACATCCAATCCACGTGTGGGCTGTGCTGCAATTAGTAAATCAGGATTCCGGTCGACTTCACGCCCGATAATTGCCTTTTGCTGATTACCGCCTGATAGTGCCCGTGCCGGTGTATATTCATTAGGGGTCCTGACATCATATTCTTTTATGATAGTACGAGCTTTTTCGAATATTTTCTTCGAATGTAAAATGCCTCCCGTTGAAAAAGGCTCTTGATAATAAGTTTGTAGCACGATATTTTCCCCAATGCTGAAATCAAGGACAAGACCATGTTTATGACGGTCTTCAGGTATATGTCCTACTCCAGATTCGGTGATTTTACGCGGTTTCATATTTTGTATTTGTTTTCCGTTTAATGTTATAGTACCTGAAGCTACTTTCTTCAATCCCGTAAGTGCTTCGATAAGTTCAGATTGTCCGTTCCCATCCACTCCGGCAATACCGATAATTTCACCGGCACGAACTGATAGGTCAAGGTTATGAACGGCTGATACACCACGGGAATCCTTCACTTCCAGATTCTTCACTTCTAAAACGACTTCTTGCGGAATTGCTACCGATTTATCTGTTTTAAAAACCACATCCCGTCCAACCATTAAACTGGCTAGTTCATCAGGATTTGTATCCTTTACGTTCACTGTACCTATACCTTTACCTTTTCTAATAACCGTGACTCGGTCGCAAACTTCCATAATTTCTTTTAACTTATGTGTAATCAGGATAATCGACTTTCCTTCTTTAATAAGAGCTTTCATAATTGTTATTAACTCTTTTATTTCCTGTGGTGTCAAAACCGCAGTAGGTTCATCAAAAATCAGAATTTCAGCACCACGGTACAAGGTTTTCAAAATCTCTACTCTTTGTTGCATCCCCACCGATATATCCGCAATTTTCGCATCTGGATCTACGCTTAAATGATATCGTTCAGAAAGTTCCCTTACCTCTTCACTCGCTCCTTTTACATTAACTTTTCCATATTTCGATGGTTCTTTTCCTAGAATGATATTTTCGGTAACTGTAAATGGATCAACCAGCATAAAATGCTGATGCACCATCCCAATTCCGAGGTCATTGGCAACATTCGGACTTGTAATCTGAACAATCTGCTCATTTACTCGGATTTCTCCCTGTTCTGGTTGATATAATCCGAAAAGCACATTCATGAGCGTGGATTTACCAGCTCCATTTTCACCTAGCAATGCGTGAATTTCCCCTTTTTTCACTTGAAGGGTTATATTATCATTTGCAATAATACCAGGAAATTCTTTGCGTATATTAAGCATCTCAATTACATGTTCCACGTATAATCAACTCCTATAGAAATGAGGATTCTGATACCTAACTAGGAGATATGATAAATTCCTAATAGTTCTCATTAATTGGTTTTCTTTTATAAAAAACCAAATGAAAAACTACAAACTTTTTCATAGTCTTTCATTCGGCTTTTTTTCAGTATGAAAAGGATTTGAAGGCCTTTGACAGGCCTTCTTCTCTCCTTATCATGTTATGCTTGAATTATTTAAATCCTAATTCCTTCAACTCTTTTTCTGTTCCAGGAGTTTTTTGTTCACCAGATTTAATTTTTTTAACATATTCTTCAACCGCTTTTAATGATTCCTTGGTTACATTTTCTTGAGATTTTGAAATCATGATTCCGTTTTCTTCAAGACCATATTCAATGGTTTCTCCACCAGGGAAGTTACCCTCTTTTGTCTTTTTCGCTAAATCTTGTACTGCTACATCCACTCGTTTTACCATGGAAGTCAAAGTGACATTGTAGTCCTTGCCATTGACTTTCAATGCGCCTTCTTCTTTTTGGTCACGGTCTACCCCGATAACCCAAATGTCTTTTTTAGGATCTTTTTTCTTCAATTCCTTAGCAGATGTGAAGACGCCGTTTCCAGTTCCGCCAGCTGCTTGGTAAATGATATCAATTCCTGAAGAATACATGTTGTTGGCCATTTGTTGTCCTTTTGCCGCATCACCAAACGATCCTGCATATTGTGCTGTAATTTTTGCATTAGGATTAACAGAGAGAACACCAGCTTTAAAGCCTACTTCAAATTTCTTAATTAGTTTAGAATCCACACCACCGATGAAGCCAACTTTATCCGATTTTGTCTGCAAGCCAGCAATAACACCTACTAGGAATGAACCTTGCTGTTCTTTAAAAACGATGCTTGCTACGTTATCTTGTTTAACAACACTATCAACGATCGCAAAATGAGATTTAGGACGCTGTGTTGCTACTTCATCAACAGATTCGGCTAATGCATAGCCGATAGCGTAGATAAGATTGTAATCTTCTTTAACAAGAGTATTTAGGTTCGTCGTATACTCGGAATCTGATTTTGACTGAAGGTAATTATAGCCGTCTTTTCCTTTTTCCAATCCATTGTCTTTTCCAAACGCCTGAAGGCCTTCCCAAGCAGATTGGTTGAAGGATTTGTCATCGATACCACCAATATCGGTTACCATCGATACTGTGAAGTTATCTTTTTTGTCTTTTCCATTTGAAGATTTTTTATCATCATTCTCTGAATTACCACATGCTCCTAGTAGCGTTCCAGCTGCAAGAACAAGTGAAAGAGCTAGGCCTAATTTGCGCTTTTTCAAATTTTTATCCCCCTAAAATACATAGTTTTTTGAGCAGGAATGTTCTGAAAAGTCATTCATGTTGGCGTTTTCACTTCTCTTTAAATTTTTTTTGCAAGCGCTTGACCGACTTTTAAGGAATCGAACAAACGCTTGCATTCACCGTATGCAGACTAAAAGGACTACACACGTTTACGAAGGACATGAAAACTGAACATATTGGCTTTAAAGTAGTTAACAGAATACAGGATAGGCTGGTCCCAATCATCCAGATGCATCTGCTTTAGAACGAGGAGTGCGGCTTCTGGCGAACATTTAAGGATAGGAGAAACCTTCTCATGATATCCAATAGGCTCAATCTCTGCTACGGCATGCGTAATTTTTCGATTCGCATCTCTTTCCAAAATATCAAAAAGAGACTCATCATTACGGTCAAAATTTTCTGATAGTATTGATTCAGGAATTTTGTCAACACAGTAGACAACTGGTTCGCCATTCGCTGTCCTTACACGTTCAATGATGACGATGCGTTCATCTGGTGAACAAGAAAACCTTTGTATATCCTCTTCTGTAGCTTCTTGGGTCGTCGAGCTTAAGAAAATCGTACCCGGCTTCATTCCTGCCTCTTCAATCATGTTCGTGACACTTTTTAATTGCTCGATACCTGAAGTGAAGCGAGGTTTTGGATTGACAAAGGTCCCAACTCCATGGCGGCGAATGATGACGTTTTCTTCTTCTAAAATTCGCAGCGCTTCTCGAAGTGTCGCCCTACTCACTCCCAATTTTTTTGCAAGATCGAATTCTGAAGGGAATTTTTCATTTTCCTGATAGACTCCTGCTTCAATATCCTGCTTCAGGTAATCAATGACCTGCAAATATAAATGTCGACTATCTGATTTTATTGACATACAGTTTCCCCCAGCTAATTTCTTAAGACATCAGACCTCTGATGTTGAATCATTCCTACTAATCGAAAATAATATAACATTTTTTTTGATATAAATAAATAGTGTTTTACTATTTACTTTAAAAGAATTTAGGATAAATTACCCTCCTCTATGTCTTTCCGTCTAGGGATGGCCGCGAAAGTTGTACGATTATTCTCCTAAATCAGATATTTTTTTTTTGAAAATGCAAGATGAATGCAGCCAGCTTTCTTTTCAAGGCACCGTTTTCCTGTATAATAAGATTTATCTTCTTTGAAGGGATGTACACATGATGTTAAAGATTACAGAATACACGATTGAAAAATTGAATGATCCATTCGGAATTTTAACCGGGGAGCGTTACGAGTTGTTCTTGGATATTGAAGTGCCGGAAGAGGATGAGCTCTTTTCGGAAAATGGTTTATATATCCGGGTACTTTTTGTAGTGGAAGAACAAATAGGCAAGCTGATTAAATATGATATTTTTGAAAAAGGGAACGAAGCCGCACTCGAATTCGATTTAGAGGAAGATGAAGAAGCGATGATTTCCGACTTCTGTCTTAAACATTTAGATGAGGCGATGAAGAATTAAAAAACCGGGCAGCCGCCCGGTTTTTTTCCTATGATAAATGCGCTTCATCCTGTTCATCTTTAGTGACCAATACATTTCGTGGCTTACTGCCTTCATATGGCCCGACAATTCCCCTCGTTTCCATTTCATCAATCAATCTTGCTGCCCGCGTGTAGCCAATCCGGAAACGGCGCTGCAGCATGGAAACGGATGCGGTCTGCATTTCTATGATCAAGGACACGGCATCCCCGTATAAACTATCTTCGACTTCACCATTTGAAGTTTCTGCAATTTCATCAGGTATCATCTCTTCGTTATATTGGGCTTTTTGTTGTGAAATGACATATGTGACAACTTCCTCGACTTCATTGTCGGATAAAAAGGCCCCTTGGACGCGAACGGGTTTAGAAGCTCCTGCAGGCAGGAAGAGCATGTCACCCCGCCCTAACAGTTTTTCGGCACCGCCCATGTCCAGGATCGTTCTCGAATCGGTCATTGATGAGACACTAAAAGCAATCCGAGATGGGATGTTCGCTTTAATGACCCCTGTAATAACATCTACGGAAGGCCGCTGAGTGGCTATTATCAAATGGATGCCTGCAGCCCTTGCCATTTGCGCAAGCCGTGTTATGGCATCCTCAACATCATTCGAGGCGACCATCATCAAATCTGCCAGCTCATCGACAATGACTACGATATAGGGCAGGAGCGGTTGCTTTGCATCTTCTTCAATGTTATATCGGTTAATATAATCGTTGTAACCTTCAATATTACGCGTACCAGAATGTGAAAATAGCTCATAGCGCCTTTCCATTTCACTAACTACTTTTTGCAAGGCCTGTGCAGCTTTCTTTGGATTTGTCACTACAGGTGCGAGTAAGTGGGGAATTCCATTATAGACATTAAGCTCCACCATTTTTGGATCGATCATCATCATTTTCACTTCATGCGGTTTTGCCCTCATCAAGATACTCGTGATAATTCCGTTGATACAAACGGATTTTCCGCTGCCCGTAGCTCCGGCTACTAGTAAATGCGGCATTTTATTGAGCTCCGCCTTAACCGCTTCACCAGAAATATTCCGCCCTAGGCCTATTTGCAGTTTTGCATCAGGCTTGTCAACTTCTTTGGCCTCCAACACTTCCCTTAATGACACCATCGCCACTTCGGAGTTAGGAACTTCAATTCCTATAGCCGATTTACCGGGAATCGGCGCTTCGATCCTAATATCCTTCGCGGCCAGTGCAAGGGCTAAGTCATCGGAAAGGCTGACAATCTTACTTACCTTCACCCCTACATCCGGATGCACTTCATATTTGGTTACGGCTGGGCCTAAATGCACTTGAGTGACCCTCGCTTTCACTCCAAAGCTATGAAATGTCCGTTCAAGCTTTGCCGCATTTTCATGGATCAATTGGTACTCTCCGCTTTGGTCCGTTTTTTTGGGCTGTAATAATAATGAAAGCGGCGGTAAAAGATATTCTTTATTTTCCACTTCAGTAAAATTCATAGGCGGAACGGCATCTTCCTGCTCTTCTGCAGTTTCAGCTGCAGGTTCCGTCGCAACCGGAATTACTTCAGTTTCGTCGCTATAGGCTTTATCAGCAAAGCTGGAAATGATCCGTTCCGTCGCCATTTGCTGTGTCTCCTCTTCTTGATGAAGGGGCTGATCCGTTTCTTCCTCCGGATCTTTTTCTCGTTTCTTCTTTTTTACGGGTTTTTTTTTCTTTTCTTTTTTGTCTTCATTCCACGTTTTCATATCAACACTGAATTCAGACCATTGCTTACTGAAAAAACCGCCAAGACTCATGAAAAACTTCCCGAGGGCTTCACCTAAAGTTTTCCCGGTCAATAATACAGCACCTACAATGATAAAAAGGAATGAGATGATTTTCGATCCAGCTTCGTCGAATAAAAAGTATGAGGAAGCGAATAATATCGCTCCAATCATACCGCCCCCGAGGTCCTTTGTGCTGGCCTTGCCGGTCACTTCCATCCAAAATAGTTCCCATGTATTCGAAATGACGCTGGGCTTCGTAAACGGGCCCCCATCTGCAAGCATGTTAAACAGCGTCACATGACTTAGTAAGAGCATGCTCGCGACAAGGAAGTACATCCCGATGAATTGCCGTTTCAACAGGAAAGGGACCTCCCTCCTTATCATCAAATAGAACCCAGCTGCAATCGCTCCCAACAAAAAGAGGATATACCATTCCCCCATGAAGAAGCGGATTAAAAAGACCGTCCCTTTTCCAACTGCTCCTAGCTTGGCAATGGCAATGATGGCCAAACCTATTAAAGTGAGGCCGATCAATTCATATTTAAGCGTTATTTTTAACTTCTCTGTACTTTTCTTTTTTCTGCGTTTCTTCTTTGCCATAATATCACCTGATTCTTCATGAAACTATTCTAACTTTCCTATTCAACATCACAACATGATTTCCCTTCACGAAACAAACGTTCGCTTATTGATTATACCAAATAAATATGTCCCTGTCCTTGATATATGTACCATTTCTTCTTAAGGCTGACAATTTGCCAGTATAATGAATAAAGCAGCCAAGCGGCTGCTGATTTTCATTCCAGTATATCATAATTTACCTCAGTTAGTCGTTTTTACTAGGTACTCATATGTTCGAACACATTGATGACAGCTCCCGGCTGAATGTGTACATTCATATAATCTTCTGGATCCGTGCTCACAATTCGATCAATGCGAAACGTGCGTCCACCGTCATGTTCAACCATAACATGTACACCATTATAAATCATTTCTATTAAGTTTGCCGTCTTTTCATGGTGATGAGGGAAAATGACATCGTCAGGAACGATCGTATAAAGCGTCATTGCAGAAGCCCCTCCCCTTCCCCAGCTATTTTTGGCCTTCTTTCATCCATGAAGCTATTTAGTTTTCTCATGGCCTGGCCCACTCCTCCTACATCATCGATCATACCTATTTCAACTGCCTCGGCCCCGATTACATTCGTGCCTATATCACGGGTTAAATTTCCTTTAGCAAACATTAAATCCTTAAAACTTTCTTCCGTAACATTGGAATGCCGCGTAACAAACTTAATGACTCTTTCTTGCATTTTATCCAAGTATTCAAAGGTTTGAGGCACGCCAATGACTAGACCTGTCAAACGAATGGGATGAATCGTCATCGTTGCTGTTTCTGCTATATAGGAATGATCACACGAAACTGCAATCGGGACACCGATTGAATGACCTCCCCCAAGCACAATCGAGACAGACGGCTTGGACAGTGAAGCCAGCATCTCTGCGATGGCCAGTCCCGCTTCGACATCTCCTCCAACTGTATTTAAAATGACAAGAAGCCCCTCAATATTGGGATTTTGTTCAATTGCCACAATTTGTGGAATAACATGTTCATATTTGGTCGTTTTATTTTGAGGCGGCAGCTGCATATGTCCTTCAATTTGTCCAATGATTGTTAAGCAATGGATTTTTGAGTCCTGAGATAGTTGCGGGACATTAGTAGCCCCCAGCTGCTGGATCTTTTCGACTAAAGTTGAATTCTTACCTTCCTGCCGGCCTTCGTTTTCATTTGGTAATGGTGCATTATCCACTATGCCAACCCCTTTCTTCTTAGCCTATAGCTTTATTATGTCTCGAGTCTCGGACTTCATTCTTCAAGATATAAGAGGTTTGAATCGAAAAAAAAGAACCCCTGACGAATCAGGGGTTCTTTACTTAATATTCCATGATGATTGGTAAAATCATTGGACGGCGTTTCGTTTTTTCATAGAAGAATTGGTTCAATGCATCACGCATTTCCTGCTTCAAAGTGGACCAATCGAAGGGTTGGCGCGATCCATTTTTTTTCACGATTTCACTTACTATTTCAGTTGCTTCCCCAATCATTTTTTCTGATTCGCGTACATAAACGAATCCCCTTGTAATGATTTCAGGTCCTGCTGCAATGCTTTTATCCTGACGGTTCAATGTGACGACTACAATCAAAATGCCATCCTGGGATAACAAGCGACGATCACGAAGAACGATATTACCAACATCTCCAACACCACTGCCATCTATCAAGATATTTCCTGCAGAAACTTTGCCGGATAGACCCATTTTATTGCCCTTTAGTTCGATGACATCACCTTTTTCGGCAATTATGATGTTTTCCCGTTTAATCCCTGCGGCAATCCCAACTTTTTGATGGGCATATAATTGGCGGTATTCCCCATGTACTGGGATAAAGAATTTAGGATTCATCAAATTGATCATCATTTTCAGTTCTTCCTGGCTGCCGTGCCCCGTTACATGCACTTTATATTTATTAGCAGATACCACTTCCGCACCTACCCTGTACAGCAAATCGACGGTTTTTGATAAGATAAGTTCGCCGCCCTGAAGTGGTGATGCACTGATTAGAACTGTGTCTCCCTTTTTGATCGTTACCTGCTTATGAGTCTGTTTTGCCATTTTTTGAAGGGCTGCAATTGGCTCCCCCTGATGACCTGTCGATAACACGACGATTTCACGGTCGTCATACTGGCTAATTTCATTAATTGGGATGATCAGCTCTTCTTCGACCTTCAGGTAGCCAAGATTCAAGGCTGTTTCATAAACGCGTTGCAGACTTTTTCCTACCACTGCAACTTTCCTGCGACTTGCAGACGCTGCATTGAAGACATGCTGAATCCGGTTGATGTTAGAAGCGAAGCACGCAACGATGATCCTTCCGGAGGCAGCAAGGAAAGCCTCTGTAATATCTCTGGCCACAACTGCTTCTGATGGCGTGTAACCTGGCCTCTCAGCACCCGTACTATCCGAAAGCAAGCATAGGACACCTTCTTCACCTATACTAGCCATTTTACCGATTTCGGGTTTATAAAGACCGGTCGCAGCTTGGTCAAATTTGAAATCCCCTGTATATACGATTGCACCTTCACGCGTGTGGATCACGACTCCGACAGAATCAGGGATACTATGGTTAGTCCGGAAAAAAGACACGGCTGCTTGAGGGAAACTTAAAAGAGAATCGGAATCGATTTCAGTAAATGTTGCCCTGCCGTTAAAGCCATCTTCCTTTAATTTGGTTTTGATTAAAGCAAGTGTAAGCTTTGTTCCATAAACAGGAACCGGTAAGTATTTCAAAACATAAGCAAGAGCTCCCATATGGTCTTCATGACCATGTGTAATGAATATCCCCTGCACCCGTTCCTTATTATCCATCAAATATGATATATCAGGAATAACCGCATCGATTCCCAGCATTTCCTCTTCTGGCAGCATTAACCCTGCATCAAGAAGATAGATGTCATCATTCACCTCAACGACGTACATATTTTTACCAAGTTCCCCTTGTCCTCCAAGAGAAATGACTTTTATCCCATTATTTTTATCTTTACCCAATCGAATATCCTCCTTAAAAAATCCCGTTCATAATTTCCCAATGATTTCATTATAACTGATGTTCAAAAAACATGACAACACTTACCATTTTCAGAGGGACTTTTTCTTTTATTCATTAATAAAACTTTGCATGTATGTATGGGACATTCATCCCATGTACTATTCGAATGGTTTTATCCTCTTTCGATCGAATTTTGGAGGAAACCACAAAAATATATCCTATTTCAAATACATCTTTATGTAAAAACAAGCCAATCTTCAACGATCAGCTTGTTCCGTGTATTTTTATTTTTTTAATATCGAAGTTAAGGCAAGGCGCTCCTGCTCCGTCAATGGCACGATTGGAAGTCTGACCGATCCAACGTCTATTCCATATAACTGAAGAGCTGTTTTGACAGGTGCCGGGCTTGGCGCTGCAAACAAACCTTTAATAAGCGGTAACAGTTCCTGATGCAGCTGAGCCGCCTCTTTCAGGTTACCACTGATGAAAGCCTCCACTATTTTCTGCAGCTCATTACCAGCAATATGTGAAGCAACCGAAACTACACCCACACCACCAATCGCTAGTACAGGGAGTGTTAAAGCGTCGTCTCCACTGTATAATGCAAAATCATCATCCGTTCCTGCTATGATTTGAGACATAGCGTTTAAATCCCCGCTTGCTTCCTTCACGGCTACGATATTAGGAATTTGTGCAAGGCGGATGATCGTTTCCGGTTCAATGTTAACCGAAGCACGCCCAGGGATATTATATATCATTACAGGGAGAGTGGTGCTGGCTGCAATAGCTTTAAAATGCTGGTACAGACCTTCTTGATTCGTTTTACTATAATACGGGGCCACCAGCATAATTGCATCGGCGCCATTTTGTTCTGCTTTTTTTGTCAACTCGATGGAAGCATACGTATTATTGCTCCCTGTACCCATGATGATGGGCACACGTTTTTCAACCACCTTAGAAACATGACGCAATAATGCGATTTTCTCCTCCGAAGATAAAGTTGGAGATTCCCCTGTTGTTCCCGATAGCACAAGTGAATCCGTTCCATTCGTCAATAAGTAATTAACCAATGTAGTCGTCTTTTGAAAATCTACATTTCCCTTGCTATCAAAAGGGGTGACCATTGCGGTTGATACTCTACCAAATATCATCATCTAACACCTCTTTATTTTTTAAAACCTTTATTTATTAAAAAACCATGATTAGTGGACTTCATGCAGTTGAAATGCATCGTGCAGTGAATTAACAGCTTCAATTAAATCTTCTTCTTTTACGAGTACCCAAATAGTCGTATGGCTGTCTGCAGACTGAAGTATGGCAATTTCCTTCTCGGAAAGCGCTGTGACAATCTTCGCTGCAACGCCTGGCACTCCGTTGATGCCTGCACCGACTACGGAAACTTTGGCACAATTTCGTTCAATGACCGGTTCATGACCAAGCTCGGCCAAAATCGAGAGGGCCAGTTCTGTCATCTCTTCCGAAACTGTATAAACCACGCCACTTGGATAAATATTTATAAAATCCACTGAAATGGAGGCATTGGCCATTGCTTTAAAAACTTCTGCTTGTAGATTGTATTGATCTTTTTTTGCACGCACCTTGATTTGAGTGATTTTTGGAACATGGGCAATCCCGGTTACAAGCCTTTCACGTATGTCACTACCCTGGCTTTCCTTGTTCACACTTGTAACAAGTGTTCCCAAACCTTCGCTGTATGTTGACCTTATCCGAATCGGGACTTTGGCCTGCATGGCAATTTCAACAGCTCGCGGATGAATCACTTTAGCCCCTTGATATGCCATATTGCAAACTTCCGTATATGAAACGATTGATAATGGACGAGCTTGATCGGCAATACGTGGATCTGCCGTCATGATTCCTTCCACATCCGTATAAATATCGACCCGCTCAGCTTGCAAAGCAGCACCTAATGCAGCAGCTGAAGTGTCACTTCCACCACGGCCAATGGTGGTGATATCCCCATTTTTAGCTGCTCCCTGGAATCCTGCTACAACGACAACATCCTTCAATTCCAGTTCCTTCATGAGACGGTCACATTTCATTTCGATTATTTTCGCACTGGAATAGTCGGAATTCGTCAAGAACCCCGCTTGAGCTCCAGTATAGGCGACGGCTTCAATACCGTGTTCCAACAGCATGTTCGTAAACACGACAGAAGATATCGTTTCCCCTACTGACATAAGTAAATCCTGTTCTCGTTTTGAAAGGCTGGCTTTTGCTCCATTTACTAAAGAAAGTAAGGTATCCGTTGCATAGGGATCGCCTTTTCTTCCCATTGCTGAAACCACAACCACCACTTTATACCCTTCTTTGATCGCATTTTCAATATGCCCTTTTGCAAATGAACGGCTTTTCTCATCACGAACGGATGTCCCACCGTATTTCTGGACGATAATTTTCATAATATGCACCCCAAATATAAGCCAGCTTCCCGATTAGGGAAGCTGACAAAAACTCTCTATCCTATAGGAAATTAATTTTCAAGTTCGTTAAGAATAAATTAATCCTTAACTGTAACTAAACCTAATTTCAAAAGGCTTTCAGCAATTTGAACAGAATTCCAAGCTGCTCCTTTTAATAGATTATCGGAAACCACCCATAAATGGAAGCCTTTATCTTCATCCAAATCTTTGCGGATCCGACCGACGAATACATCATTCTTGCCGACGGATGAAGCAGGCGTTGGGTAAATTTGTTGTTCCGGTTCATCTTCTAACACTATTCCAGGCGCCATCCTCATCAAATCTTTGATTTGAGAAGCCGCTACGCCTTCTTTTTCAACTTCAATGTAAACAGATTCTGAATGACCTGTTACAACAGGAAGCCTTACGCATGTTGCAGCTACTGGAAGGTCATGCATATGCATGATTTTCTTTGTTTCATTGATCATTTTCATCTCTTCGAATGTGTAACCATTTTCTTGGAATTTATCGATTTGGGGAATGACGTTAAAAGCGATTTGATAATGCTTTTCGTCCCCCTTCACCGGTAAAATTTTCGGATCTATTTCTTTTTCATCAAGCAAGTTGCGAGCTTGTTCTTTTAATTCATTTATCGCTGCAGCCCCTGCACCCGAAACAGCCTGATAGGTAGAGACGACAACTTTTGATAATCCGTATGTCTGGCGGATAGGTTCTAATGCCACAACCATTTGGATAGTTGAACAATTCGGGTTCGCAATGATCCCATTATGCAGTTTCAAGTCTTCAGCGTTTACTTCAGGCACGACTAGCGGCACATTTTCATCCATGCGGAACGCGCTGGTGTTATCCACTACTATTGCTCCGCGTTTCACTGCTTCTGGAGCCAATTCCTTAGACACGCTTCCTCCAGCACTGAATAATGCGATATCGATGCCTTCAAAGCTTTCAGGTTTTGCTTCCTGCACTTCGATTTCTTCGCCCTTAAACTTAAGTTTGATTCCAGCGGAACGAGCCGATGATAAAAAGATGATTTTCTTAATCGGTAAGTCCCTTTGTTCGAGTGTTGAAATCATTTGTTGTCCTACTGCTCCAGTTGCTCCCACAACTGCAATACGCAATCCCTGTGTCTCAGTCATTTATACATACTCCTTTTCTATCTCTTAAAATTAGTTTATAGTTGGATTTACTCTTCTTGTTCAGAATATCATTTATTTTATCACATTAACATTCCAAAGGGTCGGACTTTAACAAAATATTCTGGTAGTGGAGTGGTTTTTTATAACTTTACACTACAAAATTATGCATATATGTGAAAGCGGGAGCGTGCCTGAAAACTTGTTTTAGTCTATATCATCCTTGAACCTTTCGACGATGACCGGTTGAACCTGTTCCCTTTCCAGTGCCGCAACGATCGTATCCCTTATCATACTCATCCTTGCAACCATGGAACTTGGCTTGCCTATTGGATTATCCTGGCCATATGGAACAAAATAAATATCTTTTGCTGCCATCAGCCTCATTAGATTGACACCATTTAACCCAAGTGCATCATTCGTTGATATAGCGACCACAACTGGACGGTGATTTCTCATCGTCGCTTTTGCAGCCATAAGTACAGGCGAATCGGTAAGAGCATTTGCCATTTTACTCATTGAGTTACCCGTTAAAGGAGCGATTACCATGCAATCAAGTGGCAATCTAGGCCCTAATGGCTCTGCTTTGACGATTGTATCAACGACATGATTCCCCGTCAATGTTTCAATCCTTTCGATCCAGTCCTCGCCCTTTCCAAAACGTGTTTCCGTGTTCTGTACAGTCGATGTTACGATTGGAATGACTTCCGCCCCTTCATTTACAAGTTTTTCTATTTCAGGAAATACTTCATCATATGTGCAATGTGATCCTGTTAATCCGAAACCGATCCGTTTCCCTTGGAGACTCATAGTTTTTTCCCCTTCCTTTTCATAAACTCGCCTTGAATCAATAGTCCCAGTGCATTTGCTAATATCTGACCAGCCGTTTTCGGGGCAACTATACCCGGTAGGCTCGGTGCCAACAGCGCTTTAATTCCCCTTTTTTCAGCGTAACGAAAATCCGTCCCCCCTGGTTTTGAAGCAAGGTCGATGATTAATGTATGAACGGGCATATTGGATATAACTCTTGCGGTAATTATCGGAAAAGGAATCGTATTGATACATATATCAACATTTTTCATTTCTTCAGCAAGATCATTTAAATGAAAAGGGGTTAGTGCCATTTCACTGATCCTCGCAATATCTTCGCTTTTTCTTGCCCCCACCTTCACTTTTGCTCCAAGGGCCTGGAATGACCGGGCTACACTCATACCGACCCTTCCCAGCCCAAGAACGGCTACATTCGATCCATGGATAGTAAAATCCGTATGTTGAATGGCCATCATGATCGCACCCTCTACAGTGGGAATGGAATTATAAATAGCCACATCATCACGTTCGAACAATAGCACAAGTTTACGATCCGCTTTCTTAAATATCCCATTGAGGTAATCGTTACTGATTCCTGCATAAAAAATGCAATGTGCCGGGGTCTTTTTTATCATTTCTTCAGTCAAAACAACCTCTTCACTGGAAAAGATCGTTTCCACTTTGCCATCTGAATCCGTGCCCCGGACAGGTAAAATAACAGAATCAATTTCGTTGAAATTTATATCTTTCATTTTTTCCTTAACCGCACCGGTAAAAGCATGGTCGAGCTGTTCAAACCCTACCAATAATAGCTTCGCATCAAGCTCCGTCAGTTTACGGACAACTTCAAGCTGACGCGCATCTCCACCAATTACAGCGATTTGCATGCCTGTGAGCATTAAAACCGTCACCTTCTTTATATAAAAGATCCTAAACATTCCCCGCCTCATGATAAACTTCCCTCAAGAAGCAACTCGGTTTTTGCTACATTCTCTAGTTACCCTGCCATCTTATGTTTTCACTTAAAAAACGGTGATAAGAAAAGAAAAAACGCCTTAGCCATTGCCAGCTAAGGCGTTTTCGAGAGACCATATCCAGACATTCCAAGGAGAATGGAGTGTGAGGTCTTCACCCGTCCATTTGCTCTCCATCTTTAAGTGAAAGTCCTTCCTGAAAATCAATGATGACCATATCCGATCCGATTTTTTTTATATGTTCCCATGGCACTCTTATTTCACTGCCATTCCTTAAAAGGCCGAACCATTTGACAGAAGGGATGATCAACGTGGTAATTTGTCCAGTTTCATCTATTTCCAAATCCGTCTGACCAAGGATTCCCAATCTTTCCGCCCTATTCACATCGACTATTTCCTTACCGCTCAGTTCGCTCAATCTCAATTATAGCTCCCCCTTTTTCACCTTCTATTCAATCTATATCCGAAAAAGGGGAACTTAGAAGGCATTTATCTAAATATTGTCCATAACACCGTCCCGGCCCTTCCATTATAAAAAAAGCCTGACCTCCCATTAATAAAAGGGAAGGTGCAGGCTTGTTCGTTTTTATTTGTCCCAGTTTTCCAACGGGCTCACTAATGACAAGGAATGTTCCGTAAATATCTGGTTTGCCAGTTCATTGACGGTATCCTCTGTCACCTCGTCAATTTTGATGATAATATCATCAAGGGAACGGTGCTCACCCAACATAAGTTCATTTTTTCCGTTTCGGCTCATCCGGCTATTCGTGCTTTCAAGGCTGAGCATCAAGCTTCCTTTAAGCTGTTCTTTACTATTTCGTAATTCCTTTTCTGTAATGCCATCCCTCTTTAATGTATCCAGTGTTTCCTGAATGGTTTCATATAGGCTGTCGAGTTGATTTGTGCCTGTCCCCCCATAGACTGTCACCAAACCGCTATCTTGATAGCTGGAATGATAGGAGTACACGGAATAGGCAAGGCCGCGTTGTTCCCTGACGTCCTGGAATAGGCGGCTACTCATGCTTCCTCCAAGAATATTATTCAAGGTAATTAAGCTGTATGTTTTATCATTGCCGATTTCCAATCCTTTGTAACCAAGGCATAAGTGGGCTTGTTCTGTTTCTTTTTTACGGGTGATCCTATTTTGATGAAAGGAAGGTTTCACCAACTCAAGACGATCTTCCCCACCTTGATACGACCCAAAGTAGCTTTCGACCTCTTGAATCAATTTTTCATCCACATTACCCGCAATGGAAACCACTACTTTATCAGGTGTATACATATCATGGACGTATTTTTTCAATGTATCACTATTGAATGTTTCAAGGGTATTTTCCGTCCCTAGTATTGGATAGCCAAGAGGATGATTTTCATAAACCGCCTTGCTTAAGAGGTCATGGACAATGTCATCCGGTGTGTCTTCGTACATTTTGATTTCTTCGTAGACTACATTTTTTTCTTTTTTCAATTCTTCCCCATCAAATGTTGAATTGAAGAACATATCGGCAAGTATTTCAAGCGCATAGCTTGCATGGTTATCCATTACTTTAGCATAATAGCATGTATACTCTTTTGAAGTGAATGCATTTACCTGTCCGCCAATACTATCGAACGACTCGGCAATTTCACGCGCATTCCTCGTAGTTGTCCCTTTAAAGAACATATGCTCCAGGAAATGTGAAACCCCATTCAATTCAGGTGTTTCATTTCGTGAACCTGTTTTGATCCATACTCCAATTGCTGCTGAGCGTACTGTTGGAATATTTTCCAATACAATTCTAACTCCATTTTGACACGTGTATTTCTTAATCAACTAACATTCCTCCCAATCATTCTATGCTGCTATCGTAACCAAAACATTATGGATTCGATCGCTCTTCATCTACAGCTTCCGAAACGGTAACAACATCCAGGTCTTTCTTTTTTATTTCAATTATTAACGTTTCCAATGATTTTGCAGTAGATTCCGTCGGATGCATTAAAATAAATGCTCCTGGGTGTACCTTAGAAAGCACTCGTTGTTGTAGGACTTCAGGGCTTGGTTTTTGCCAGTCGATCGTATCCACACTCCACATGACTGTTTCCAGACCGAAAGAATCCGCGATTTTCACCGTTTCATCCCGGTAGCTGCCACTTGGTGGCGCGAACCATTTCATCTTCGAACCTGTCACCGCTTCAATGACTTCGTTCGTTTTTCGAATTTCCTCACGTGTAGCTTGTGCGGATATGTTTTTCATATCGGGATGTGAATAAGAATGATTTCCTATTTCATGCCCGCCACCCTTAATCATCTTGGCCAAATCTGGATTTTTCTTGGTCCAATTACCTTCAAGGAAAAAAGTGGCCTTGACATTATTCTCTTTCAGCACAGCCAACATATCTTGTAAGTATTCATTCCCCCAGGCCACATTGATTAAAAATGAAACCACCGGCTTTTTGGGATGGGCCCGGTAAATCGGAGCCGGATCCAGATCCTCTAAGTGTATCTTTGCAGGGACCTGCTGAAATACCAGCTTATCCTTATCGAACACACCCTCCTTCTTCATGGCTTTATACGAATCATCAATATTTACCTTCAGGCCATTATATGCAGGAATGGTTTTCCATACCGAATCTATTCGTGCATCCTCTGGTGCAATCTCATATTTTTTTGTTGATTCTTTTATTTGTAAAAGAAGCTCATCTTCTTGCTTCATTGAAGCAACTGAATGATCTGTTAATTGGGTCAAATAAATTTGTGTATATGGATTTTGCACTAATAACCATGATATACCTGCAATGGCACTTATCGCAACTATCTGCTTCCATTTATTATTCATTTTTTACGCCCCCTTCATACCAAAATGTATGAAGAAAACGGACAAGGTAGAACATGACATACTATTAATGCCATTCAGGCTATGTATTATCCCAATGCTTTTTACAAAAAAAAGCATGCAGATTCACAAAGAATCGCATGCCGGAATTTCATTTCTATTACGATTGAGAAGGGTTAGCTGCCTCTTTTTGCTCTTTCAGGACCGCTTTACGGGAAAGGTTTACCCTTCCTTGCTTATCAATCTCAGTAACTTTAACCAATAACTCATCGCCAAGTGAAACGACATCTTCCACTTTTCCGACTCTTTCTTCAGCCAGTTCGGAAATATGCACCAAACCGTCTTTACCATTGAAGATTTCAACGAAAGCACCGAACTTTTCAATACGTTTCACTTTACCTAAGTATAGTTCGCCGACTACGACTTCACGTACGATATCCTCAATGATTTTCTTCGCTTTTTGAATCATTGGTTCATCTGTAGAAGATATGAATACCGTTCCATCTTGCTCGATGTCGATTTTCACGCCAGTTTCTTCAATGATTTTATTGATATGTTTTCCGCTCGGTCCAATGACATCACGGATTTTATCCGGATTTATAGACATTGTAACGATTTTAGGAGCATATTTGGATAACTGCTCACGCGGTTGATTGATTGTTGACATCATTGACTCCAAAATATGCATCCGGCCGTGTTTGGCTTGAAGTAAAGCTTCTTCAAGGATCTCTCTTGATAGACCTTCAATCTTAATGTCCATTTGTAGGGCAGTAACACCTTTTGAGGTACCTGCGACTTTAAAGTCCATATCTCCAAGATGATCTTCCATACCTTGAATATCCGTTAAGATTGTATAGTGCTCACCAGTTTTGACAAGGCCCATTGCAATACCGGCAACTGGAGCCTTCAATGGAACACCAGCATCCATCATTGCCAAAGTGCTTGCACAGATACTTGCTTGGGAAGTTGAACCGTTTGATTCAAGCACTTCTGAAACAAGTCTGATTGTATAAGGGAAGTCTTTATCGTTTGGAATGACAGGTTCCAATGCTCTTTCACCAAGTGCACCATGACCAATTTCACGGCGACCTGCTCCACGGATAGGACCAGTTTCACCAACACTGAAATGTGGGAAGTTATAGTGGTGCATGAAACGTTTTGACTCTTCGGTTCCAAGCCCATCCAGAATCTGCACATCACCAAGTGCACCTAAAGTACAGATGGATAGTGCTTGGGTTTGTCCGCGTGTGAACAATCCAGAACCATGTGTACGGGGCAGAATGGTAACTTCTGAAGATAATGGTCTGATTTCGTCAGGATTACGGCCATCCGGACGCACTTTTTCTTCCGTAATTAAACGGCGTACTTCAGATTTGACCAATTTATTCAGGATTTCTTTGATTTGTTTTAATTTAGCTTCATCAGTTTCTTCTTCATAATGAGCCAATACACGATCTTTCACTTCTTTAATCGCGTCTTCACGAGCATGTTTTTCCTGAACTTGTACAGCTTTGTTCAAGTCGGCTTCACATAGGCCTTTCACTTCTGCTTCCAGCTCTGCATCCACCTGATATAAAGCGATCTGCATTTTTTCCTTGCCGATTTCAGCAACGATTTTCTCTTGGAATGCAATGATTTTCTTGATTTCATCATGTCCAAACATGATTGCTTCAAGCATGGTTTCCTCTGGTACTTCATTAGCTCCGGCTTCAACCATGTTGATAGCATCTTTAGTACCGGCAACCGTCAAATTGATGTCACTTTTTGCAAGTTGGTCAACAGTAGGGTTAATCATGAATTCATTATTGATTCTTCCTACTACAACTCCAGCAATTGGACCTTCGAATGGAATATCGGAAACTGAAAGTGCAAGGGATGATCCAAGCATCGCTGCCATTTCAGAAGAGCAATCTTGATCGACACTCATGACCATGCTGATGATCTGAACATCGTTCCTGAAGCCGTCAGCAAATAGCGGGCGGATTGGACGATCAATTAAACGGCTTGCAAGAATTGCCCTTTCACTTGGTCGGCCTTCACGTTTGATGAAGCCACCTGGAATTTTGCCGACTGCATAAAGTCTTTCTTCGTAGTTGACTGTCAAAGGGAAGAAGTCGACATTTCTCGGCTCTTTCGAAGCTGTTGCTGTACTTAATACAGCAGTTTCTCCATAACGGACTAAAACTGCTCCGTTCGCTTGTTTGGCCAATTGCCCTATCTCTACCGTTACATTACGGCCGGCCCAGTCAAATGAATACGTATGTTTTTCCTGTCCCATTTATTAAACCCCTCTCTGAATCTTCACTTAAAGGCTTAGTTTACCTAAACCTGTATTGGATTAAATCATTTATATGTGAAAGTAACTGAACTCGAGTTAAAACCAAACTATTCCTATTATGCACGAAAAAAACAAGCATTAACAGTAAAATGAATAAAAATTTCATTCATTTGATTATGTATATCCTGATCATTTATAAATGGAAAAGGACCCGGCTCCTGCCGAGTCCCAAGGACGAAGGCTCAGCCTTTAAGTAGAACACGTCCAAATCATTTGATTAACATCAAAAAAGCGGGAAATTTCCCGCCTTCCTGAAAAAATTATCTACGTAGACCTAATTTGTTAATTAGTGTACGGTAACGAGTAACGTCTGTGTTACGTAGGTAAGTTAAAAGATTACGACGTTTACCTACCATTTTAAGAAGACCGCGACGTGAATGATGGTCCTTTTTATGTGTGCGTAAGTGACCGTTCAAGTTGTTGATTTCTTCTGTTAAAACTGCGATTTGAACTTCTGGAGACCCAGTGTCAGTATCGTGAGTTCTGAACTCAGCGATAAGTTCGTTTTTGCGTACTTGTGTAATTGCCATGTTATTATTCCTCCTAAAATTCTGTAAAATCACCTATTACCGAGCCAGCGTCGGAGTCTCGACTAGCCAAGCAATGGTTATTTTCATACATACAATAGAATACATGTTTTTCATTAAAATTGCAAGTCTTGTCTATTACTGCCCTTTTTATGCTTTCAGTTTTGAAAAATAGACTATTGCATTTTGCTTATCCGTTTCGATCTGAGCGACCAATGCTTCAAGTCCGGAAAATTTCTGCTCACTCCGAAGCCTTGTATGCCATTCAACCGAAACCTGATCGCCATATATATCTCTTGAGAACTCCAAGGCATGGACCTCCACAGTAGGGTATTTAGGCTTTTCTTCGTGGAACGTAGGTTTGTAACCGACATTGCAAACTCCGCAATACCATTTACCGCTTATTTTGATCCTGACGGCATATACGCCTGCAGCAGGGAAGATATAATCGTCACTTACTTCAATATTAGCGGTGGGGAATCCCAACTTCCTGCCCCGTTTTTCTCCGTGGATGACATGCCCTTTCGTTAAATAGCGCCGGCCAGCCAAATGATAAAAGTCGGAAAAGTTGCCATTACCGAGAGTTTCCCTGATTCTCGTCGAACTAACCTTTTCATCTTCAAGTGTCTGTTTTTCAACGACAGTCTGAGAAAACCTTCCTTGGGCGTAAACAGGCAAATCTTTCATTGACCCTTGACCATAGCGACCGTATGAATAATCAAAGCCTGCTACGACGTGACGGACATTCAGCCCGACAATGTATTCGTCAACGAACCGTTCCGGCAGTACCGAAGCAAATTCCTTGCTGAAATGGACTATGAATAAATAATCTATCTCCATCGACTCTATGATATCCACCTTATCTTCAAGTGGAGTAATATAGCGGATATTTTCCGTTTTCCTCCCCAGTACTGCTGAAGGATGCGGGTCAAATGTCATGACTGCTGACTTAAGATTCATTTCATCGGCTTTTTGCTTGGCGGTTTGAATAACAATCTGATGTCCTTTATGTATACCATCAAAAAATCCAAGCGCCATTACAAGCTCAGGAAAATCATCCGATTTAAATTGATGAGGATGCTCTATTGCGATCACTTTCACCTTTCAATCTCCTCTTTCCGACGGTAAAACGGTCTATAATTCTTGTGCCAATACTTTTACAGGTTTAATTAACCCCACTTTTGTCGGATGTATTTGATAAATGGCAATCGCCTTACCGGATGGGTCGACCATCACAAAAGGCGTACCTTTTTCAACAATGACATCCTCTGTTTGTTCCAATACCGCACCGTTAAGTACTTTCTTTGCTACTTTATCACTAATCTGAAATTTGGGCAAATGAAACAATCCCCGCTCCAAGGGCAACAGAAAACCATCAGTTCGTTCGGTTTCCATGAATGCTTCCACCTCAGCAAATGTAAAACAATCCTCTTGCTTAAAACCTGCTGATTCAATACGGGTTAAATCTGACATATGGGCAGGAAACCCCAATTCTTCACCCATCATGACAGCAAGTGTCCGAATATACGTACCTTTGCTGCACTTGACGCGAAAACGGAAAGAAATGGTTTCCCCTTTGAATTCAGAACGATCATCGAGAAGGGTAATTTCATAGATGGAGACCTCTCTTGTCGGCCTCTCCACTTCTACTCCTGCACGAGCATATTCATATAACTTCTTCCCGTTTACCTTAACAGCCGAAAACATTGGCGGAGTCTGTTCAATTTTCCCAGTCAATGATTCGAGCATCTCTAGAATTCGTTCACGCGGAATCACTTGTTCAACCTTTTTCTCTTCCACTTTTTCACCGCTTGCGTCTTCAGTTGTCGTTGAAAAACCAAGGGTCACTTCCCCTTCATACGCTTTGCCGGCTTCTGTCAAATATTCAGCAATTTTAGTTGCCCTGCCAATACAAATAGGTAAAACCCCTGTTACATCGGGATCTAAAGTACCTGTATGCCCAACCTTTTTCGTCTTTAAAATCTTTCTTAATTTAAAAACACAATCATGGGATGTCAATCCCTTGGGTTTCCATAATGGAAGAATACCGTTCACGCTTTCACCTCATCATTTATAAAACACCCTAAACGGTTATCATGAAGCAAAATAAATTTCAATTCCGAAAGGTGTTTTTTTGATTTTTAAATATTTCATTTTCAAAAAAAAGAGACCGACTTCAAGAAGTGCAAAGCACTTTTTGAGTCGGCCTCCTTTTACTGCTTGCTTATTCTTCGTCTTTTTCAGCCGGTTTGTCCTCTGAATTGATTTGGGAAATCAACGACTCGATACGGTTACCATAATCAACTGATTCATCAAATTCAAAAAACAGCTCAGGGGTCTTGCGCAGGCGGATTCTTTGCCCAATTTCTGAACGCATGAATCCTTTTGCCTTTGCTAGGCCTTGCAGGGTTTTCTCCCGTTGTTCCTGGTCACCCAAAACGGAAATATAAACTGTTGCCTGCTGTAAATCGCCTGTAACCTCAACATCCGTCACAGTTACAAATCCGATTCTTGGATCTTTAATTTTTCGGCCGATAATTTCACTCAGCTCTTTTTTCATTTGTTCGCCAACACGATTTGAACGAAGGCTCATAATATCACCTCGATAGCCTAAAGCCAGTCTATATCTGTTATTGTTCGCTCTAGTTCCGGAAAAGAATCTAGAAATTTAAGGGCATTTTGAAGTTCCCGCTCTGTAGCCTTCCTTGAGGATGTTACGGTTACGATAGTAATCTTTGTCCGCTGCCATAAATCCTGAAAATCGGTCTCGGCTACAGAAATATTGAACTTCTGTTTAAGCCGTGTCATGACACGCTGGAGCACGGCCCGTTTTTCTTTCAATGAATGGGTGTCATGGATGATGCATTCACATTGGACAGAGCCAACGATCATTTACGTTCAATCTCTTCCATTACATAAGCTTCGATTACATCGCCTTCTTTAAGGTCGTTGTAATTTTTAATGGTAATACCGCACTCATAGTTCGTTGCCACTTCTTTTACATCATCTTTAAAACGTTTCAATGCATCAATTTCACCTTCGTAAATGACGACACCTTCACGAATTAAGCGAATACCGCTATCACGTGTAATTTTTCCTTCTGTGACATATGAACCGGCAATCGTACCTACTTTAGATACTTTGAAAGTAGTACGAACTTCAGCCTGACCGATAATTTTTTCTTCGAATTCAGGATCAAGCATCCCTTTCATAGCCGACTCGATCTCTTCGATCGCTTTATAGATGATGCGGTGTAGGCGGACATCAACATTTTCTGATTCAGCTGCACGCTTTGCATTCACGTCAGGACGGACGTTAAATCCGATGACGATTGCATTGGAAGCTGTAGCAAGGATGATGTCAGACTCTGTAATTGCACCGACGCCAGTGTGAATGATTTTCACTTTAGCGCCTTCCACTTCTATTTTATTCAGGGAAGCGGCTACTGCTTCCGCAGAACCTTGAACATCCGCTTTTAGAATGATGTTCAATTCTTTAATTTCCCCTTCTTTCATTTGCTCGAACAATGTATCTAAGGTTACACGGGATTTTTCATTACGTTGTGAAGCAAGTTGTCTCTGTGCACGCACTTCCCCAACTTGACGGGCCGTTTTCTCATCTTCAAAGACGATGAAACGATCACCGGCTTGTGGTACTTCGTTCAATCCAGTGATTTCAACCGGTGTTGAAGGACCTGCATCCTTAACACGGCGTCCAAGATCGTTAAGCATAGCACGGACACGGCCGAATGTATTACCGATAACAATCGGATCTCCGACTTTCAACGTACCGTTTTGAACAAGCAAAGTAGCAACCGATCCGCGACCTTTATCCAAACGCGCTTCGATAACCGTTCCATTTGCTTTACGAGATGGATTCGCTTTATACTCCTCCACTTCACTGACAAGAAGAATCATTTCAAGCAAGCTATCGATACCCTCACCGTTTTTAGCTGAAATTGGTACGAAAATTGTGTCTCCGCCCCAAGCTTCAGAAACTAAACCATGTTCAGTCAATTCTTGCATGACACGGTCCGGATTGGCAGCTTCTTTATCCATTTTATTGACAGCGACGATAATTGGTACTTCTGCCGCTTTAGCATGGTTAATCGCTTCAATCGTTTGAGGCATAACACCATCATCCGCCGCAACAACCAGGATCGTGATATCAGTAACTTGTGCACCGCGGGCACGCATTGTTGTAAAAGCAGCATGTCCTGGTGTATCTAGGAATGTTATTTTCTTATCGTTTACTTTAACTTGATAAGCACCGATATGCTGAGTTATTCCGCCTGCTTCGCCTTCTGTAACTTTTGTATGGCGTATAGAATCAAGCAATGTCGTTTTACCATGGTCAACGTGCCCCATGATCGTTACGACAGCCGGACGTTCAATCAAATCTTCAGAAGCGTCTTCAGTGACTAGTGACTCAAGGTCGGTCAGGTCAACACGAATCTCTTCTTCGGCCACTACACCGTATTCTGTACAAATCAATTCAATTGCATCTTTATCCAAAGTTTGGTTGATTGTAGCCATAACACCAAGCATAAAGAGCTTTTTAATGATTTCAGAAGGTTCACGATGAAGTTTTTTACCAAGTTCCATAACGGTCAAAGACTCATAAAACGTAATTTTCTCTGGAAGTTCTCTTTCCTTACGCTTTGTAACGGGAGCCTGTGGGGCTTGTTGTCTTTGTTTATTATTTTTATTCTTATTATTGCGGCCCCTGTTAAACTGCCCCGTTGGTTTTTTCGTACCTACAGGTTTAACTGGTGGTTTCTTCTTCAGTTTTTCTTTATTAACTGTGCTCTTTTCATCCGCTTCAGCTTCGTACTTTGCAACCGTAGCGTTTGCCTTTGGTTCAGCAGCTTGGCTTTTATCTTCGTTTTTAGGTTTAATTGAATCGTTTAATTTATTTACAGTTGAATCGTCTAATGCTGTCATATGGTTTGTTACCTCTATATTCATTTCTTTAAGTTTATTTATTACATCCTTGCTTGAAACGTTCTTTTGTTTTGCATATTCATATACACGCAATTTTGTCATACGTTCACCCCCGTAAAATTTAATCGAGCAGCGTTCGGAGTTTTTGTGCAAAACCTTCATCCAGAACTGCGACGGCAACTCTAGCATCCTTACCTATCGCATGGCCGAGCATAGACCTGCTTTCGACTCTTTTTAAAGGAACCTGATAAAATGCGCACTTATCAGATATTTTTTTTTCAGTGTTTTTTGAAGCGTCCGCGGATAAAATAACAACTTTGGCATTACCGCTTCTAATCTCTTTAACCACTAATTCTTCACCCGAAATTAGCTTGCGTGCCCGATTGGCCAAACCTAATAGAGACATCCATTGTTGTTGGGTCATGGTGTTAGTTTTTCTCCTTATTCACTAATTCAAGCAATTGTTCATAAAGGGAAGAATCGATTTGGGTACTAAGGTGATTAGCCAGCACGTTTTTCTTTTTGGCCAGCTCGATAACATCCCGATCAAGAGTCAAATAAGCTCCCCTTCCCGATTTCTTTCCGGTCGGATCAAGGCTGACTTCCCCTTCTTTAGATCGAACGATGCGAATGAGTTCTTTCTTCGGCTTCATTTCACCTGTAGCCACACATTTACGCATCGGGATTTTTTTTCGGCTATTCATCTTTTTTCACCTCTGAATTACTCGTTATCCTCTTCGAAATCTGTTTCCTCTTCATTAACATAACTATCTCTGCTCAAAAGGAATTCTTGTTCTTCCACTGGATAAATACCAGCTTCGCGGGCTTCCGTTTCACTCTTGATATCAATTTTCCAGCCTGTAAGTTTGGCAGCTAAACGGGCATTTTGTCCGCGCTTACCAATTGCCAGGGAAAGCTGATAATCCGGAACGATCACAGTCGTCGCCTTTTCCTCTTCTTTTACGATAACTTCAAGTACTTTTGAAGGGCTTAAAGCATTCGCAACGAAAATGACCGGATTCTCCGACCATTTAACGATATCGATTTTTTCACCCTTCAACTCATTGACGATGGCCTGAACACGTTGTCCTTTTTGGCCTACACATGAACCGACAGGATCGACTTCTTCGTTATCTGAGTGCACGGAGATTTTTGAACGGTCGCCTGCTTCGCGGGCAACTGACTTAATTTCTACTGTTCCATCAAAAATTTCAGGCACTTCGATTTCGAATAAACGTTTTAAAAGGCCAGGATGTGAACGGGATACAAAAATTTGCGGGCCCTTAGAAGTTTTTTCAACTTTAGTGATGAAAACTTTAATGCGATCATGAGGTTTATACTGTTCATTCGGCATTTGCTCATTCACCGGGAGCAAAGCTTCGATTTTACCTAGGCTCACATAGATGAATCGTGAATCTTGGCGTTGAACGATGCCAGTCATGATATCCTCTTCCCGATCAATGAATTCGGCATAAATGATGCCTCGTTCTGCTTCACGCACTCTTTGAGTAACGACTTGTTTTGCAGTTTGTGCAGCGATACGGCCGAAATCCTTTGGTGTTACTTCCATTTCGACAATATCCTCTAACTGGTAGTTGGGATCAATTGCTCTTGCTTCTTCAACAGAAATTTCCAGACGTGAATCGAATACTTCGTCAACAACGTCTTTTCTGGCAAATACACGCATAGTTCCTTTACCAAGGTTCAAGTCGATACGTACATTTTGTGCTTGGTTAAAGTTACGGCGATATGCCGATATAAGAGCAGCTTCAATCGCGTCGATCAAAACTTCCCTGGAAATTCCTTTTTCGTTTTCTAAAATATAGAGAGCATCCAATAACTCATTGCCCATGGTGATCCCCCTTACGGATATTTAAATTAATGATTTGCTTGACTTAAGAGAAGGTAATCGCCAATCTTGCTTTGGCCACCTTTTCGAATGGTATGACGATGGTTTTCTTTCTTGTCTTGATTCTGACTTCGAGTGTCACTTCTTTACCATCGAAACTGGTTAAGATTCCTTCGAATTCTTTTTCATCTAAAATGGGCTCGTATGTTTTTATGTAAACATTTTTACCGATAGCTTTAAGGAAATCCTTCTCTTTTTTCAGAGGCCTTTCAGCTCCGGGAGATGAAACTTCGAGAAAATAATTTTGTGGAATCGGATCAACCTCATCAAGCTTTTCACTGAGTTTTTCACTCACATTTCCGCAATCTTCAATATCTACGCCTGTTTCTTTATCAATGTACACTCGAAGGAACCAGCTTTTACCTTCCTTCACATACTCCACTTCGACTAATTCAAGCTGCAATTCTTCAAGAATTGGTAATGCAAATTCCTCTACAACTTCCGTTACCTTTTTACTCATTTGTTTCCTCCATACGTGCGTTGTATGCGCTTGGTTTCGGATTCAAAATTAAATGGTCAATACAACACGAAAGAGTGGGTTTCCCCACTCTTGCCATTGGTTCCTCTTAGTATTTCCAATAAAAATATACCATAATCAAGATATTTATGCAAATACCATGTCTGTTTCTTCCTTTTTGACAACAGTTTCCTCTTTAAAATAATGATAACTGATTTTGTTCAGGCAATGACTCCAGACAGCCTTGTTTATCAAGGTATTCAAGGATGGTCTTCGAAACCTTCCCCCGTTGTTGTAGGTCTTCTTTCGAGAGGAATTCACCATTCTTGCGTGCGTTGACGATATTGATGGCAGCATTCGTTCCAAGACCAGGTATTGAATTGAAAGGCGGTATCAAAGTATTTCCTTCAATTAAGAATTGATCAGCACTTGATTTGTACAAATCCACTTTAGCGAACGCATATCCGCGTTCACACATTTCCAAAGCTAGTTCAATAACCGTCAATGTATTCTTTTCCTTTGTGGATGCATCCAATCCCTTTACAGTAATTTCTTCCATTTTGGTTTTTATTGCTTGCGGCCCCCGTGTCATGGCATCGATTTCAAAATCATCGGCACGCACTGTGAAATAGGCTGCATAATACAATAAAGGCAGATGCACTTTAAAATAGGCTATCCGGACAGCCATTAAGACGTATGCTGCAGCATGGGCTTTCGGGAACATGTATTTAATCTTCTTACATGAATCGATGTACCATTCCGGCACCTCATTTTTCCTCATTTCCTCTTCAAACTCCTCCGAGAGCCCTTTCCCTTTACGTACAGATTCCATAATTTTGAACGCTAGGGATGGATCGAGTCCTTGATAAATCAGATAAACCATAATATCATCACGACAGCCTATAACCTCACTTAGTGTGCATATCCGGTTGTGGATCAGTTCCTGTGCATTGCTCAGCCACACATCGGTACCATGAGAAAGCCCTGAGATCTGAACAAGCTCGGAAAATGTCGTAGGTTTCGTATCTTCAAGCATCTGCCGGACGAAACGCGTTCCAAATTCGGGAATGCCGAGCGTACCCGTTTTACACATGATCTGTTCTTCTGTAACTCCTAAAGATTCGGTACTGCTGAATATTTTCATTACTTCAGGATCATCTGTGGGAACGGTCTTTGGATCGATGCCGCTTAAGTCTTGAAGCATCCGGATCACAGTCGGATCATCATGTCCAAGGATATCTAGTTTCAAAATATTATCGTGAATGGAATGAAAATCAAAGTGAGTTGTTTTCCATTCGGAATTCCTGTCATCAGCAGGGAATTGAATAGGTGTGAAATCATAAATATCCATATAATCAGGTACAACGATTATTCCGCCTGGATGCTGTCCTGTCGTCCGTTTCACCCCAGTACAACCGGCAACAAGTCGATCAGTCTCAGCTCCGCGCATATGAATGTTATTATCAGCGGAATACCCTTTTACATATCCATAGGCCGTTTTTTCAGCGACAGTACCAATCGTTCCCGCACGATATACATATTCTTCACCGAATAAGACTTTAGTGTAGTTATGGGCCTTTGGCTGATATTCACCAGAGAAGTTCAAATCGATATCAGGAACCTTATCTCCTTTAAATCCAAGGAAGGTTTCAAACGGGATATCATGCCCGTCTTTTGTATAAGCTATGCCACATTCGGGACAGTCCTTATCTGGGAGGTCAAACCCCGAACCTACAGAACCGTCATTGAAGAATTCGGATTTCTTGCACTCCGGACATACATAATGTGGCGGAAGAGGATTTACCTCCGTAATTTCAGTCATCGTGGCAACGAAAGATGATCCAACCGATCCCCTTGAGCCAACGAGATAACCATCATTCAATGATTTTTTTACTAGTTTATGAGAAATTAAATAAATAACGGCAAAACCGTGGCCAATGATGCTTTTCAATTCTTTCTCAAGACGGGCTTCCACGATTTCCGGCAGGTTCTCTCCATAGATCTTCCTTGCCATGCCATAACTCATCTCACGCATCTCTTCTTCGGCACCTTCAATTTTAGGTGTATATAGCTCATCCTTGATTGGCTTGATTTCATCAATCATATCAGCGATTTTATTGGTGTTGGTTACCACGACCTCTTTGGCTTTCTCTGAACCAAGGAAGGAAAATTCCCGTAGCATTTCATCAGTTGTCCGAAAATGTACGTCAGGAAGCTTATGACGATTCAGCGGGTTTGCTCCACCTTGTGAATTTACAAGGATTTTCCGGTAAATTTTATCATTCGGATCCAAATAATGTACATTTCCCGTCGCTACGACTGGCTTATCCAATTTTTCACCAAGCTTGACGATATTGGAGATGATCGTTTCTAACGATTTATCATCCCGGACATATTCAAGATCAATCAGATGCTGATATACTTCCTTCGGATGAATTTCAAGATAATCGTAGAATTCTGCGATTTCGACGACTTCCTCAAACCCCTTCTGCATCATCCCTTCAAAAACTTCCCCTTTATCGCATCCCGATCCGACCAAAATTCCTTCACGATACTTTTTAAGTTGTGAACGCGGTATCCGGGGAACACGATAAAAATAATCGATGTGCGATATTGAAATTAACTTGAAAAGGTTTTTTAAGCCAGCCTGTGTTTGCGCGATCAACGTACAATGGGATGGCCGGGAACGCTGATAAGCGTTTCCTTTACCCATATTGTCATTAAGCTGATCATGATGGGTAATCTCTTTTTCCATTGCATCCTTCAGCATCTTCAGCATAAGGTAACCTGTAGCTTCGGCATCATAAATGGCCCTATGATGCTGGGTCAAATCAATATCGAACTTTTTACATAATGTATTTAACCGGTGGTTTTTAAACTCCGGATATAAGAAACGGCCAAGTTCCAATGTATCAAGAACAGGATTGGAAGCTTTAGGATATCCCATGTTTTTATAACCTATATTCAAAAAGCCCATATCGAAGGCTGCGTTGTGGGCAACAAGGATCGCATCGCCTGCCCAGTTCTTGAACTTTTCTAGTACTTCCGAGACTTCTGGAGCATTTTCCACGAGATCATCAGTGATTCCAGTCAAGTCTATCGTCGTATTGGATAATGGGTGATGCGGATTCGCAAATGACTCAAATCTATCAATGATGTCCCCGTCACGAATTTTCACTGCAGCAAATTCAATGATCGTATCATAAACAGCTGACAGACCAGTCGTCTCTACGTCAAACACAACGTAGGTGGCATCTGCCAAAGGAATATGCGCCTCATTATAAACAATGGGCACCCCATCATTCACAAGGTTCACTTCGACGCCATAAAGGATTTTAATACCATTCTTTTTCCCGGCACTATAAGCTTCAGGGAATGATTGTGCACCTGCGTGATCCGTAATGGCAACAGCCTTATGCCCCCACTTGGCAGCCTGGGCAACAAGAGCAGAAGTAGGCGTCACTGCATCCATCTGGCTCATCGGGGTATGCATATGCAGTTCTACACGCTTTTCACCTTCAGGTGCCTTATCCTGCCGTCCTTGTTTAGAAATTTCATTTATATCATTTGCGATCATTACCAGGTCACGTACGAATGTATCATTTTGGATACTGCCTTGGGCACGTACCCACATCCCTTTTTTCACTCGGGCAAGTATGGCAGCATCCTCTTTATCACGCGAAAACATTTTGACTAATATTGAGCTTGTATAATCCGTGACTTTAAATGTCAAGAGGCTCCGTCCGCTGCGTAACTCACGGACTTCTGCATCAAACACGAATCCTTCGACAGCAATCCTGCGTTCTTCATCGATAATCTGTTCGATTCTGCGGAAATCCGCATCTTCTTTAATCGTATAGCCAATTTTAACCGGTCCTTCGTAGACGCCTTCGTCGCCGCCTTTTTCCGATTCTTTTTTCTGCATTTCCACTAAGGCAGCAAGTCCCTTTTCCGCGTCTTCCTTTTGTTTCTCTTCTAAAAACTTCTGGTAATCAGGATTCGAAACCGTTTCCTTCACTTCCGCTTCCAGAGTCAACGGGGGAAAACCGAAAGTTTGGTAGATATTCGAAATGATGCCGGAGTACTTACGTTTCAATTGGCCAGCCTCCGTATCATTCCGGGCGCTTACGATAAGTTTATATCCATTCACTGCGGGCTCTTGTTCATTCAGAAGTGACAACAGGGCTGGAGACATTCCTTCAAGCTCGCCAATGCAGTTTTTCCAATATTCTTTTACCAATTGTTCCGTCACTTGCGGATTGGCCACATTTAAGTTGAACGTTACCTTCGCAATATGGGAAAACGTACTTGCT
Source organism: Peribacillus sp. SIMBA_075 (assembly GCF_046534585.1). Classification (NCBI taxonomy): domain Bacteria; kingdom Bacillati; phylum Bacillota; class Bacilli; order Caryophanales; family Bacillaceae; genus Peribacillus; species Peribacillus sp. SIMBA_075. Next base: position 267,098 of record NZ_JAWRYN010000001.1, on the reverse strand, counting down.
AATTGAGTAGCAAGTCTTTTATGAACACTGCAAGGAATTAATGCAGGTATATTAAAGGCAAAATGCCATTTTTTGGACTCCCTCTCGATTGAGAGTTTATCAATTTCGGCACCTATGAAATAATTCACAAAGGCATCCTCAGTCAAGTCCATTTGCTGGAGCAGGAGTTGAAATCTCTCTCTACCGCTATTTGGATTTTGATCCATTTCCTCTCTCCCCTATCTACTATCTCTAAGATATTATTCATTATCATTTTCACTATGATATCAGAGGCTATTATAACATATCACGAGTGTTTCACTAGTATCTAAATCCATGAAAAAAAAGGCATCATCCAATTGAATGATGCCTAATTCCCCAATTTTTAAAATTACCCAAGTATTTCTTGAAGCTTTTGAATAAGTTTAGCTCTTTCTATTTCAAGAACCTCACCCGTTTTACGGATTTTCACTTCGACGATTCCCTCGGATGCCTTTTTACCGACCGTCACCCTGACAGGAAGACCGATCAGGTCAGAGTCGGCAAATTTTACGCCAGCACGTTCTTGACGATCATCCATAAGAACATCCATGCCTTGTGCCTTTAGATCATTATACAAATCTTCTGCCAGGACAGCCTGAGCCTCATCCTTCATATTGATTGGAATCAAATGGACTTGGTATGGTGCCAAATTCGCTGGCCAGACCAATCCTTTTTCATCGTTGAATTGTTCAGCTACAGCTGCAAGCGTACGTGAAACACCAATTCCATAACAGCCCATTATCATAGGCTGAGACCGTCCATTCTCATCTAGGAATGTCGCATTCATAGCTTCGGAATATTTTGTTCCCAGCTTGAATACGTGGCCTACCTCAATTCCTTTGGCAAATTTAATTTTTCCGTTTCCGTCCGGTGATGGGTCACCCTCTTGAATGAAACGAAGGTCTATAAAATTGTCCACGTTAAAATCACGAGTGGGATTTACGTTCATATAATGATGGTCCTCTTCATTTGCACCACAGATTCCATTAACCATTGCTTCTACGGCAACATCGGCAATCACTTCCACATCAGAAGTGACATTGATTGGTCCAAGGGATCCAATTGCACATCCTAAGACTTCTTTCGTTTCATTCGGATCGACCAATTCAACGATTGAAGCGTTATAGAAATTCTTCAGCTTGATATCATTGACTTCATGATCCCCTCGTACCAATACAAGCACATACTTTTCATCCACTTTAAATAATAGCGATTTGATTAGTTTCTCTGCATCTGTATTTAAGAATGAAGTCACGTCTTCAATAGATTTTTGGCCAGGTGTATGAATTTTTTCAAGTGCAATTTGTGCTTCGGAACTTTTTTCATATTTTACACTCACCGGTGCCATTTCAATATTCGCTGCATATTCGGAAGTATCAGAATAGGCGATGGTATCTTCCCCTATTTCGGATAGGACCATGAATTCGTGTGTATCCTTTCCGCCCATCGCCCCAGAATCAGCAATGACGGCACGGAAGTCCAACCCACAACGGCTAAATATATTTGAATATGCCGCATATATATTTTTATAAACAACATCCAGGCTTTCTTGATTGGCATGGAAAGAATAAGCGTCCTTCATGATGAACTCACGTCCACGCAACAATCCGAAACGCGGTCTTTTTTCATCACGGAATTTGGTTTGGATTTGGTAAACCGTTAAAGGAAGACGCTTGTATGATTTCACCTCGTCACGAACTAAGCTGGTTATCACTTCTTCATGTGTGGCACCTAGCGCAAATTCACGGTTATTGCGGTCCTTAAGGCGCATCAACTCTGGACCATAGGTATACCAGCGTCCAGATTCCTGCCAGAATTCAGCTTGTTGTAAAGCAGGCATCAATAATTCTACTGCACCAGCATTCTCCAACTCTTCCCGAACGATCGCTTCAACCTTTTGAAGCACCTTTTTTCCAAGCGGCATAAAACTGTAAACCCCGCTGGAGTTTTGTCTCATAAATCCTGCACGTAATAGAAGCTGATGACTTTTGATTTCAGCATCTGCAGGCACTTCTCTCAATGTAGGGATTAACGTCATACTTTGTTTCATATCTGCACCTCTTCAATATTTCCTTTAAATTAAACTGCGGCTGCGGTAAAATTCATACTGCAGCATGAATACGGTCATATCATACAAAAAAGTCTTTCTGCGCTATTCAGAAAAGCTAATTTAATATACTCATTCTCGATTATACTTACGATTTCCTTAGAAAACAAACTATTTCCCTAAAACGGTTAAAAAACTAGGAAATGACTATTCCTTCTTGGAGATAAGAAACAGCCAACAGAAAAATCTGCTGGCCTGTTTTACCTTATCCAAACATGTCTTATAAGAAGAACCGCTGAATGTCATTCCATGTAACGACTATCATCAATAACATCAGCAAAGCAAAGCCGATGAAGTGAACCATTCCTTCTTTTTGGCGATCGATCGGTTTTCCTCTTAAGAATTCGACAACAAAGAATAACAGTCTTCCTCCATCCAATGCCGGTAGCGGCAGCAAGTTCATGATTCCCAAGTTAATGCTCAGCAGCCCTGCCCATTTCATTAACGTGAATAAACCTTGTTTCGCTACTTCTTCAGTTGATTTATATATTCCTACAGGACCGGATAGGCTGTCAATTGTAAATCCACCTGTTACGAGGTCACCAAGGATGATGAAAATTTGTTTTGTCCAAAAATATGTTTCCGTAAAACCGTATTGTATAGCTTTAATCGGTGCTTTTTCAACTGGAGGGTAAACTCCGATAATCCCGATTTTCTTGCCATTCCTCTCCACTTCTTGTGGAATGACCGGCACTTCTAACGTTTTCCCGTCCCTGTCCACGACAAACTCGATCTCTTGCCCAGGGTTCTTTTGAATGCTTTCCTGAACATCTTCCCAAGATGAGACTTCCGTCCCTTCTATGGATTGAATGACATCACCAGATTTTAACCCGGCATTAACAGCCGAACCGTCTGCAGTCAGCTCACCAAGTTTCGCTTCATCCACCACGACCCCTTGAAACAGGCCGATCAACACAAAAATGACAAAAGCCAAAACAAAGTTCATTGCTGGTCCAGCTACTATCGTCAGGAAACGATGCCCAAGCGACTTTGAAGCAAATTGCCGGTCATATGGAGCAATCTGGTTCTCTACACCATTTTCAACGATTACCGCTTCTTCATGAATGGTAAACGTTTTTAGATTATCTTCCTCACCTTCTTCATAACCAGTAAGGATAAGCTTATGATCAAGGTCAATCACTTCAACTTCCACAAGACGAATATCAGGATATTTATCTTTATTGTTCAAAATGATTTTTGTAACATTCTCTTCATTATCAAACATCAATCCTACTCGATAGCCGGGCTTCAATTCTATATTCTCTGCATCTTCACCAGCCATGCGCACATACCCGCCCAGCGGTAGCAATCGAATGGTATAAACGGTTTCCTTCTTTTTATATGTGAATACTTTTGGGCCGAAACCGATTGCGAACTCACGGCATAAAATTCCGGCACGCTTTGCAAACACTAAGTGTCCAAGCTCATGGAAAAATACAAGAGCGCCAAAAATGATGATGAACGCTATAATCGTTTCTAAAGTCTGCATGTTCCGGTCACCTATCTTTCACTAAAGATTCTATATACTGCCTTGTCATATTATCCACTTCCTGAATCGTTTCTAAATCCGGAAGGGCCATCACGGAATGCTGATTCAGCGCTCTTTCAATTAACGTTTCAATTTCAAGGAAGGATACCTTTCCAGATAAGAAAGCAGCGACTGCCGCTTCATTGGCGGCATTCAGCACGGTAGTCATCGTTCCGCCCATTTTACCCGCTTTATAGGCGAATTGCAAACAAGGATATCTAGTGAAATCCATATCGCTAAAATGCAGTTTGCCTGCTTCAGCCAAATTCAGTCGCTTGCGTCCTGCCAACGGAATACGGTCCGGATAAGTAAGTGCATATTGAATCGGCACTCGCATATCCGGTGTTCCCAGTTGTGCAATCACGCTGGAGTCATGAAACTCAACCATGGAATGGATGATACTCTCCTTATGTAGCAATACATCAATTTTATCGTATGGAAGATCAAATAGCCAGTGGGCCTCAATCACTTCCAAACCCTTATTCATCATTGATGCTGAATCAATCGTGATTTTAGCTCCCATTGACCAGTTCGGATGGTTCAATGCCTCTTCCACCGTTACATCCTTCAATTCTCCCCTGGTCCGATCGCGAAAACTGCCACCTGAAGCAGTAATGACAAGACGTTCTATATTTTTTTCCTTTTCACCCTGCAATGCCTGAAAAATAGCGGAATGCTCGCTGTCAACCGGAAGCAAACGAACCCCCGCTTTTTTAGCTTCACTTATGACCAAATGACCTGCCGTTACCAAAGTCTCCTTGTTGGCGATAGCAATATCTTTTTTAGCCTTTATCGCTTGAAGCGTCGGATAAAGGCCCACGCTTCCGATGACGGCATTGACCAATATTGTCGCCTGATCATATACAGCAACAGCAGACAGTCCCTCATCGCCATACATGAACTCGATATCTTTGCGGCTGAAGAATTCACTTTTCAAAACATGATAGTCTTCTTCCGTCTGGACCGAAACTAGTTTCGGTTCAAACTCTTGTATATAAGTCCTGACCAATTCTATATTCTTTCCAGCAGAAAGAGCCACTATCTTGAATTGGTCAGGATGTGACCTCACCACATCCGCTGTTTGTTGACCAATCGAACCTGTCGCGCCCAAAAGGCTGATGTTTTTCAAATTGCTCATCTCCTAATTCATATAACACTGCCTATTTTTAGATTATAAAACATGCAATAAATGCAAAATCGGTAAAATGAATATCAAGCTATCAAGCCTGTCCAAAATCCCGCCATGTCCCGGGAGAAGCTTGCCGGAATCCTTAACCCCATAATGACGTTTATACGCCGATTGGACGAGATCCCCCAATTGGCCGAATACCCCAATGATTAATGAAATCAATAATAATTGTAATAACGTGTAGTCAAGACTCGAGAAGATGTAAAATAGCACACCCACAACCATCGCAGAAAATAACCCGCCGATAAATCCTTCCACAGTCTTGTTTGGACTTATTTCTGGCCATAGCTTCCTTTTACCAAGTGATTTACCTATGAAGTAAGCTCCGGAGTCGGTTGCCCAGATCGTGAATAGGGTAAGCAAGATATAAATCAGACCCAGTCCTAAAGCGTCACGTGTTTCAAATAGGAAGTAGAAACCCATTCCCAAGTATAAGATTGAAATCACTAAAAAGCCTGCGTCATCAAAAGTAAAACGGTTTTTAGAAACAACTGTATAAAGTAACAGCAGCAAAACCCCGATTAAGAAGACTTGCACTTTATCGTAATTTATTTCTGCTAAAAAAGCGGTATGTTCATTAGGCAATAAAAGTACCCACAATAATATATGAGAAAGTAACGCCTCAAAAGATACAACGCGTAAATTTTTCATTTTCATCAGTTCATACAAACCAATGGACCCTAACAGATAAACTGTCAGTAAAAAGGGAACTCCCCCTAAAATGACTAGTGGAATGAAGATAGCGGCAACTACGACCGCCGTTATAATTCGTTGTTTCATTATTCCATTTTCCTCGCCTTCTAAATTAAACGCCACCGAATCTTCGTGAACGTTTTTGATACTCCTCAACTGCCTGCAATAAATGCCCCTCACTAAAATCCGGCCATAGCACCTCTGTAAACCACATCTCAGTATAAGCCGCCTGCCAAAGCATGAAATTACTCAAACGGATTTCACCACTTGTACGGATCAGTAAATCAGGATCCGACAAATGTTTGGTCATCAGGTAACTGGATATAATTTCCTCTGTTGCATTTTCCTTTATTATACCATTCTTAACATCTTGAATAATGCTATTCACTGCAGATACAATCTCCCCACGGCTTCCATAGTTCAGGGCAAAATTCAGAATCATCCCATCATTATCCTTCGTGTCTTCCATTGCCCGTTTAACGGCATTTTGAGTGTGTGAGGGAATGAGTGACAGGTCCCCGATCGTTTCAACTCTTACATTTTCAGAAATGAGCTCGGGTAAAAATGTCCCAAGAAATTCCTGGGGAAGCTTCATCAAAAAGTCGACTTCACTTTTCGGGCGTTTCCAATTTTCAGTGGAAAACGCATAGACTGTCAAAGTTTTGACCCCTAATTTATTGGCAACTTTCGTAATTTTACGAACGGTTTTCATTCCTTCATGATGACCTGCCACACGTGGCAATGCACGCTTTTTGGCCCAGCGGCCGTTTCCATCCATAATGATGGCGATATGCTGAGGAACATCAAACTGTTTAATATGCTGAATCCTATTAGTTACATCGGAAGAAGCATCTTTTTTAACGAAACGCTTCCATAGTGAATACATATGTTAGTCCCCCATCAGGTTGTACTTATCTCTCTACAAAGGCAAAGTTACCGTGCACTATGTATATCAAGCTTTCTGCCGCTTAAAAAGAATCTATATCATAATATCAAAAAAAAACTGGTTCTCATATTATTATTATGAAAATTATTTCTTCATTAGAAGCTAGAAAGGGAGAAATCATTACTTCTTTTTTTTCTAAAACCGGTTATGATTACCGTGAAAAATGCAAAAAAAGGACCACCTCCAACGTTTGCATGCAACATACTAACTCAAGGAGTAATCATTATCGGAGAAACCTTATTATAACAGTTTTCTCTTTTAAGCACACCTATATGTTAGAATCAAGACATGACCCAGTATGGATTCGGCCCTCTTTATTTAATCAATTCTTTAAGTAAAATTATACTTCCAAAATTTCTTTTTCTTTATCTTTTGTAATATCATCGATTTTCGTGATATTGCCATCTGTCATCTTTTGGATGTCATCAGCATAGCCACGTAAGTCATCTTCAGTGATTTCACCATTTTTTTCAAGCTTTTTCAAATCATCATTAGCATCGCGACGCACATTACGGACAGCTATTTTCGCTTCTTCCGCTTCTTTTTTAACAACTTTCACAAGTTCTTTTCTGCGTTCTTCAGTTAACGCGGGGATGGCTATCCTGATGATTGAACCATCATTAGAAGGATTCAAACCTAAGTCTGATTTCAAAATCGCTTTTTCGATTTCACCCAATACCGTTTTATCATATGGTTGAATGACTAAAAGCCTAGCTTCCGGGACAGAAATACCAGCCACCTGATTAACCGGTGTCGGCGAACCATAATAATCAATCGAGATTTTATCAAGCAATGAGGCATTTGCCCTTCCGGCACGGATGCTGGCTAATTCACGTGTATACGCTCCAATGGCTTTTTCCATTTTCGTTTTCGCATTCGAAATAACTTGTTTCGGCATCTTTTATTTCCCCCTTACAATAGTTCCAAGCGTTTCGCCTAGTACGGCTCGTTTAATATTACCTTTTTCCATAATCGAGAAGACGATCAATGGAATATCATTGTCCATGCATAGTGAGGACGCGGTCGAATCCATTACTTCTAAGCCTTCTTTAATCACATCAAGATAGGAAAGCTTATCATACTTCACTGCATTTTTGTCCTTAACCGGATCTGCATTGTATACGCCATCCACATTATTCTTCGCCATCAAGATGACATCAGCTTCAATTTCAGCAGCACGCAGGGCGGCAGTGGTATCCGTTGAGAAGTATGGATTACCTGTACCAGCTGCAAAAATCACCACTCTCTTTTTCTCTAGATGCCTGATTGCACGTCGTCTAATGTATGGTTCTGCAACTTGTCTCATCTCGATGGAAGTTTGTACACGCGTTTCAATTCCAAGCTGATCAAGGCTGTCTTGTAACGCCAATGAGTTCATGACTGTAGCCAGCATCCCCATATAATCGGCATTAGCACGATCCATGCCCATTTCGCTGCCTATTTTGCCGCGCCAAATGTTTCCGCCGCCAACCACAACAGCCACTTCCACATCAAGCTCAGCCACTTCCTTGACTTGTTCAGCAATAGATTTAATTACTGCAGGGTTAATTCCAAATCCTTCTTCACCGGCTAATGCTTCGCCACTTAATTTTAGAACTACACGTTTATATTTAGCGCTACTCATGAGAACCTCCAACTATGTAATCTTTTCATTCGTTCATCATGCTTTCTTGCAATATTACCAAAAATTCATGACATTTCAAAAAATAGGGAACACCAGAGTGTTCCCTATTATTAATTATCTGACAATTAGTCTTTTTTAACTTGGTTCATTACTTCTTCAGCAAAGTTTTCTTGACGTTTTTCAAGACCTTCCCCTACTTCATAACGAACGAATGATTGGACTTTTCCGCCTTTTGATTCAACGAATTGTCCCACTTTTTGATCAGGGTTTTTAACGAAAGCTTGTTCGTTTACACAGATTTCTTCGTAGAATTTATTGATACGTCCTTCAACCATTTTTGCAACGATTTTTTCTGGTTTACCTTCGTTAAGCGCTTGTTGAGTAAGAACTTCGCGTTCGCGATCTAATTCACTAGCATCGACTTGGTCACGAGAGATATATTTAGGGTTAATTGCAGCGATGTGCATTGAAACGCCTTTTGCTGCATCTTCGTCAGTTGTACCTTCAAGAACTGATAGTACGCTGATACGTCCACCCATGTGAAGGTATGCACCAAATGCGTCGTTATCTGTTTTAGTAACAACTTGGAAACGGCGAAGAGTTAATTTTTCTCCGATTTTAGCAACTGCAGCATTGATATGATCTGCAACTTTTTCTCCATTTTCCATTGTTTGTTCAAGAGCAACTTCAACGCTTTCAGGTTTGTTAGCAAGAAGGAATGAAGCCAAGTCTTTAACAAGTGTTTGGAATCCTTCGTTTTTTGCAACGAAATCTGTTTCTGAGTTCACTTCAAGAATAACCGCTTGGTTTCCTTCTACAACGATTGAAGTTAAACCTTCAGCAGCAATACGGTCGCCTTTGTTAGCAGCTTTTGCAATTCCTTTTTCACGTAGGAAATCGATTGCTTTTTCCATATCGCCTTCTGTTTGTACAAGTGCCTTTTTACAGTCCATCATACCGGCACCAGTTTTTTCACGCAATTCTTTAACTAATTGTGCAGTGATTGCCATAATATATATCCTCCTCAAATTAAATGCAGTTTATTCAATCTTTACCCATTTTTACCAAAAAATACTTGTTATCATCAAAGAAAATAACAGCAAAGGCAATATTCCAGAAAAGCCATCCACTTAGTCAGTCAATTTGACGGAACTAAATACTTAATGATTTCTTTTCCTTAAAAATCGACTATACCTTTTAAAAAACATTCCGTACAGTGATTTATGTACGCTTATTTAGTGCAAAAAAAAGGGATAAAAGGCATTATCCTCTTATCACCTTTTTTCTTACTGAATAAGCAACCTTTTTTGCTTATTAAGCAGTAGTTGTTTCAGTTGCTGTTTCTTCGCCTTGTTTAGCTTCTAAGATAGCATCTGCCATTTTACCTGTTAATAATTTAACAGCACGGATTGCATCGTCATTCGCAGGAATAACTACATCGATTTCATCCGGATCACAGTTTGTATCAACGATACCTACAAGTGGAATGTGTAATTTGTGTGCTTCCGCAACAGCAATACGCTCTTTGCGAGGGTCGATAACGAAGATCGCATCTGGAAGAGTCTTCATATCTTTAATTCCGCCTAAGAATTTTTCTAAGCGATCCCATTCTTTTTTAAGTTGGATAACTTCTTTTTTAGGAAGGACTTCGAAAGTTCCGTTTGCTTCCATTTTTTCGATATCTTTAAGACGAGTAATACGTTTTTGGATTGTTTCAAAGTTTGTTAAAGTTCCACCTAACCAACGTTGGTTTACATAGTACATACCAGAACGGATAGCTTCTTCTTTAACAGATTCTTGAGCTTGTTTTTTAGTACCAACGAAAAGAACAGTTCCACCGTTAGCAGCTAGTTCTTTCACGAAGTTATAAGCTTCTTCAACCTTTTTAACTGTTTTTTGAAGGTCGATGATGTAGATGCCGTTACGCTCAGTGAAGATATATTTCTTCATTTTCGGGTTCCAGCGACGTGTTTGGTGTCCGAAATGCACACCAGCTTCAAGCAATTGTTTCATAGAAATGACTGACATTTTAGTTCCTCCTAAATGGTTTTGTTTTTCCTCCGCACCGATCATTTTCATACAGAAACTGTCGAAACAGCACCATCTGCAAGAATCACGGGGCGTGTGTATTAACACCATTTCATAATATACCATAATGATTCTTCTCAATCAAGTAATATCTATCTATTCATGCGAAACTTTAGTAATAGCTCTATTTCCGTTTGACCGCGACCTAACCTTTTGGCGATTTCTTCAATTGAATGACCTTGATCAGCTAACATATCTACTTGTTCATTTAATGAATGTTCATTTACCGAGGCCTTTAACATGTCCGCAAATTCTTTACCCGTCGCCTTCCCCTCGTTCGGAAGGGTGGTGGCAGCTGATGAAAGTTCCAATTTGTCCTCAACCATTACGGGTAAAGCATTATCCTCATCGTCTTCAGGCATTATTTTGTAAGCGTTGGTCGCCTGCTTTTTAGCCGCGGCACTTCTTCCCTCTTTATACTCTTTCAGCATGTTTTGTTCTTGTTTTACTTCTTTATCTTCCATGGTTTCTCTAATTGCGCCATGTTCTTTTATTTTTTGATCATGCTCGGAATCCATTGCAACCGTATTGGTGAATGCCTTTACCAATATCCGGTTGTCCTGTTTCATCTTAATCAAAAAACCGGACAAAAGTTGTTCCATTTCATCAATCATGGCTTTTTGGTCTTTTTCCACCTTACTTAAACGGTTTTGCCGAAGATATAAAACGATGATGGCGAAAATGGTGAATATATTTAATACAAACAACAGAAACATAAAAAATATTGACATGTTGCCTCCTAATTAACCGGAATAGTCAATCCAGTTTCCTTTATACGGATGGGGATCATTTTTCAATGTTGTTTTTTGGGGGATTTCTTTCTGTTTATATTTTTTTTGAGACTGTCCCTTGTCTGCATTTCTTTCTTTTTCATAGGCTGTTTTCACATACTTTGTTGCTATTTACCAGGTAGTGAGTTGTGGTTGATTCCCCCTCCAGATGCTCGCTTTCCGCGGGGCGGGCAGTGAGCCTCCTCGGCGTAAACGCCTGTCCCGCTGCTCCCGCAGGAGTCTCACACTTCCGCTCCAATCAACCTTAAATAGTTTCGTTTTAAAAACAACAATCTTTACGAAAAGAGCCTTTTCATAAAAATGGGCCGGAAGCTTTCGTTCTTCACCTACAACGGTCCTTTGTTTTCGTTCTGAATCCTTTTGGACTTGATGGGCAGCATGATCTTGTTGGATTAAATTCTTTTGTTGATTGCTCTTGGATTTTCCCTGCATCCTGTGTTCGTGGGATTGCAATTTGCATCTCAATCGCTTTTAAACTCATATGGAAACCGCCTTTCCATTTCCAATAACCAACAAAACCGAGCTGAAAGTGAGTTCTCATTGGACTTCTTAATAATATTTATGATTACCTTACAATGGAGTAAGGGACACTTGAACTGCTCTTCGTGACTAAGTTCAGTTCGAAATTCTGTGATTTCGAAACATTTATTGAAGTGATGGGTTCCTAAGTCCTTTCAGGCTGCCTCTGACTTTAAAGAAGGCATTTTTCGTTCAACCGGATCTATGATCAACAGGATGCATCTCTGGCTCCATTCCCTTTTCAAATAAAATATGATTAATTCTTTTAATTTTGCATCGAGTTTCTTAATTTATATATCGCTTTCGAGTGAATCTGGGATATCCGAGACGTAGATAGGCTCATCACTTGTCCGATTTCGGTTAATGTCAGTTCTTCTTTATAAAAAAGTTGTAAAACCAACTGTTCTTTTTCATTAAGCGTTTCTATGACTTTGGCTAATTCCACATACAGTTCTTCCCTTAAAACATGTTCCTCAGGTAAATACGCCTTTTCATCTTTAATATGAAAATTCGTGCTTTCTTTGTCGTCTTGTTCTTGGGGATTTTCATCCATCGAAAGTACATTGGCAAAGAAATTCCCATTTAACGCAGCATATACTTCATCTTCCGGTATATTCAATTCCGCAGCAATCTCGTTTGGAGAAAGGTTTCTCATATATCGCTGTTCTAGCTTTTCTATTGCAGATTCAATTTTCTTGGCTTTATCTCTTGCACTCCGTGGAAGCCAATCCTCTTTTCTTAATCCATCTAAAATAGCACCACGAATTCTAAATGAAGCATATGTATCAAATTTCAGGTCACGCTTCGTATCAAAACGTTCCAGGGCATCGAATAATCCCATCATCCCTAAACTCCTTATATCATCCCGGCTCACATTTTTAGGAAGGCTTACTGAAATGCGTTGAACATGATACGATACGAGAGGGGTGTATTTCTTAACTAAAATGTCCCCAGCTTGCGGATCCCTGCAATCAACCCAATTTTTCCAATATATCTGCTCTTCTTCGATGGTCAGACGAGACATTGGACATCCTCCTTACATTATAAAAACGTCTTGTGATCAAAATTGCTCTTGAAGGCCATAAATGCAACAATAATTTGATTGCAAGTGTACCTGTCATATTTTCAGCTGTTCTTTTTAAGTTAAGCCTAATCGTTACTATATGTTTTTTGTCCCTTTATTAGCGGTCCGTATATTCAGTAAACAATCGTTCAAATTGAACTCGATCGTTCTCCCGCTATTACCGCCTATATCTTCTGCAACGACTTGAATGCGCAAGTCAGATAACTCTTTCCGGACAGCATCCACATTTCGGGGTCCTATTCTCATTAAATCTCCTCCTGAAGCAAATTGAAACATTTGCGCACCACCAGCCAACTTCGCTTTTAGGAATCGAATTCTTGCTCCTTCATTTACTAAAAGCTGCACTAATTCCTTTATCGCCGTATCTGCAAATTTGGCAGCGTTGATCTGTCCTGATTTAGCGAGTGAAGAGTCAGGCAGCATAATGTGAGCCAAACCGGCAATCCCCTTTTTTTGGTCATATACCACAACACCAACACATGATCCCAGCCCTGAAGTACGAATCGAATATGGAGGTTTTATAATATTCATATCCGCTATTCCAACCTTCACAACCTTGACCTTTATCAATTCAGTCATTAAGTGACACTCCTAAAGCGGAAAAAATGGTATCAAAAAATCCGGGATCAGGTAAAAGAAAGAAATGACCGTCAATGGATTCAGCAAAATGCTGATCTTTTTCAAGTACAGTATCAATGACAATGGCTGTGTCACTTACTTGAGATAATTCCAATAAACCATAACTGATTATGGCCCCTACCATATCAATGCTCAATGACGGTACGGATGGATAGATATTCAATCGAGTGAAATCGGAAAGTGAAGAAAGATAGGATCCAGATAAAATATTCCCTAATTCCAAAAGGCAGGAGAGTGCCAATTCGGTATAGGGTGTGGAATCTATCAAAAAGGTTCCATCACCAGTCATTTGACGAATCAAGTATTCAGCCACTTGAAGCGAAAGGATAAAAAACATACTCCCGGAAACATCTCCTTCTATTCTAAGGAAAACGCTGGCAACGACGTGATCGGCCCCGCCAGCCATTTCCATCATTTCATCAAAGGAAACGACCCGGGCATTTGGAACATTCATATCAATTTTCCTATTAAGGATGGCAGAAAGAGCCGTTGCTGCGTTGCCTGCACCTATATTGCCAATTTCCTTCAAAATATCGAGCTGAAGAAGATTGACTTTCTCAATGAACGACATGTGATTATCCTTCTTTTAACATATTTTCAGTCACTTCTAGACTTAAAGCCTTTTCCAAATTAATCAGGACGAGCAGACGCTTTTCAATTTTAGCCACTCCGCTTATGTATTCTGAAGCTAAATGTCCCACAACTTCAGGCTGCGGCTCGATACTATCCACCGGAATATCCAAAACATCATTGGCAGAGTCCACTATCAACCCAACTTCCATATCATCCAAAATGACGATGATGATCCTTGTTGATTCATCATAAGCCACCTCTTCGAAACCAAAACGTACCCGTAAATCAATGATTGGAGTGATAACACCCCTTAAATTTATGACTCCCTTAACAAACTGAACAGCCTTTGGAACTCTGGTAATATGCAGAAGCTTTTCGATACCTCTGACCTTTTCCACCGGAATGGCATATTCTTTATCCTTAATTTGAAAAACGATTACTTTCATATCCTGCGACATCCGTTCCCCTCCTTTAAAAAAACTTCATGATGACAGGTATAACCTTAACGAGAACCTGAATGCGGCACGGGCGAGCAAACGTCCCATTACCTTGCCCTCTTCATCTATCATTCAATTAATCAATGTGTTGCAATCTATGATTAAAGCAACTTGTCCATCTCCAAGAATCGTTGCCCCCGATATTGCAAATGCACTTGTTAAATAATTCCCCAGTGATTTCAATACAATTTCCAGCTGCCCGATAAATGAATCAACGACTAACCCAGCTAATTTATCTCCTTTTCTTACAATGACCACAGAGAGAAACTCTTCTTCTTCCTGACTGATAGGCACTTCAAAAATATCTTTCAGGAACAGAAGTGGCAGCACCTTCCCCCTGAAGTCAATAACTTGTTGATCATGGGCATTCATGATATCTTCTTTTTTTATGATCGCTGTTTCTATAATGGATGAAAGCGGTATGGCATATTTTTCGTTTTGGATTGCAACCAGCATGACAGAAATAATAGACAATGTAAGTGGAAGCTGAATAAGGAAAATGGACCCTTCGTTCTCCCTGGAATCAATCGTGACGGATCCACCGAGAGACTCAATAGTATTTTTAACTACATCCAGACCCACACCGCGCCCCGATACATCCGAAATGGTTTCCGCTGTTGAGAAACCAGAAGCGAATATCAATTCATAGATTTGTTTATCCGTTAGAGTGGCAGCAGTTTCCTTAGTTAATATCCCATTGGAAAGCGCCTTGTTCAAGACTCGCTCTTTATTGATGCCTGCACCATCATCATCGATTTCAATGAAGACATGATTGCCGCTGTGATATGCTTTTAATAGGATTTTACCATCTTCATTCTTCCCTTTCGCCAACCGTTCTTCAGGCGTTTCAACTCCATGGTCCATGGCGTTTCTTAATAAATGGACGAGAGGATCACCGATTTCATCAATGACTGTACGATCAAGTTCCGTTTCAGCTCCGATGATTTCCAAATCGACTTTCTTGTTTAAATCCCTTGCTAATTGACGAACCATTTTAGGAAAACGATTGAATACCGTTTCCACGGGAACCATCCGCATATTCAATACGATTGTTTGTAAATCACTTGTTATACGGGACATTCTTTCAACTGTTTCATGCAATTCTTGATTATCCAAATCACTAGAAATTTGATCAAGCCTGCCTCTATCGATTACAAGTTCCTCGAATAAATTCATTAATATATCAAGCCGCTCAATGTTCACCCGAATGGTCTTGCTTGATGCCGGCTTAAAGGATGCCTGTTTTTTCTTCTCATTATTATCAGTTGGGAGCTTTGCATTGGTTGTCTCTTGTTCCTGAACTTCAGCAACTTTATCCTCTTTAGCATTGGCGGTATGTCGCAAGCCTTCAAGATCAATGTCATTTATAACAACGTGACCCACTTCTGAAACCTTCATGATTTTTTTCTTTATCTCTTCACTCGATTCTTTTGATACCATCGTGACTGTAAATTGCTGATCGAACTGCTCTTCTTCCAAAACTTCAACAGGTGGGTGTGACTTGATTATTTCACCTGATTTTTCAAGCACCTCAAATACCATAAATACCCGGGCAGCTTTTAAAAGACAGTCTTCACGCAAAGCTATCGAAATTTCAAAGCTGTTGAAGCCTCGATCTTTGGACTGCTGAAGCACTGTCCATTCAAATTCATCATACTTTCCCGCAGTCATTTCCTCCTTTTCAAGAACGACAGAAGCTGCTGCAATCTCTGCACTGGATGAAGAAACTAGCGACCCTCCTTTTCCAATCAATTCCAGCTGGTGAACAACCCTCTTCACATCTCTCTTTCCATCTCCACCTTCAGCAATGGACATGACCATCGCTTCTAAATCATCAACCGCTAAAAATATCACATCAAACAATTCAGGCGTAAGGATGATTTGACTGTTTCGGATCGCATCCAAAACATTCTCCATTTTATGAGTTAAATTAGCTAAGTCCTCATATCCCATAGTTGCCGACATCCCTTTAAGGGTATGGGCTGAACGAAAGATTTCGTTCACAATCGAGAGGTCTTCCGGGTTCTTTTCGAGTACCAGCAACTGTTCGCTGCACGTTTGAAGATGTTCTTTACTTTCCTCTATAAATACCTCTAGATACTGGTTCATATCCATACAAACTCCACCTCCATATGTTAACAAAAGCTTATTATCGTTTTAGCTATTTTTTCTACATCCTCTATGCAATCTATTAAATTGGTTTTGATTGCCGCTTTCGGCATACCAAAAATGATTGATGTCTCCTGTGATTCGGCTATAGCTTTTAAAGGACCACTTTGCTTCAGCTTAATAAGCCCCGCCGCCCCATCCATGCCCATCCCGGTCATGATAACGGCTATTTTCGCAAGATCCTTCATTTCACTTACCGATTCAAATAGCACATCAACCGACGGCCGATGTCCATTTCGCAATTCGGATTGATCCAAAAGGACTGCCAAGCTCATTCCGACTTTTTTCACTTTTAAGTGAAAACCTCCAGGTGCGATGTAGGCGACACCTTTTTGTATCAGTTCACCCTCTTCTGCTTCCTTCACTTTAATCTTGCATAATGAATTCAGGCGTGTTGCCAAAGATTTTGTAAAACCGGGGGGCATGTGCTGGACAATGAGTATGGACGCATCAATATCTAGTGGGAGTTCTGTCAAGACGGTCTGAAGCGCTTTTGGACCTCCAGTAGATGTACCAATGACTATTATCTTCCTGTTTCTATAGGACCATGTTTTATTATTTTTTTCTTTTTTTGTCGATACTATTGAATCTATTTTACTATATTTTTCCCAAAATGATGGGCTTATCTCCATATTCAACGCATTTTTTTGTAGTTTGTGAACATTTGCCCTGCTGGCAGCCATAACTTTTTCAAGGAGTTCTGTCTTAATTTTATGTATATCCAATGAAATGGCACCTGTTGGTTTAGCCACAAAGTCAAAAGCTCCACTGTCCATGGCAGCAAATGTATTTTCCGTTCCTTCTTTCGTTGTGCTCGATAACATGACTACAGCGGTTGGACATTCATTCATGATCCGGTTTAATGCTTCCAATCCGTCCATAACCGGCATTTCTACATCCAAAGTCACTACATCGGGTTTTAAAGCCTTTATTTTTTCTAAAGCATCTCTTCCATTCCTGGCAGTCCCGATGACTTCAACTCTGCTATCTTCTGTTAAAAACTCTGAAATTAACTTTCTCATAAACGCAGAATCATCCACTATCAGCACTTTTACCATATCCATGAAAGGAGACCTACTTTCCAAGAAAATATCTCTTCATATTTCGGAGGAAATGGCTTCTTTGCAAAGCCAATTCTCCCCCAAATGAATGATTTGCATATCTTGACGCAATGTCCATAATAGCTTTGGAAACATCTGCTTCAGAATCGAAAAGAATGAAGGGCATTTGTTTGGTAACAGATTTTGATACTATTCCATCGTTTGGTAAGTACCCTAGAGCAACTGTTTCCAGACCCAAAAATTTCACTAGTGCATTTTGGAGCCGCTTAATCGCTTCTTTACCGTCCTTACTCGTAAAAACCCTATTGCAAACAAGGAACAACGGAACCTCTTTATTTACTGAATTAATATATTTCATTACGGAGTATGCATCCATGATAGAAGTAGGTTCAGGCGTCGTGATAACGACTAATTCATCCACACATAACATGAATTTCATAGAATCCTGAGTAATACCTGCTCCCATGTCAAATAAAATATAATCGTAGTTCGCCAACAATAAACTGAATTCTTCATTAAAACGGGTATACTTATCTTCATCAAGTGAAAAGAGATTCGTCAGTCCCGTTCCGCCGTTAATGATTGAAATATTCCCCGGTCCTGCTGTGATGATATCCTTTAAACTACAATCATTTTCAAAGAAATCGATAATACTGTAGGGGGAGTGTTCCCCAATCAAAATATCAATATTCCCCATACCAATATCCATGTCGAACAACAGGACCTTTTTCCCCCTATGGGATAAGGCAATGGAAAAATTCAAGGAAAAGTTTGATTTTCCCACTCCTCCTTTACCGCTTAAAACGGCAATCGTCCTGGACATTGATTGATTATGGCGGGCTTCCAATCTTCTCCGTAAGTTCTCAGCTTGATCTTTCATATTTTTTAGCCCCAAAAGCCATTTTCAAAAGCTGTGATGATGTAGCTATTTCCATATCGTCTGGCACATTCTGTCCATCCGTTATATAAGCGGCTCCTACTTTATGAGAGTGTATAAAATTGAATATCGCCCCGAAAGTGGAGGTTTCGTCCGCTTTTGTAAAAATGACCTGTTTAATCGGTATGGTAGCAAACTGTCGATAAATATCTTCCATATCCTTTTGTTTTGAGGTTAATGACAACACTAAATAGGTTTCCATCTCATCTGTAAAATGAATAATTTCATTAAGATCCTTGACGTATTGCGGGTTACGGAAATTCCTCCCGGCCGTATCTATAAAAACATAATCATAATGGGAGAAACGTTCAGTCGCCCTTTTGAAATCCTCCAAATTATAAGCGACTTCGATCGGAACGTTTAAAATCTTCGCATATGTCTTAAGCTGATCTATTGCAGCAATCCTGTAAGTATCCGTCGTAATGAATGCCACCTTCTTATCATGCTTCAACATGGTTTCCGCAGCTACTTTTGCTAAGGTCGTTGTCTTTCCCACACCTGTTGGACCAACAATATTAATATATTTTTTTTGGAGCCCGGGTTTTCCGTTTTCAACCTTTTCCAAAATACCGAACATGGCTTCCTCCAACCAAACTTGAATCTCTTCATCCGTTGATTGTTGTTTGTAAACGAACCATTTCTCAAGTAGTACATCCATGATTTGGGACCGAAGTGATATATCTACTTCTTGCTCCATTAGGTAATCGTGGATTTTCTGCAGTTTCCCCGGATATTCTCTATCAGGTGAATAGATTTGTATACTCTTGATCATATCTTTCAAACCTTCTATTTCTTTTAATAAATCGGCATTTTCCTTATTTCCTTCATTAATATGACTTGCCATTTTCGGCTTCGATGGCAACTTCTTCGATTTCTGTTTCACTATCGTTTCGATAGGCTGGGAAACCGGATCTATGGCTGCAATGACTTCAATACTCCTCTTTTTGAATAATCCTAGGAAACCGCCATTATACACAGCCTTTGAACTTAAGATGACCGCATCACTGCCTAGTTCCCCCCTTATTCGCTTCATCGCCTCGTTCATTGATGGTGCCAAATATTTTTTTACCTTCAATCGATATTCACCACCCCTACACTTTGTACTTCTACATTCGATTCTAGTTCATTGTATGAAAGAATCGGTACATTTGGAAAATAACGTTCAGTTAATTGCCTGGCATACATCCTTACCGCAGGAGAGCATAGTAAGATCGGTTGGTGATCCATTAACGTCAGCTCTTCCAATTTGGCTGCAATTGCCTCCAATATGGATTGCGATAAAGTTGGATCCAATGATAAAAAGTTACCATGATCGGTTTGCTGCACACAATCGGCAATGGTCTTTTCCACTTTCCCCGATAATGTTATGACTTTAATTCTATTTTCATCCGCAATAAAAGAATCCGTTATCTGTCTGGCTAAATTCTGCCTTACATATTCAGTCAGCAAATCTGTGTCAGTCGATAACTTTCCATAATCAGCAAGTGTTTCGAAAATGACCGGTAAGTTCCTTATAGAAACTTTTTCCTTCAATAATTTTGCCAATACCTTTTGAACATCACCTATAGACAAGGGATTCGGAGTGACTTCCTCTACTAGTATAGGTGAGGATTCATGGAGGTGATCGATTAATTGTTTCGTTTCCTGCCTGCCCAATAGTTCCTGTGCATTGGCCTTTATGACTTCCGTCATGTGTGTGGATACTACACTTGGCGGGTCTACTACCGTATAACCCATCATCTCCGCATGTTCTTTCATTTCATCCGTGATCCATTTGGCTGGTAAACCGAAGGATGGTTCTATCGTATCGATTCCTTCTATTGACTCATCCTCGTTCCCTGGACTCATGGCCAGGAAATGATTAAGGAGCAACTCCCCCTTTGCCATGACACTTCCTTTAATTTTCAGCCGATACTCATTAGGATTCAACTGAATGTTATCACGTATTCTGACGACAGGAATCACGAGCCCCAATTCAATTGCAAGCTGCCTGCGAATCATGACGACCCGGTCCAGCAGGTCCCCGCCTTGGTTGGCATCCGCAAGTGGAATCAAACCATATCCAAACTCAAATTCGATCGGGTCGACATTTAAAAGGTTAACGACGCTTTCTGGACTTTTCATTTCATCCGTTTCCAGCACTTCTTCCATTTCTTGTATTTCACTTTCGTCCTGCTGTGGTATCCTTGAAATCGTATAACCTCCAACGACTAATAAAGCAGCAATCGGCATGGTGAATAAGTCGGAAATGGGAGTGAATAATCCTAAAAGGAAAATGGTCGCTGCTGTCAGGTAAAGCATTTTAGGAAATTGAAATAACTGTTCAACAATATCCGCTCCGAGGTTTCCATTTGAGGCAGCCCGGGTTACAACGATTCCCGTAGCTGTGGAAATCAATAAGGCAGGTATCTGACTTACGATACCGTCACCAACCGATAACATAGAAAAATGTACGGCGGACTCTCCAAAACTCATGTCCAATTGCATGATCCCAATGATCATACCAAAAATCAAGTTAATGATGACAATGATGATTCCTGCTATGGCGTCACCTTTAACAAACTTACTCGCTCCATCCATGGATCCATAAAAGTCTGCTTCGTTACTTATTTTTTCCCTTCTGGCACGTGCTTCGTTTTCGGAGATCATCCCAGCATTTAAATCTGCATCAATGGCCATCTGTTTCCCTGGCATCGCATCCAGCGTAAATCTTGCGGCAACCTCCGAGACCCGTTCGGATCCTTTCGTGATGACGATGAAATTGATGATGACCAAAATGATGAATACAACTAATCCAACAAGCACGTTTCCTCCGACTACAAACGAACCAAAGGTTTCTACAACTCCACCAGCATCACCATAGGTCAAAATGGCACGGGTCGTCGAAACGTTCAACCCCAGCCTGAACAATGTAAATAAAAGAAGCAAGGAAGGAAAGATTGAAAATTCGAGAGGTTCTTTCATATTCATCGTAGTCAATAGAACCAGCAGCGCAAGAGAGATATTTAAAAGGAGTAAAATACTTAACAACCAAGTTGGCAATGGAATGACCAACATGGCAACGATCATAATGACGCTCGAAATAACAACTAAATCTCTTGCTCGCATGTTTTTTCTCTCCTAACTAGCGGGTTACCCTGTTACTTCTTTACAGTTTACCTTTGGTTTTATATACAAAGGCTAAT
Organism: Peribacillus sp. SIMBA_075; assembly: GCF_046534585.1. Lineage (NCBI taxonomy): Bacteria > Bacillati > Bacillota > Bacilli > Caryophanales > Bacillaceae > Peribacillus > Peribacillus sp. SIMBA_075. The sequence continues at coordinate 245,447 of NZ_JAWRYN010000001.1, read as the reverse complement.
ATTTCAGCGACCGCCTTAAAGAACTCCTCAGGTATCGCTTGACCTAATTCAGTTTGATCATATAAAGACCTGGCCAAAGGCCGATTTTCTACCATGATCACATCATTTTCTTTAGCAATGAATTTAATTTTCTGAGCGACAAAATCAACGCCTTTTGCCACTACATACGGAGCCTCTTCCTTATCTTCATCATATTTTAGAGCAATTGCAAAATGCGTCGGGTTAGTGATGACGACATCCGCATTGGGAATTTCCTGCATCATTCTTTGAGCGGCCATCTGCCTTTGCTTTTGCTTAATCTTGGATTTGATAAGCGGGTCCCCTTCGGAATTTTTATATTCATCCTTAATATCCTGTTTGGACATACGGATGTTTTTTTCAAAGTCATATTTTTGATACAAATAGTCTAATAGAGCAATGAACAATAAAGCCACGGCAGCATAAAATCCTGCTTTAATCGTAATATCCGCCAATGTTGCCATCGCTGCTTCCACAGAAATCTGTGATAACATCATAATCTCGCCCATGCGCTGCCATAGTACATAAAAGGCAACAAAACCAACAAAAGATATTTTGAGAATGGATTTTAATAATTCAACAATGGCCCGCATTGAAAAAATACGTTTGAACCCTTTAATGGGATCCAGTTTTTCAAGTTTAAACTGAATGGATTCAGTCGAAAACAAAAAACCAATTTGCATGACATTAGCCAATACCCCAGCCACTATCGCGGCAGCAAAAACGGGTCCAAGGACGAGACCCATCTCCTTTAAAACCTCAATCATGATAATTTGTACATTCTCCTCGCTGAATCCAGTCAATGTAAAATGTTGCAGATATACTTTCATTAGACCCAGCAAATGATTATACATGTACGGCCCCATCAGCAATAGCACTGAAAACACTGCAATTAAATTCACAGAGGTATTTACATCCTGACTCTTTGCCACCTGACCCTTTTTCTTCGAATCCTGACGTTTTTTTGGAGTCGCCTTTTCGGTTTTCTCACCAGCGAAAAACTGTAAATCCAGCTGAAACCTCTCCATATCAAGCGCCTCCAATCAACTGCATTAGATGACGCATCGTCAAAAGCAAAAAATTGAAAAGTTGGGTAACAACCGTCATCATCATCCCCATCACCAGTACTATAACCGCTAACCCGGCTATGATTTTCACTGGAATTCCGACCACGAACACATTTAATTGAGGGACTGTCCTAGCAAGGATTCCTAGCGTGACATCCACTAAGAAAATACTTCCCACTACTGGTATGGACATTTGAAAAGCAATCATGAAAGCTTTACTGAATGCTTTCGCCAAATATTCCATTAGTGTATGATCTCCGAATGGCACAAATAATTGGTCAATCGGGATGAACTGATAGCTATAAAAGATTCCATCCAAAAGCAAATGATGGCCGTTAGTACTCAATAGGAATAATAAGGCGATTGTATAAAGGTATTGTCCCATCAACGGGCTTTGAGCCCCAGTTTGGGGATCGATGACATTGGCAATTGAAAAGCCCATTTGAAAATCAATCAATCCACCAGCGATTTGAACGGCCGATAAAATCATATAGGCTGCAAACCCAATGAAAAGCCCAACAAGCGCTTCCTTTATGATGAATAAATAAAATGTGACATCCAAGTCCAGAACCGGGGCTTCAATGGTATAGTACATGATCCAGGCAAGGAAGATTCCTAGCCCCACTCGATGTTGTACTGGTATAGAACGGTAAGAAAAAATCGGCATGGCCACGAAAAACGTAGTGACCCTTACTACAATTAATAAAAAGGCGGGAAAGTGCGGAAATATTTCCTCCATGCCCTACCCTACAAATCGATTCAGATTACCGAATATTTCATTTGCGTATGATAATAGATGGCTCAGCATCCACGGAGCCAATAATATGAGTCCCAATAAGACTGCCACGATTTTTGGAACGAATGCCAAGGTTTGTTCCTGAATCTGTGTAGTCGCCTGAAAGATGCTTACTAAAAGCCCTACAATAAGAGCAATTACCATCAATGGACCAGCGATAATCAAAACTGTATAAATTCCTTTTTCTGCTACATCAATAACAAACTCTGCACTCACTTTTTCTCACCTGCTTAAAAACTCTGTAATAATGACTTCACTACTAAATACCATCCGTCAACAAGAATGAAAAGGAGGATTTTAAATGGAAGGGAAATCATGACTGGCGGCAGCATCATCATCCCCATCGACATCAGGACACTTGCAACGACCATATCAATAACCAAAAATGGAATGAAAATCATAAAACCTATTTGAAAAGCCGTTTTGATTTCACTGATTGCAAAAGCTGGTACAAAGGCAGTCAAGGGAATGTCCTGTATCGTTTCCGGTTTATCCATCTTGGCATACTCCAAGAATAACGCCAGATCCTTTTGCCTTGTATGGGCACTCATGAATTCCTTAAAAGGCATCGAGGCCTGTACATATGCCTCTTCTAAATCTATTTCCTCATTAAATAACGGAGTTAATGCCTTTTCATTCACTTCCTGAAAAGTCGGTGCCATTATGAAGAATGTCATGAAAAGAGCCAGGCCGACCAGCACCTGATTCGGCGGCATCTGCTGTGTGGCTAGCGATGTTCTCACAAAGCTCAGGACAATGATGATTCTTGTAAAACAGGTCATCAAAATCAATATGCTAGGTGCCAGTGATAAAACGGTCATTAGTAGAACAAGTTTGACGGAAGTAGAGACATTGGCGGGGTCACTGTTATTAAAAAACTCCATGAACTCATTCATTCATTGCCTCTTCCTTTCCTATCAAGCTCGTTCAACAGCTTCTTCCTGCTATCAGACATTTGATCGAGTTGATTTTTGAACTCTGCAGGGAAACTGGCGGTTTCGGATTCTCTTTTATTCAACCACTTATTTTTCAACTTCATTGCAAATTCCCCAGGCTGGATCATTTGATCGATCTTATCGTTGTGATCTCTCAAAAGCTGTTCATATTCCTCAGGATTATCTATTTCTTTCAAGAGTTGAATATTTTCGCCAACCCCAATCACCAATATTCGCCCGCCGACTTTAACAAGCTGGACAGAACGATTTGCACCAAGGCTCGTGCCGCCTAAATTCTCAACTGAATTTGCTTTTTGATACGATTTACTTTTTTTATTGATGAACTTTAATAGGATATATAGAAGAGACACTACAAAAATAGTAGCAAATATCATCCTAAGAAACTCCCAAACGGTTATCCCAACTTTATCCGGATTCGAAGCCTGTTTGGTAGATTGCAAGTCTTTTGATTCACCCTTATCCACTTTTAAATCATCAGGCTTTTTATAAACATCCTTCACTGTTTTTTCAAGATCTTCCGCATAGGCCTGTATGGCCCCAGAGAAGAATACTGCAATCATCAGTGAGACCTGAAGCCATTTTTTAATAAAAAACAATATGAAGACACCCTCTTAACTTAATGCTTTATTTATGGCTTCCAATACCCGGTCTGCCTGGAATGGCTTCACGATAAAGTCTTTTGCGCCCGCCTGGATTGCATCAATGACCATGGCTTGTTGCCCCATCGCTGAACACATAATGACCTTAGCTTGAGGATTTACCTTTTTAATTTCCTTTAATGCAGTAATTCCATCCATTTCAGGCATGGTAATATCCATCGTTACAAGATCAGGAAGCGTTTCTTTATATTTGTCCACTGCTTGGGCTCCATCTGCTGCTTCCCCTACAATATCAAAGCCATTTTTAGAAAGGATATCCTTTATCATCATTCTCATAAATGCTGCATCGTCCACAATTAAAATTCTATTAGCCATTATTTTCGTCCCCCAAATTATCTGATTTTATTTAATCGGTCACTTTGACTCATGATATCCGTAACACGTACGCCAAAGTTTTCATCAATCACCACAACCTCACCTTTTGCTATCAAGCGACTGTTTACCAGGATATCCACTGGCTCGCCGGCTAATTTATCCAATTCGATGATAGATCCGGAGGACAGCTCCAGTATATCCTTGACAGAGCGCTTCGTTCTCCCAAGCTCCACAGTTACCTGTAGAGGGATATCCATCAGCATGCTGAGATTTTTCGTTTCAGCCTCTTGAAGCTGAAACTGCTGAAAACTAGAGAAACTAGCAGGCTGAACATTTACCGGCTGCCCTGTTGGTACGGATGAAACTCCAAAATGTTGCGGCATATTCGGTATTTGGTTCGTAGGATGGGTTTGGTAACCGCCTTGCCCAAAAGATTCATTTGCCGATTGATTAGACCCGGCGTCTTGGAATGGGACCGGCTCCCGGGGTGGAATGTTCGTTACTGGATCACTTAGTACCTTTTCCATTTTCATATCGGTCGGTTCACTATCGCCCGTTCCATTCAATAATTCAGAGACTAACCCTTTAGCAAACTCTAAAGGCAACAATTGCATAATACTGGAGTCAATTAAATTACCGACACGGAGACGGAACGAGATTTTTGCAAATAAATCTTCGTCCGGTATCGCATTTTCCCCTTCACCATTTAAAAAGTTAAGTAAATCTATGCTAGGAGGGGAAATATCCACTTTTTTACTGAAAATGGTCGACATCGATGTAGCAGCAGAACCCATCATTTGGTTCATGGCTTCCTGGACTGCACTCAATTGAATTTCTCCCAGCATGTCAGAAGGATTCTCCCCATCACCGCCAAGCATCAAATCTGCAATGATTGCAGCATCGCTCTGCTTGATGACCAGCATATTAATACCTGAGAAACCCTCGGTATATTGCACTTGAATCGCTACATACGGATGCGGAAACTCTTCCGCAATCTGTCCCCTTTCAATTAAGGTAACCGTCGGGGTGGTGATCTCCACTTTCTGATTCAACAAAGTGGATAAGGCAGTGGCCGAACTTCCGAAAGAGATATTACCAATTTCCCCGAGGGCGTCGAGTTCCATAATTGATAAATAATCGTCAATCATATGAGACTTCATCTCATCTTCTATATCACTTGTACCTTTTAAAAGGGCATCTATTTCGTCCTGTGAAAGCATTTGATCACTTACCATCTTCGTCTCCCCCTTTCAAAATATCAAGAATCTGGATGGCGTGTTTTTTTCCTACTTTTCCTGGCTGCCCATTGAATTTTGGGACCCCTCCAATTTTAATTGTCAAAGGTTCATCGATTGCCATATTTAAATCGATGACATCACCAACATCTAGCAGTAAAAAATCCTGGATGGTGATATCCGTAGAACCAAGTTCGGAAATAATGGGAAGGTCTGCATTTCGAATACGCTTTTCCAAAATCATGATTTCCTCTGGAATTTTTTCCTTTTGGGAATTTTCCAACCAATAATGAGCAGATAACTTTGGTATGATTGGTTCTAATACGACGTGAGGAATACAAATATTAATCATTCCACTCGTTTCGCCGATTTGTGTATTCAAGGAAATGACAACAACCGTATCGTTGGGGGAAACCAATTGAAGAAATTGTGGATTCACCTCAAACTCTGTCATCACCGGTTCGATTTCAACAATCGTTCCCCAGGCCTCCTGTAAATTTTCAAAAGCCTTCTCGAATAAATTCGACATGATTTTCGTTTCAATTTCCGTTAAAGTATCTACCTTATTCACGCTTTTGCCCCGCCCGCCCAAAACTCGATCCATCATGGAATAAGCTATATTCGGGTTGACCTCAAGAATGATACGGCCATCCAACGGCGGCACCTCAAACACATTCAGGATGGTAATTTTCGGGATCGATCTAATAAACTCTTCGTATGGTATTTGATCTGCCGAAGCAACGGATATTTGAACATATGTCCTAAGCTGAGCCGAAAAGTATGTGGTCAGCAACCTTGCAAAGTTCTCATGTATCCTGGTCAAACTTCGGATTTGATCCTTTGAAAACCGAAGTGCCCTTTTAAAGTCGTACACTTTCACTCTTTTTTCTATTTCTTCTTTCTTTAAATCATCTGCATCCATTTCACCTGTGGAAATGGCCGATAATAAAGCATCGATTTCATTTTGCGATAATATTTCCCCGGACATTAACACTCACCTCCAAAGCTTCCCCTTCTTATTTAATGAAGCAAGGAAGTTCTTATTGAAGAATCGAGGAGGTTATATAAACCTTTTCAACTTTTCCTTCTTCCATTAATTCATTCATTCTAGTCTTTAGCACTTCTTGAAGCTTTTCCTTGCCTTTTTTACCGGTTAACACTTCCGCTTTCATTTCGGATAGTTCGGTAATAATGATATTTTTCACTTGAAAACTTCTTTTTTCCAATTCTTCTTTTGCTTTTTTATTTTCTGTTTGGACCATAAATGAGATTTTGATATAATCATTGCCAGCAAGATTCGTTGTAATTTCGGGAATTTCAACTGATGATTTGACAATTTCGTCAATGCTAGGTTTTTCTTCTGCAGATGTAGGGTCAGATAACTTTGTCACAACCACGAATGCTATGACACCAACAAGCGTTATAGCCACGAGTATAATCAACATAATAGTCAATAAGTTTTTTTTCATGAACTTACCTCCACATCCTTACGAAAACCGAGAACATTAACGGTCCGATAAAATTGTATGATAGCTTCAACCAGTTCCTCTTCCTTCTCAAGCACAACGATTTTCTTACTATTTGTAAAAGTAATCGTCGTATCTGGCAATGACTCGACTGTATCTATGTACAATGCATTGATATGAACGCATTTTCCATTGAGCCTTCTGACTTTGATAATGATATTTAGGAGCCAGAGCAATAAGCACCTGGCTCCTCCCCCCTTAACCTATCGTTTTAAGTTAACTAATTCTTGTAAAATTTCATCCGATGTCGTTATAATCCGGGAATTCGACTGGAAACCACGTTGCGCAACGATCATTTCAGTAAACTCTTCCGATAAATCCACATTGGACATTTCCAAGGAACCTGATGCAATCAACCCCCGGCCCTCACCTGCGATATTGATGTTGGCAGTACCTGAGTTGATTGATTCCTGAAAAGTATTACCACCTGTTTTCGTCAAGCCTGATGGATTGGAAAACTTGGCAACGGCCAGTTGGCCTAATGTTGTGATCATACCGTTGGAATAAATGCCATTTATTTCCCCTGATGCACCAATATTAAAGCTTTCCAGTTTCCCTTCTTTATTACCATTTGGATTGACAAGAGCAGTCGTAGCACCTTTAGATTGAGTAAGTTTCGAGAAGTCAAAATCCAATTTGATTTTTTGAACGCTTTCATCAGCTTCCGTATCCGGGTCATTCTCTTTGCCACTTGAAATGTTAATGTTTAGGCCTTCCTGAGTTTTATCAGCTTCCACTATCTGACCATTAGCATCGAAATTCAGAGAAGTGAACGGTTTTGGTTTAGTAGCCGAAGTATCCCCCAAAGCAGCAGGTTCCTCATCAAAAATCTCCCATTTGTTATCAGCTGTTTTTTGGAAAAAGATAGTTGCCGTTTGTTCTTTACCCTTTGCATCCACGACTTTTATTTGCTGACTAAATACGGTACCGTCAATTGCATCAGCAGTTAAATTTTCACCTACTGTTATTTTAGTTGTTGTTACAGCAGGTAAAATTGCATTGACGTTAACAGCCACATCACCGATTGTTTTTGATTGTTTTCCGTTTTCATCAATCTTGTAAGCTTGCACTTTCAAACCATTCGAGTTGACAAGTGTACCGTTATTATCAAGATAAAAGTTTCCAGCACGAGTGTATGATAGTGCATCGCCTTGCTTGACGATGAAATAGCCGTCACCAGAAATTCCCAAGTCAAGATCACGGCCGGTCGTTTGCAAGCTTGACTGTGTATGGATGGTATCAATTGTAGCAATCGTGGAACCCAACCCAATTTGTTTAGAATTAGTTCCACCTCTATTGGCTGTTGCTGCACTTGCCCCAGATACCGTTTGATTCATGGCATCGCTGAATGTTACACGGCTTTTTTTGAAACCATAAGTATTGACATTGGCTACGTTATTACCGATAACATCCAATTTTGTTTGTAAGTTTTTTAACCCGCTTATTCCCGAATACATTGAACGAAGCATGTAAAATCTCCCCTTTCATATAGCGACTGCTTCAGTCATTCCACAGTCTAGACTTCCTATTCTAGGTCCAGCCTATTAATCCAAAATTATGGTTCCATTGATGTTCGTAAAAATTTGAGCTGATGCTTCATCCCTGTCCATGACTGTGATGACTTTATTTTTTTCGTGCTTACTATGAGTGCCGCATTATTTGTAATGATAAGAGATTCGGTCACGCCCATCTTTTTAGCCTCATTAGCTTTATCGGTTATTTGTTTCCAGGTTTGTCGTGGTATTTCTATATTTCTTTCATTTATCCGCATTTGAGCATGTTTACTAATGGTCAATTTTTCATTAGTGGAAACAGCTGATTGAAAATGCTGTTGAAACCTTGTTGGGTCAACTGCCCTTGCCTTAACGGTAATTTTGTTTGAGCCATCATCTGAACGGAATTTGCCTGAAAATCAAGTTTACTCATATTCCCGCCCATTAAGCTTCAGCGATTTTGATCAATTGCTCTGATGATAGCTTGGTGTTGCTTTCATCATCCACTTCAATTTGCAGCTTGCCATTATTCATGGATACAGCGATAACGACAGCCGATGACTCTCCATTTTTTTCATCCATCCAGGAAACACGTTTGCCTATTAATTCACTTGCCGTCGTTAAGCTATTTGCCGTGGAACTTGTTTGTTTCATTTGTGAAATGTTGGCGGGTACAAGCTTTGTGCCATCTTCTAAAATGAAATAAACACCATCACCTTTATATTGGATCGACTTCACGATGCCTGTTCCTTCTTCTACCGCAAGATCACCATCGCCACCATCCAATTTATGCCAAGTGACTTCCTTACCGACAAAGGAGTTAAAGTTCATGATACTATTTTGTTGACTGATCCCGATTATTTCTTCCATTTGGGCTCCCATATTCATCATCTGTTCTAGAGATGAAAAAGTGGCCATTTGGGCGATGAATTCCGTGTTGTCCATCGGATTTGACGGATCTTGGTTTTGAAGCTGTGTAAGCAACAATTTCAAGAAATCATCCTTTCCTAATGCATCCCCGTTTTTTCTGTTTTCAGTTTGAAATTTTGATAATAATAGTGACGTATCAATGGTCGTCATTTTAACACCTACACTTCCAGATTTAACAGCGCTTCGGCAAGGGATTCCATAAACTCACTATCCGTCTCGTCATTGCTTTCTTCCTTACTCTCTTGTTGTTTATTTTGTTCATCCGCATCTTTCTGGCTGAATTTCTCGGGGTTAAAAGGATTGAAGGCCTGTGATATTTCAATTTTTTCAATTTGAATATTTTGACCGCTAAAGGCTTGTTTTAAGCCATGAATCTGTTTCTCCAGCATATCTTTGGCCTGAGAAGTAGTAGCCATAATCTTGGCTGACAGCCTACCATCCTTTTGAATCAACTCGATTCTAAGTGACCCTAGATGTTCGAGATTCAATCTGATCAACAGTTTATTTACACCGTTTTTTCCGCTAAAATTCGCCTTACTCAAAATATTTTCAAATTGTTTAACAAACTCTTCATGACTGACAATTTGCTTACCTATGGAAGCAGTCAAGACGAATTGCTCCAACTTAGTCATGAGCAAAGGCATACCTGAACTTTGATGGTCACCGCTATCCAAATTTTGCAAAGTCACACTGCTGGTTATTGTCCTGCCTTTACTTACCTTGTCACTCCCAGATAATTGCAAGGGTGGGTTTTTCAATGTTTCTATTGTTTTATTTTGCCCTTTTTCCGAAATGTTGGATTGACCATATTCTGATTTTGGTTCTGACTGATTGGACAACATTTTATCCAGTTTCCCCGTTATCCCTTCAAGCAGGTTTTTCATTTGTTTCTGGATGGCCGCTTCATCTTGTGTCATATCCTTACTCTCTGAAAGAAGATCTTGAATCTTAGCCAGTTTCAAAAGATTCACCACACCAGATAGTGGGAGCTCATGCCATTCTTCTTCATTCAATACAGTAACCTTTTTTAGAATTGTATACAGTTCCATGACATTGGCAGATAACAAACTTTGTGGATTCATGCTGAAGTCATCCAATTCTTGTTCTACATCCATTTCCTCTATGCTCGCAAAGAAATCCTTAAGGGCACCCTCATCATTGCCGGCTACATTTTTTAGTACCTGTAATAGAAGGGTGCTGAATTCTTCATGGTTGTTTACAGAAATATCTTCAACAATACTCTCTTTCCCTTTATCACTTAACCTTTCAAGTTTCAGAAAACCAAGCAAATCCTTTATAACAGACAATCGTCCTTCAGTGATGTCGCCTATATCCGCTGGAGCGGGAGGTTCTGCCACTAAGGAGGATTGAAGGACTGAACCAAACCCGGAATTGGTTTGCTGATTTTGTTTAATTGGTGCCTTTTGACTTAATGATGCCAAGGGGAGTAAAGAATTAATAGCTGAATTCATATAATATTCACCTCCTTAATCTCTTCTCTTAAGGACTTTGTTCCGTTAGTTTCTTCGTTAACCTTGCAGCATCAGCCGTTGTCATTTGCTCCAATACCTTAGCTAAAGTGGCTGCTTTCATACTTGAGAGAATCTCCACTGCGTCATCATCATTCATTTCAGTAATGATAGGTGCAGACTTCTTAGGAGCCATGGTTTCATAAGTGCGGATTATATTTTTGAACGCCTGTTTACTACCATTCTGACTATCCTTAAGTTGATTCATTTCGGTTTGAAGCTGCTGTTTTTCCGCTCCTGCCTTTAAAATGGCCTTGTCACGTTTATCAATGATGCCCTCAAGCTTGTCTATCTCTTTTTTCTTGTTTTCAATCTCAGTTTCTAATTTTTCGAGCTTCATCGAGACTTTCTCATTTTCCCTGGCTGGATTACCTTTCTCTTCATTCTTATGATCCAATTCAATGAAGGGTATTTTCTCAGACATTCCTTTGGCCTTTTCCACAACATTGACACCTGCAACTGTAAAAACGATCAACGCTACAGTTACCGCAAAGATTAAAGAAATGAAGATGACAAAGAACCATTGGAACTTACTTATCTTGCTTTTTTCCAATTCTTCCAATCCATTAGATTCACTTTTTTTACGCATTCTATCACCTAACGCCTTTGCTTAAGAATTGCCGGATAGAAATTTCATCCATTTGCTTATTCTCGACTTCCTTTAAGACATCAAGGAATTTAAGAAAATCATTTTCTTTCATTTTCTCGTACTTTTTAACCTCAATATTTCTATCCATTAATAAATCCCGTTGAACATTCATCTTGTATCGAGCTTCAATGACTTCCTGTTGACAATGGCTTAAGAGTTTTTCCAAGTTGTCCATAAATAACTGATGATGGCGAATTTCCTGAACGGATAATCCATTGCGCAGCTTTTCCTGTTGAAACTCAAGCAACTCTTCTTTTTTCTTTAAAAGCTTATATAACCTTTCTGCCACTTCTTCAAATTTTTTTAAAGCAGTATTATATTTAGCTAGTGCATCTTTTTTTTCTTTTTCCTTGATGTTCAGGATCTTCTCGAATTTATATTGATAAATCATAACTAATCACCTTTCCCCATCAAATCAACAAGGGCGTTAATACTATTATCTTTTGGAGCTTTTTCATGGGTGCCTTGCTTTAAAAATGAAATGATCTCAGGATAGCGTGTAATAGAGTTATCAATTGGTTTGGAAGAGCCCTTCTTATACGCTCCTATATTAATCAAATCTTCTGACTCCATATAGGTTGATAAACTTGCCCGTAATTTTTCTGCGGAACTTTTATGTATGTCCCCAACAATATTGTTCATGACACGGCTTATACTCTTCAAAACATTGAGCGCTGGAAACTGTCCTTTATTGGCTAAGTTACGATCTAGTATGAAGTGACCATCCAATATTCCCCTGACAGCATCAGCAATCGGCTCATTCATATCATCACCGTCGACTAGAACCGTATAAAACGCTGTAATGGTACCCAGCTGATTTGTTCCCGTTCTTTCGAGTAATCTTGGAAGGATGGCAAAAACGGAGGGCGTATAACCTTTGGTCGTCGGCGGTTCCCCGATAGCAAGCCCAATTTCCCTCTGGGCCATTGCGACCCTCGTGACCGAATCCATCATCAGCATCACGTTCAATCCCTTATCACGAAAATATTCAGCGATGGCAGTTGCCGTTAAAGCACCTTTTATCCTCATCAACGCTGGCTGATCAGATGTCGCCACAACAACGATTGATCGTGCCAGCCCTTCTGGTCCAAGATCTTTCTCAATGAATTCACGAACTTCACGTCCACGTTCTCCAACAAGACCGATTACGTTCAAGTCAGCCGTCGTATTCCTTGCTACCATGCCAAGCAACGTACTTTTCCCAACACCACTCCCAGCAAAGATACCAACACGTTGACCTTTTCCAACTGTTAATAAACTATCAATCGCACGCACTCCTACATCTATCGGCTCATTAATGGGAGGGCGTTTCATCGGATTTGGCGGATCTTGATCCACAGGAACGGTAGCTAGACCCTTTGGGAGCAATGAATCATCAATGGGATGTCCCAATGGATCGACTACCTTGCCAATGAGCCCTCCTCCCACCTTTATCTCAAGGCTCCGTCCGCTTCCTTCCACGATACATCCCGGTGCTATATCACTAACAGCTGTAAATGGCATTAAAATAACCATTTCATCACGGAAACCGACAACTTCGGCTAATATTCGGTTTTTCTTTTTTTGTATACCTGTATAGATATAACAAACGTCGCCAACAGAGCTTTCAGGGCCTTGAGATTCTATCATTAACCCTACGACACGTTTGACCCGTCCATAATGTTTGAATGAATCCACCTCATCAACTAAGGGCAATAGGTCTCTAGTTTTCATCGTTACTCCCCTCCCACAGCAGCTCAGTTAGTTTCACTTTTATTTCCTGCAGCTGACTGTTGACACTGGCATCTATCCTTCCATTTTCTGATTCGATAATACAGCTGTTTTCTTCAATTTCATCATCCGGAAAGATATACAACTCAGTATCTTTTGGAAAGATTGCAATCAACTCTTCCTTATGAGATAGAATCGATTGATATTGGACAGGATGGATATGCAATTGCACTTCACGGTAATCCCTCGCCTCTTTGATGGCTCTCTTGACAATGGATAAAAAAGACTCTTCATCTTTTTCAAGCTGGTGCCCGATAATTTTCTCCGCGACCTTCACGGCAAGATTCAAAATAACGGTTTCAGATGATTCGATATGTTGACGATAATCTTTTTTAGAGGACTCCACCACTTCTTTTGCAAAAGCTATATCCCCTGCAATCTCGTTATAACCCTTTTGGAAGCCATCTTCGACTCCTTGCTGATACCCTTCCTTTTGAGCTTGTTCAATAAACATCACTTTTTCTTGATTCTCCCAATGTTCTCGGTCTTGCTGGATTTCAGCAGCTATCGCTTGGGCTTTTTGTTTAGCATCCAGTAATAACCTTTCGGCTTCCTGTTTAGCATCCCTCTGAAATTGATCAGATTGAAAATGTTGAAGGTTTATCCCCTCATCTGCATTTTCATTTTGAAGAAAGTCAAACGTGGGAACTTTTATCGCTATCTTTTTGCTTTTCTCCTGATGAGCTTGCTGGGATTTTATAATCCTAGACAATGATATCATCCCCTCCGCCGCGGGCAATCACGATATCCCCAGTTTCTTCCAAACGGCGAATAACAGCAACGATTCTCGATTGTGCTTCTTCTACATCACGCAAACGTACAGGCCCCATATATTCCATTTCTTCCTGAAACATTTCGACCATACGTTTTGACATGTTTCGGAAAACGATTTCCTTCACTTCATCACTTGCCACCTTAAGAGAAAGTTTAAGGTCTTCGTTATCAGATTCCCTGACTACGCGCTGAATCGCTCTGCCATCAAGTGTCACGATATCCTCAAAAACAAACATGCGTTTCTTGATTTCCTCGGCAAGCTCTGGATCTTGAATTTCGAGTTCCTCCAAAATCGTTCGTTCCGTCGAGCGATCAACACCATTCAACACATCTACAACCGCTTCTACTCCACCAGTCTGTGTATAATCTTGGGTCACGGTCGCAGAAAGTTTCCTTTCGAGTATTTGCTCCACTTCATTGATGATTTCTGGCGACGTGCCATCCATCAAAGCAATCCTTCTTGCAATATCGGCCTGCACTTCTTGCGGAAGTTCAGACAATATTTGTCCAGCCTGTGCAGGATCAAGATAGGATAAGATTAATGCAATAGTTTGCGGATGCTCGTTCTGGATGAAATTCAAGATTTGTCCAGGATCCGCTTTTCGTGCAAAATCGAATGGACGAACCTGTAAGGAAGATGTTAACCGGTTAATGATCTCAGTTGCCTGATCAGAGCCTAGTGCCTTTTCAAGTACCTGCTTTGCGTATCCTATCCCGCCCTGAGAGATGTAATCCTGTGCTAAAGCAATATTATGGAATTCTTCCAGAATTTCTTCTTTATCATGGGAGTCCACTTTTCTCACCCCAGAAATTTCAAGGGTCAATCTCTCAATTTCCTCTTCAGAAAGATGCTTATAAACAGATGCAGAAACATCCGGCCCTAAGGAAATAAGGAGGATGGCAGCTTTTTGTTTGCCAGTCAATCTGGCCTTTTTTTTTCTATCGGTCACTTTCTAAAGCCTCCTAGTCTTCTGCTATCCAGCTTCTTAATAATTTTGCAAATTCATCTGGCTTTTCTTTTGCAAGTTTCTCAAGTTGTTTTCTTTTTAAAGATGCTTCCGTTTCCTTCTCTTTGTTTAAATCAGGAAGATCGAATGCGACTTCCTCTTCTTCGACCACGTATTCCTCTTCCAATTCAACTTGCTTTCGGGAACGGAAGAATAAGATTAAGAGAATGATAATGGCAAGTATTAGCACGCCACCGACGATGTATGCCCATATTGGTAACAATGGACTCGTTTCCTCTATTGGTAACGTCATTTTTCCGTTAAACGGTTGAACGGAAATTGCAATTTTATTATTAAGCTCCTCGTCCGTAAGTTCTTCCCCTTCAGCTTTTTTCTCGATTGTCGTTCGTATTATCGTACCAAGGATTTGTGTGATATCATCCACACTCTGTTGAGTTAAAGAATTCGGATCGTCAGCGGTGGGCGGTTCGACCATGACCTGAATACCTAAATCCTTAACTTTATACGGGCTTTCGACTATTTCCTTCTTGATTCGGTTCACTTCACTATTTATCGTTTCATCCACTTTTTCATAATCACCGGAACCGTTTGTGCCTTCAGCATATTGGGTTCCCAATGAATCTGAGGAATCCTCACTTTGCGGAACGCCTCCTGCACCTGCAGCGTCCCCACTATACGATTCATTGATCCTTTGCGCAGAAATCTCGATTCCAGCCATATTTTCTTCATCGACCGGTTCGACTAAATTCTCTTCTCGGTTTTCTTGAGTGAAATCAATGTCTGTCGTGACAGAAACAACAACTTTGTCTCTACCGATTATCGTTCCAAGCATATTTTGTACCTGTCTTTGAATATCGCGTTCTATTTCTTTTTTTATTTGATTTTGAGTAGCAAATGCGGACGTGAAAGATGAATTTTCATTTTCAAGGTCAAAGTAATCAAAGTCTTGATTCATAATGACGATATTATCTGTAGGAAGATTCGGTACACTTTTTGAGACCAGATGATAAAGGGAGTTGATTTGACTTTCTTCAAATTTATAACCGGATTTCGTTTTCAATACAATGGATGCGGACGCTTCCCCAGTCGTATCACTGACAAAAACTCCTTTATCAGGAAGAGTGATCATTACGCTGGCATCTTCTACTCCATCAATCTTTTTTATTAAACTGGCCAATTCCGTTTGCATCGAGTCCAGTTTTATGACGTTGAATTCATTTTCAGTCATTCCGATACCAGCACTTTGACTAAAAAAAGAATAGTCGATACTCCCCGAGTCCGGAACTCCTTCAGCTGCCAGTTCCACTTTAAGTGAATCCAGGCTTTCTTCAGGAACCTTTATGGTCGTACCATTTTCAGAAACTTCGTTTTTAATCCCTTTACTGTCCAAATTTTCTTTGATGCTCCCTGTCTCCGATGGAGTTAAATTTGAATATAAGGGCACCAGCGTCGTACGCGTGGTTAAAAGTGAAACAGCCGTAATGATGATGATAATCAATGCTGCTGATCCAATCATCATCATTTTTTGTTTTTTACTGCGGCTCATCCAGTAAGCAGCCACTTTATTTTTAAACTCTATTACTTCATTCATTTAAATCCCCCGGTCAGTCTATGAATTTATGAGTGGGGGATTAGTTTTCCCCCTGATCATTTTTTCTCTATATTAATGAGGTTTAAAAATGAATGCTATATACTCATTCTCATCATTTCCTGGTAGGCTTCTACAACCTTATTCCGAACCTCTAATGTAGCCTGCATGGTAATGCTGGCTTTTTGCGAAGCTATCATCACCGAATGCAGCTCAACATCATCTCCATTAACCAGTTTTGTCGTAAGGTCATCAGATGCCATTTGTGTTTCGTTAACTTTATTTATTGATTCTTTTAATACGGACGCAAAATTTCGCTGTGATTCGTATGGTGTATTAGTATTATTCTGATCTTTTTTCAGCACATTACCTGCATTATTCACTGCCGAAAGAGAAATCCCCTCCATATCAACACTCTCCTTTCAAACTGTTATTTTCCGATTTCCAACGCTTTCATCATCATTCCCTTTGATGCATTTAAAACTGTTACATTTGCTTCATATGAACGTGTTACACTCATTAAATCGACCATTTCCCTAAGTGGGTCGACATTCGGCATTTCAACATAACCATCTTCATTGGAATCAGGGTGTTCCGGATTGTAATCCAGTTCAAAGGGTGTTCTGTCCTTTACTATTCCAGTCACCTTTACTCCATTCCCTATCCCGCTAGTTTTTCCGGATGCTGCGTTTAAGAAGCTTGAAAAACCTTCTTCCTTACTTTGCAGCACTACCGCTTTTCTTGTGTATGGCTTCCATGTTTTCAACTCCGCGTCATATTCCGCCCTGGTCGTATCGGCATTTGCCATATTCGCAGAGATTACATCCATCCTTAACCTTTGACTGGTCAAGCTAGATCCAGTCATGTTCATACTTTGGAAGATTCCCATCACTTACCTCCTCTAATTACATTCTCCAATGATTGAAACTTTCCTGAAAGCCTATCAGAGACTGCATTATAATAAATCTGATTTGCAGCAAGATCCGTCATTTCCTTATCAACGTCCACACTATTTCCGTTATTGTTATATTGGACATTTTTCTGAAATACGATGGGAGAAGCATGACCTTCTTCTGATTTGAAGGTATAATGTCTTTCATCGGTCCGATATGACTTTAGGGAAGATCCCAGCTCTGCTTTAAATGATTGTGTTTTGTCGACCTCTTTAGCTTTATAGTTAGGCGTATCCGAATTGGCTATGTTCTGTGAAATGACTTTTTGTTTTGTATTAGAATAATTAAGAGCATTTTCTAGTGATTGAAAAGTATTTGAAAATAGTTCCATATCGATCACCCCTTTCAATATTTAGTAAATAGTTGCTTTATCAATAAATTAACCCAATTCATTTATGGTTTATTTTAAAGAAACATAATAACTATGTCCATAAAAACACAAAGACTTTAGACCTATTATGGTCGAAAAATGTCACATTTTGCTCAAATTTGACGTTTTTCTTAGTATCATTCAAGGATTAACATTACCTTATATTACATTTTATTAGTGCATTCTACACTTTAACCAAATTTTACTTGCATTGGCTTATTTAGCATATCGAAAAACGAACCAATATACCTGATACTTTAGAACTAATTTTAACGATTAATTTCAAGTGATTATTTCCACTCACCTGATTCCACCCTTTAAAATAAAGGATTATTAAAAAACAAATGGTACATGTACTTTTTTTGTTAAAAACATTTTTTTCAAAATGGCGATCCATTCGACAAATTCCTCTTATCATAAAGAAAGGCCGTCCCATTCTATTATCACTGTTTGCATATTTCAAAAGTTATAATAATATATTTACCTTTTCATAAAAAACCACGCATATATTCACATTTCCATTTAAGATCTTTATTCCGAATTACCTCTTTTTTCTTCCTTCCTTTCGCTCTCCACCATAGCTTTTCAGTCCTAGACAACTTACCCCAATATACGCACACAAAAAAAAGGCAGCCCTATTTAAAGGACTGCCTTTTTTGTTTGTTAATTATTTTTAAGCTTTTCTAATTCAAGTAGGAATTTATCGTTCAATACTTTTATATAAGTACCTTTCATTCCAAGAGAGCGTGATTCAATTACTCCTGCACTCTCTAGCTTTCTAAGCGCATTGACGATTACGGATCGAGTGATGCCTACACGGTCTGCAATTTTTGAAGCTACAAGCAGTCCTTCATTACCTTTAAGCTCTTCAAAAATGTGCTCAATAGCTTCCAATTCGCTGTACGATAACGAGGAAATTGCCATTTGAACAACAGCTTTACTACGAGCTTCTTCTTCAATCTCTTCTGACTTTTCACGAAGGATTTCCATACCTACCACTGTCGCGCCATACTCAGCCAAAATTAAATCATCATCATGAAATTTTTCTTGTAATCGAGCAAGAACCAATGTTCCTAAACGTTCTCCCCCACCCATAATCGGTACGATAGTTGTTAATCCCGTTGCGAAAAGTTCTTTGTTTTCAACTGGGAAAGCAGTGTATTCGCTTTCGATATCAAGATTGGAAGATGTTTCGGGAATATTAAATAGGTTTTTTGTGTACACTTCAGGGAATTGTTTATCTTCCAACATTTTGTACATGCGTTCATTTTCGATTTGCTGACTTACCGCTATGCCTAGTAATTTCCCACGGCGGCTGACGACGAATACATTTGCTTCGATAACTTCACTTAAACTTTCAGCCATTTCCTTAAAGTTAACTGCTTTACCTGCCGCTTTTTGGAGCATTGCATTGATTTTTCTTGTTTTTGCTAATAAGTTCATTTGATTTGTTCCTCCTAAAAATACCATGGTTCACAATAACTATGAAGTTGTATTTCCGTAATTTTATTTTCATGCTAGGCAAATTATTGCCATTGTTTCTTAATTAAAGGATAAACTGGCTTAAATCTTTGTTCCGGGCGATAGAACCAAGCTTTCCTTCGACATATTGGGGAGTAATTGTAATCTTCTCCATCGTAATTTCCGGTGCTTCAAAAGATAAGTCTTCAAGCAGCCGTTCTAAAATGGTATGAAGTCTTCTTGCACCAATATTGTCTGTGTTTTGATTCACTTCGAAGGCCACTTCAGCTATCTTACGAACAGCATCGTCAGAAAATTCAATTTCTATACCTTCTGTTTCTAACAAAGCAACATATTGTTTTAACAAGGCATTATCCGGTTCATGAAGAATCCTTACAAAGTCATCTACTGTCAGTTTGTTCAACTCTACACGGATCGGGAATCTACCTTGTAATTCAGGGATAAGGTCGGAGGGCTTAGCCATATGGAAGGCCCCTGCCGCAATGAATAAGACATGATCCGTTTTAACTGAACCATATTTAGTCACGACTGTCGAGCCTTCGACGATTGGCAGGATATCCCTTTGGACACCTTCCCTTGAAACATCCGCTGATGAACTTCCGGACTGCTTACTGGCAATTTTGTCGATTTCATCAATGAAAATGATCCCATTTTGCTCAGCTCCGTATACTGCATCAGAAGTGACTTCATCCATATCGATCAATTTTGCCGCTTCTTCATTTGTTAAAACGATTCTCGCTTCACTTACTTTCAATTTGCGCTTCTTGCTTTTTTTCGGCATCAGGCTTCCTAAAGCGTCCTGCATGTTCATCCCCATTTGTTCCATTCCCGAACCTTGGAGCATATCAAACATCGAAGCAGCCTGTTCTTCCACTTCAACCGTAATCATTTCACTTTCCAGCTCACCATTAGCCAGCTTTTCGGCGACGATTTTCCTTTTTTCCTGCAAACTTAAATCTTCGGAATTATCTTCCGAATCCTGTTCGTCTTGATTGTTATTGCCTCCAAAAAAGACTTCAAGAGGATTCTTGAAATTACTCTGTTTTTTTGTTGATGGCACTAATAGCTCTATTAAACGGCGATTTGCATTTTCTTCTGCCCGTTCCTTTACGCTCGCCATCTTTTCTTCCTTCACGAGGCGAACGGAAGTCTCCACCAAATCACGAACCATGGACTCCACATCCCGGCCGACATATCCGACTTCCGTAAATTTCGTTGCTTCAACTTTTATAAAAGGAGCACCTACCAATTTAGCCATTCTCCGAGCTATTTCTGTTTTCCCAACGCCTGTCGGTCCAATCATTAATATGTTCTTCGGAACGACTTCATCACGAAGTTGGTCCGAGAGAAGGGAACGTCGGTAGCGATTCCGAAGAGCCACTGCCACTGCCCGTTTTGCTTCACGCTGCCCAACGATATACTGATCCAGTTTTTCAACGATTTGCCTCGGTGTTAAATTAGCTTTTTTTGACATTTGCGCTCCTCCTTACAACTCTTCCACGATTATATTCGTATTCGTAAATACACAAATTTCCGCTGCAATTTGTAAAGATGATTGAGCGATTTCCTTTGCCGATAAATGGTCACTTGAAAACCGCATTAATGCCCTGCCGGCAGCCAGTGCATAATTCCCTCCAGATCCTATGGCGAGAATCCCGTCATCCGGCTCAATTACTTCCCCGGTACCAGAAACGAGCAGTAAATGGTTCTTATCCATCACGACCAGCATGGCTTCCAGCTTTCTCAGTACATTGTCACTTCTCCATTGCTTTGCCATTTCGACGGCAGCACGCTGAAGATTGCCATTATACTCTTCAAGCTTAGCTTCGAACATCTCAAATAAAGTGAATGCATCTGCAACAGAACCTGCAAAACCTGCAAGAACATTACCTTTAAAGATTTTTCTTACTTTCCTTGCTGTATGCTTCATCACTACTGAATTTCCTAAAGTAACCTGCCCATCACCGGACATGGCACATTCACCTTTATGATGCACTGCAAATATCGTTGTCATAAAGTGTCCCCTTTCAACATTTAAGGCCGCGGATGTGTTGCATTATAGACTTTTTTTAATTGGTCTTTTGTAACATGCGTATACACTTGCGTTGATGAAATTTTAGAATGACCAAGCAATTCCTGAACCGTGCGAATGTCCGCCCCATTATTCAATAGGTGTGTAGCAAAGGAATGCCTTAGCATATGGGGATGAAGACTTCCATCTGCGGCTGACTTTTTAATCAATTCATTCAATATATAGCGAACTCCCCTAGGTGTCAGAGGGTCTCCACGAAAATTAACAAATAAATAAACATTCGCTTTGGCGTCAGACGAAGTCATTTCCATCCTGGCTGTACGTATGTATATATCTATCGCTTCTTGAGCATATCTACCAACCGGAACGTAGCGATCTTTTTTTCCTTTTCCATGAACCAGTACTGTACCTAAGGAAAGATCGATATCCTGCAATTTAATCTCACAACATTCACTTACGCGAATGCCTGTCGCATACAGTAATTCCAGTAATGCATTGTTCCTTATTCCTATCGGTGAATCTTTATTTAAAGAAGAAAACAACTGTTTCATTTCCTTCTCATATAGAAAACGTGGCAGTCTTTGATCCTTTTTAGGTAAAGAAACAAGAGAAAAAGGATTATCCTTCACATCACCTTCACGTAATAAAAATTTATAAAAGCTCCGCAAGCAAGAAGTTTTTCTTGCTACAGTGCGCTTAGAAAGTTTTTTCTCATATAAATTCGTTAAAAACAACCGGACATCAAAATATTCAACAGACGTGATATCGATGATACCCTGTTCATTTAGGAACAGGAAAAATTCGTGAATATCACGTTTGTAATTTTCAATGGTGTAATGTGAACTGTTTTTTTCAATTTGTAAATATTCGATGAAGGATGATAATGCCTTTTTTTGATTAATCATGGAAACACCTCGCAAAGGCTAATAAATAGTATCATACTTTAAAACAGCAGGCAAATATTTTACAAATTTTTCACAAAGTTCTGAATTGTGTCCAAAGCGCGTTTAGCATGGGTTTCGTTCCGTTCTTTTTTTGATTTGATTCTCACTTCAAGGTCTGGAAGCAATCCGAAGTTGGCGTTCATCGGCTGAAAGCTCTTTCCATTTGTCGATGTTATATACCTTGCCATGCTGCCCATTGTCGTCTCAGCAGGAAAAATGGCAGGCTCCAATCCTTGGACGATCCTTGCAGCATTGATACCTGCAACCAGTCCTGATGCTGCCGATTCTACATAACCTTCGACGCCAGTCATCTGACCTGCAAAGAATAAATCGTCCCGATTTTTGAATTGGTACGTAGGCTTCAGAACATTAGGTGAGTTTATGAAAGTGTTGCGATGCATAACTCCATAACGGACAATTTCCGCATTTTCCAATCCAGGTATGAGCTGCAATACTTCTTTTTGCGGCCCCCATTTCAAATGTGTCTGAAAACCAACAATGTTGTAGAGTGTTCCTGCCGCATCATCTTGGCGCAATTGAACTACTGCAAAAGGGCGCTTTCCTGTTTTCGGATCTTCTAATCCGACAGGCTTCAATGGACCAAATAACATCGTTTTCTTCCCACGTGATGCCATTACTTCAATCGGCATGCAACCCTCAAAAAAGATTTCTTTTTCAAATTCTTTAAGTGGGACTGTCTCGGCAGCAATCAATGCTTCATAAAAGCGGTCAAACTCCTCTTCCGTCATCGGACAGTTCAAATAAGCTGCTTCCCCTTTATCGTAGCGGGATTTTAAGTATACTTTATCCATGTTGATGCTGTCTTTTTCAAGAATTGGAGCGGCAGCATCATAGAAATACAAGTATTCTTCATCCATGATTTGCTTTAAGCTGTCAGATAGTGACTGACTTGTAAGTGGTCCTGTTGCAATGACGGTAGGGCCTTCCGGAATTTCCGTCACTTCTTCATTAATGACCGTTACATTGGGATGATTTTTGACCTTTTCCGTCACAAGACCGGCAAATTCATGGCGATCGACAGCTAAAGCACCGCCAGCCGG
Source organism: Peribacillus sp. SIMBA_075 (assembly GCF_046534585.1). Classification (NCBI taxonomy): domain Bacteria; kingdom Bacillati; phylum Bacillota; class Bacilli; order Caryophanales; family Bacillaceae; genus Peribacillus; species Peribacillus sp. SIMBA_075. The sequence continues at coordinate 222,332 of NZ_JAWRYN010000001.1, read as the reverse complement.
TACAGCACAAGCATCTGCCGCGGACATGATGACCGAATCCAATATACGCATTTCTTCTTTTAATACACCAACCGCATTTGTTAACGTATTTGCCCGAAGTGAATTGGAACAAACAAGTTCAGCGAATTTATCGGTATGATGTGCTGGCGTTTGTTTTACCGGGCGCATTTCGTATAGATCGACTTTGATTCCTCTTTTAGCTAACTGCCACGCCGCTTCACTTCCAGCAAGACCAGCACCGATTACACTTACTTTTGTTTCTTTCATTTTTCGAACCTCCATGTATAGATATGATAAGACAGGAGCATTTATCATTAAAATTGCTTTCATAAGTGTTTCATTTTTAACGATATCTATGTATTTATTCCCAAAATACCCATTCCTGCTACGAAAATTTCAAGCATATGCCACAAATCCAGCATTTCATCTGTACTAAAAGGGATAATGGACACAAAGAGGAATTATATCTTTAAAATAATGCACTTGTCCACTGAATTTTACATCACATTACCTAAATAAAAAAGTTTCAAGCTTTATCCATTTTCTTCAAAGAAGTAAATCCACACGTTACCATGATATCATACTTCGCTGAACATAAAGAAACTCGGCAAATGCCGAGTCAATTTATATTTAGAGTTTCTCAAAAGTACAAAGGGAAAGTAAACGATTTCACAGACTTTTCTATGCTTGAGGAGTTTCTTTGAAGTCACAATCCATGCACTGGACCTGGACTCCTTTTTTGAGTTTTTTCTCAACTAGTGTACCTTCACATTTTGGACAACTCCGCGGTAGCGGTTTATCCCAAGAAATGAAGTCACATCCAGGGTAGGTATCACACCCGTAAAATAAACGGCGTTTTTTACTTTTCCTTTCAATGATGTTTCCTTCCTTACATTTCGGGCATTTCACACCTATTTCTTTTACGATTGGTTTTGTGTTACGGCAATCGGGGAAATTACTGCATGCCATGAACTTACCATAACGCCCCATCTTAAAGACCATCTCATGTCCGCATTCTACACAATCTTCACCTGCAGGCTCATCTTTGATTTCAATTTTCTCCATTTCGACTTCAGCTTTAGCCAAATGAACAGCAAATTCTTTATAAAATTCATCGATGACCTTAATCCATTCGATGCTTCCTTCTTCGACGCTATCGAATTCCTGTTCCATCTTGGCAGTGAACTCTGCATCAAGAATATCCGGGAAGAATTCACGTATCAATTCAAGAACGATCTCACCAAGCTCTGTGGGGATGAACCGTTTATTATCCAAAGTAACATAACCACGTTTTTGAATCGTATCCAAGGTAGGAGCATATGTGGAAGGACGGCCTATTCCCAGTTCTTCTAGGGTTTTGACAAGACGTGCTTCTGTATATCTGGGTGGAGGCTGTGTGAAATGCTGCTTAGGCTCTACATCTTTTGAAAAGAATTGATCTCCTTTTTTCACATCAGGGAGAGCATTTTCCTTTTCTTCCACTGAGTCATCGGATCCCTCAACATATACCTTCATGAAGCCCGGAAATTTAATTTTTGAACCATTGGCCCTGAAGATGACATCTCCGTTATGGAGGTCGATGCTCATAGTATCCATGACCGCCGAAGACATTTGACTTGAAACGAATCGCTCCCAAATCAACTTATATAGACGGAATTGATCTCTGGATAAGAACTCCTTGACTACACCCGGTTCACGTAATGTGCTCGTTGGTCTTACCGCTTCATGGGCATCTTGGGCATTAGTCTGTTTTTTCTCTTTCCGCTGCTCAACCTGAACATAATCTTTACCATAACTATTTTCAATGAAGGTATGGGCTTCCTGTTTCGCAACATCGGAAATCCGGGTCGAATCGGTTCTCATATAAGTGATTAACCCGACTGTCCCTTCCTTTCCAAGCTCGATTCCTTCATAAAGCTGCTGAGCAAGCATCATTGTTTTCTTTGCACGGAAATTCAATTTTCGAGCCGCTTCTTGTTGCAGGGAAGAAGTCGTAAAAGGTGCAGCTGGATTACGCCTTCTTTCCTTTTTAGCCACTGCCCCTATCGTAAATTCGCCGCCATTTAAAGAACCGAGTACTTTTTTGACGTCCTCTTCTGTATTTAATTCTTTCCGCTCACCGCCCAGGCTGAAAAAGGAACCTTCAAACTGTTCTTTTCCTTTTACAAAATCTGCCTTGATTGTCCAATACTCTTCCGGGATAAAATCTTTGATTTCTTTTTCCCGGTCAATGATCATTCGTACAGCAACCGATTGGACCCGTCCCGCACTTAAGCCTTTTTTCACTTTTTTCCACAAAAGCGGGCTGATATTGTATCCGACCAAACGATCCAAGACCCTTCTTGCCTGTTGCGCATCAACCAATTTCATATTTATTGGCCTCGGTGATTTAAATGATTCTTTGATAGCCTCTTTCGTGATTTCGTTGAATACCACGCGGCAATCAGAATTAATGTCAACATCGAGACTGTGAGCCAAATGCCAGGCAATGGCTTCCCCTTCTCTGTCGGGGTCAGCCGCGAGATAGATTTTTTTCGCTTTTTTTGCAGCAGTTTTCAATTCTTTTAAAACCGGGCCTTTACCGCGGATAGTTATATATTTAGGTTCATATTCATGTTCAACATCGACACCCATTTGGCTTTTAGGCAAATCGCGTACATGCCCCATGGAAGCCTTTACTTTATACTTTTTTCCCAAGTAACGTTCTATTGTTTTCGCCTTTGCGGGCGATTCCACAATCACTAAGTATTCTGACATCCAATAAATCCTCCTCAAAGAGGTAATATAAATCTTCACTATTATTAATCATTCAAAAAACATTTGTCAACACCTCTTTACTTTTCAAAGCATGTCATTTTATTTATTTATAAGTATTTTGACAAGAGGTGCCATTTGCAAAACTTATAACAGTTTTACAATATTTTCAACCTTTTTGTCTAAAATTTCAACCATTCCTTTAAAAAAAACGCCTTTTTTTTCTATTTTTCCGTTTAATTCTCCGTCTATCTTCTATATTATATCGTTCAAAATTCTTCCTCAATCTGCTTAGAACTCAAAACAAGTTTGGCACCATCTTGAATCAATTGATTGGTCCCTAATGATTCTGGACTCGTTACATTGCCAGGAAGCGCAAATACCTCCCTGCCATGTTCCAAAGCGGATTGTGCCGTAATAAGGGAACCGCTTTTTTCTTTGGCCTCGACCACGAATACTCCCAGTGATAATCCACTGATGATTCGATTCCTAAGCGGAAACATCCAAGGTTCCGCTCTCTTTTCCGGTGGGGTCTCAGATAAAAGTAACCCTTTATTGATGATTTCCCCTGCAAGGGAAATATTGGATTTTGGGTATATTTGCAAAAGACCTCCTCCTAAAACCCCAATCGTATCTCCGCCTTCCCCCAAAGTGATTTTATGTGCCTCTGCATCGATTCCGGCCGCCACCCCACTTATGATCACGAATTTTTTCTTTACAAGTGGTAATAGAATCGTTTTTAAGGCCTCCAGTCCATACGAGGTTGGCTTACGTGTTCCAACAACACCTAGCGTGCTCCTCCTCGTTAGAAGCTTCTTATCGCCTTTTAAATAAAGAACCCATGGGGGATCGAATATTTGCTTCAGCAAAAAAGGATAATCATCATCGAAGATCGTCAAGCAATGAATTTGGCAATCTTCGTATCGTTTAAGTTTATCGATGGTATTGAGTGAATGTAAATCTTTGAGAAAGAGGGTAAGCTTATTTGAAGGGATAGGGAGGATTTTTACCCATTCCTCGTGATTCATAGTGAAAAGGGAAGATAAGGACGGGTCATTTGACATGATAATTTGGATTGTTTTCCATCCTGCTCCGCGGCAATGATGAAGGTGGATTAATTTTTCTGTTTTATTCAATTGGAAGCACCCCTAATCGGATATTTTTAAAGGTAGGTTGATTGTGATGGTCAAAGTAATCGAAATGTTTCCCGAGGAATTTGGAGTGAAATAAAGGCCGACCCAAAAAACAGGTCGGCCCAACTTAAATCAATGCGTTTTACAAGGTTCGTAGATTTCTTTTTCCTTCAGGACGGAGATCAATGTTTCACCCATTACGGATGGAGTCTCGGCAACTTTAATTCCACATTCGTTCATAACGCGGATTTTCTCGTCAGCTGTACCTTTTCCTCCTGAAATTATGGCACCAGCATGTCCCATACGTTTACCAGCTGGAGCTGTACGGCCACCAATGAAACCTACAACTGGCTTAGTCATATTTTCTTTCACCCAGATTGCCGCTTCTTCTTCTGCCGTGCCGCCGATTTCCCCGATCATGATCACCGCATGTGTTTCCGGATCTTCATTGAATGCTTTCAGTACATCAATGAAGTCCGTTCCGTTAACGGGATCCCCACCGATACCGACAGCCGTAGATTGCCCAATGCCTGCTTGTGATAATTGGTGAACGGCTTCGTACGTTAAAGTTCCAGAACGAGAAACTACACCTACATGGCCTTTTTTGTGGATATATCCTGGCATGATACCAATCTTACATTCTTCCGGACTAATGACACCCGGGCAGTTCGGTCCGATCAAGCGAGTCTTTTTACCTTCCATGTAACGCTTCACCTTGACCATATCCAGGACAGGAATATGTTCCGTGATACAAATAACAAGATCTAGTTCTGCGTCAACGGCTTCAAGAATCGCATCTGCAGCAAATGGAGCCGGTACGTAGATAACCGATGCATTCGCTCCGGTTTCAGTGACAGCTTCGGAAACTGTATTGAATACAGGTACCCCTTCCGCTTCTGTTCCGCCTTTGCCAGGAGTGACTCCTCCAACGATTTTCGTGCCGTATTCCAACATTTGTTTTGTATGAAATAATGCTGTTGAACCAGTGATTCCCTGAACGATCACTTTCGTATCTTTATTAATATAAACGCTCATTATGTTCCCCCCTGCCTATTATCCTACAAGTGATACTATTTTTTGTGCTCCATCTGCCATAGATTCAGCAGCCGTAATATTTAAACCTGACTCTTTAAGTATCTTTTTACCAAGGTCCACATTCGTACCTTCAAGACGAACAACAAGAGGGACATCCAGGCCAAGCTCTTTAGCAGCAGCTACTACGCCAGTCGCGATGATGTCACATTTCATGATCCCCCCGAAGATATTAACGAAGATGCCTTTAACATTTTGATCGGATAGGATGATTTTGAAAGCCTCTTTTACTTTTTCCTCAGTAGCGCCGCCACCAACGTCAAGGAAGTTAGCCGGATCTCCCATATAATGTTTAATGATGTCCATCGTTGCCATAGCAAGTCCGGCACCATTAACCATACATCCGATATTTCCGTCAAGCGATATGTAACTAAGGCCATGTTTTGATGCTTCAATCTCTTTCGCATCCTCTTCATCCAAATCACGGTACTCCGCGATGTCTTTATGGCGGTAAATCGCATTATCATCGAAATTCAATTTAGCATCCAGTGCCATTACATTGCCATCGCCTGTTACCACTAATGGGTTGATTTCAGCGATTGAGCAATCTTTTTCAACGAAAGCTGTATATAAGTTAACCATCAGTTTGGAAGCTTTATTTATAAGTGAAGTCGGAATATTGATATTGAATGCAATCCTACGTGCCTGGAAGCCAGTCAGGCCGACAACCGGATCGATTACTTCTTTGAAAATTTTCTCTGGTGTCTTTTCAGCCACTTCCTCAATTTCCGTTCCGCCTTCTTCAGAAGCCATCAATACGACACTGTTCGTAGCACGGTCAAGGACCAGCCCGATATAATATTCCTTCGTAATGTCGCAGCCTTCTTCAATAAGTAAACGCTTAACTTCCTTGCCTGCCGGTCCTGTTTGATGGGTCACCAGCGTCTTACCAAGAATCTCTTCTGCATATGTACGTGCTTCATCAAGATTTTTCGCTACCTTAACTCCGCCGGCTTTCCCGCGGCCGCCCGCATGAATTTGAGCTTTGACGACAACAACTTCCGTACCTAATTCCTTCGCTGCTTCCACTGCTTCATCTACAGTAAAGGCAACCCGGCCATTTGGAACGGATACCCCGTATTGTCGCAATATCTCTTTTCCCTGATACTCATGGATATTCATTTCCCATCCTCCTTATCTACTAAAAACCAACTTTTAAATTTAATGCCTGTTTTCTCTACCATATTACAACAAAATTCTCCTTGGTGCATAATATTCTTTCACATAATTTTGTGAATATTATCATAATATACTTTTTTACTCTTGTATTAAATGGAAAAAAACTGATTGGCCGTTGTGTTTCTTTATAGTGAAAAGCAATTATATTTTTTCTATCATTCTATTCTTTTAAAAAGCCTTTTCTCTTATAAATCCAGTGAAAACACACCCTGATACACCCTTTTCCACCATATTAATCCAGAAAACACCTCAGGGAAATTACGTTTATCCTTGTTTTGACTCAAAGGAAAAGCAAAAGGACAAAGCCATGGCTTTGTCCTTTTGCTGATAGTTTAGTATGTTTTTAATATAATGAAAATTTGTTAACAATTTCCCTAATTTTCTACAAAAACCAACAAGAATCCATTTTGGTGAAATCACGTGCATAATCAGGCCCCTACCGATTCATGTCCTTGTCGACTTTATAAATGAATGCAAATACCTCCGCAACAGCTCCGTACAATTCTTCCGGTATCGTTTGATTTATATCCAATTGACCTAAAAGTGCAGCAAGCGACTCATCCTTTTGGACCGGTATATCCAGCTTCATAGCCCTTTCCAGGATATTTTCAGCCGTTTTACCTTTCCCTTTCGCCAATATGACGGGAGCTTTGGATGTCTTTTGATCATACTTTAAGGCAATCGCTTCTTTTCGCCTATCATTTTTCATATTCGAATATCCACTCCACTATATGAACCAGATTCTGAAAAAGGAACGGATTTCAACCCGTGGCCCCTCTCTTTTCCGCTTCCCATGTTTACAAATGAAACACCTGACAATCTGTAATCCATTTTTTCCAGATTCTCTCTCAGGAGTTCAAGATATTGATTTGCTGTCTCTTCAAGGACTGCTCCATGCCCATTAATGACCGTCACCTTTATGATTCGATTTTGTACCTGCATATCGATGATAATCTCTTTTAGGCGTTCTAATTCTAAATAAAATAGGACGCGGCAGTATTCCGGGTCTATCTTGCCATCTTTTGTTTTCCTTCCGCTCCATTGTAACGTTAGGTCCGTTTGTATAGAGCCAAGATTGATTGGAAGTGTAAGGAGCAAATTCTGAATCGGCCCATTTTCTTGTGCAAGGATCTGTTGGGCAGTGACCCGATTTAGGATTTGTTCTGCGATCTCCTTAATGGCTGCCGGAGTTTGCTCATTCAGCAATTTAAGCAGCAGCGGTTTAAGTGTATCCAAATCCTTCGAGAACTCCATTTCATCTCTAGTAAGATTAACAAGTGCATGTTCCAGCTGAAGACCAAGGATCTTCGTCCACTCTTTTAGTTGGTGTGCAACAGATGGACCATTAGTAAAATCGATTTTTTGAAACTCAGCTTCAAATACCTTGGCAAGGACCAGCCCCTCATTATTCCTAACGAACTGGGCCTCAGACAGCTGTTTAAGTGACTGAAACAGTAGTTTGGCCGCCTTACCCTTCGACTCAACTACCTGCTCTCTATCCATATTCAAATAGCCTAAAAGGTCATTCACTTCTACATTTCCGCCTAATGCTTTTTTTCCGGCTGTTGCTTCTGCAAATGCACTCTCAAGCAAATGAAAGGCAAGAGGGGAAAGTTTTTCTGCAGAATTTTTTTTCTGAAACGATTGGATATCAGTTGGCATTTTTGTCGCTTTATGATCAACGCCGTTCAATATCCGATTTATATTAATTTCGATTTCATCAATTTTTCCAAATGCTCCGCTTTTTGCCTTGGAAAGTACATGCAATCCTTGGTGTAATTTTTCAATCGCTGAGTTCTTAGGAATTCCGGACCTCACCTCAGCTCCATCAATTAACTTCTCCAGAAAGACAGATTCTGTAATTCCCTTTGGGACGAAACCTGTCTTTTTAAGCAGGGAAAATGCGCCGGATTTCATTTCAGGTGTTGAATCCGAATCCAGCCAAATGGTCACTAGTTTTTGCAAACCGAATTGTTGAAGCTCGCTCTGTTTAGCCACATGCAAGGAGTCCAATACCTCCATAAGCTTGAAAGCCGTCCTCGTTACCACTCCCCCATCCTGCAGTTGCTGCATGAGGCCGCTGAGCAATTTGTGAAAAGGTTCGCCTTTGGCATGTGAAAATAATGCATCATATACATCTTTTACAAACGGCAATTGCTGAATGAACATTGTTTTTATCAGAGGCAGACCAACTTCTGCATCAGCAGTTTTCAGCCATTGCAAAGCGGACTGAAAAGTTTCCTTGGTTATCGGGAGACGGTTTTTCAGGAGATATTCGGCAAGCTTTGCCGCCGCAGGTTCGGGCGTTATGCCGAGATGAGCGATCAATTGTGCAGCTGTGCCATCTATGCTGGAACAGTTCAAATTCGGGGAATCTAAAGCTTTTAACACGACCTTCCCCTCATTTGGTGGTTGAATTTGAAACCAATACCTTTCTCCTGCCCGAAGCGGGATATCGAGAGCGGCAATCATTTTTTGATGGCCAATCTGTACCTCGGCCGTTTGGTTAGGAAAAACCTTATTCACTTTCCCGAAAAGGATTTGACCGTTTTTCAAACTCGCAGTTCCTTGTATTTCAATTGGTGAAGATACGGGTTGACCGCTTGTCGATTGCATCACTCATCCTCCCTAGTCCTTCGTACGTGCAGCGATTTCCTTAACTGGTGCAAAACTTCTTCTATGCCAAGGTGTAAGCCCGTGCTTCTCGAGCGCTTCTAAATGTTGGCTTGTCCCATATCCCATGTGCTTTCCGAAACCATATTCCGGATATTCTTCACCATATTCCTTCATCATCCTGTCACGAGTCACTTTCGCTATAATGGATGCCGCAGAGATGGTAATGCTTCTTGCATCCCCCTTTATGAGTGAAAGCTGCGGAATCGGCACATCCAGTTCCATCGCATCAATCAACAAATGATCAGGAAGTTCCGACAGATCGTTCACTGCGGCCACCATTGCCTTTTTCGTAGCTTGATATATATTGATTTCATCAATTACTTCGCTATGTACAACACCCACTCCTATGGAAAGTGCTTCCTTAAAAATCATCTCATAAAACAGTTCCCTTTTTGACTCTGGAATCTTTTTAGAATCATTCAGTCCTGGCAAATAAAAAGATTCCGGCAAGATGACAGCACTTGTCACAACTGGTCCTGCCAACGGCCCTCTTCCTACTTCATCGATACCTGCAAGAATGGAAAACCCTTGTTTGCGCAATTGCCGTTCAAACTCCGTCATTTCCGTGAAAGCATCCTTTACCTGTCGCTCTTTTTCATAGGCTCTTTGCCATTTGCTCACTAAGTCAGTTACTCCCTTTCGGCTGTCTTCCCGGCATTCTTGTAAAAATAAATCATCTGGCTCTCTTATAGTCTTTAACTTTGAGGAGATTTCCTTAATGCTCATTGCAGTTTTCATCATTTATCACCCATCATATTAATTATCGGCAGTCTTGCTCCTTTTCTACAGTTCAAACAAAAATACGGAGCGGAAAAGAGACATCAAAAGTTAAAAACCTTTTCGACATCCAACTCCAGCTCCGTATCAACCCTTTTCACCGACCTTCTTCAAAAATCAGGTCAGTGTCTTGCAATCTCTACTTAATGTTATTCGGGGATATTATCCTCTTCATAATCCTTAGGGACCTCAAACGTAAGAGGGCCCATCTTTTCTGAACGGATTTCACGTACGACCAACTCTGCGGTTTTGTCATAATCAATGAAGCCACCAGATGCTAAACAGCCCCTGAACTTTCCGACGGCATCGAATAGTTCAAGCGTTTCCTGAGGAATTGCATCCAGGTTATAACGGGATTTCAATCTATCCGGATATTCCTTTTCCAAAAAGCGCAGACCGTATAAAGAGACCTCGTGCAAGTTTAAGATCGTATCCTTGATCGCTCCCGTCAATGCAAGCTTCAAGCCCACTTCCTGATCCTCGAATTTAGGCCAGAGGATCCCCGGCGTGTCCAACAGTTCCAATTCCTTACCAACTTTTATCCATTGCTGCGCCTTCGTGACACCAGGTGTATTCCCTGTTTTGGCAATGTTCTTTTTGGCAAGTCGATTGATTAAAGTTGATTTCCCTACATTCGGAATCCCGACTATCATGGCGCGGATGGCTCTTGGCTTTATTCCTCTTGATTCCATCCTGTCATACTTATCTTTTAAAAGTTTTTTAGAAGCAGCTGTAATCTGGTTTAAACCGTTTCCTGCCTGCGAGTTAATGGCAATCGCCGTTTTCCCCTGTGATTTATAATATTCAAGCCACATATTCGTTTTCACCGGATCGGCCATATCAGCTTTATTCAAAAGGATAACCCTCGGTTTATGCTGTATGATTTCATCGATCATCGGATTTCGTGAAGATGCCGGAATCCGGGCATCCACAAGTTCAAAGATGATGTCGATCAGTTTTAATTTCTCTGTTACTTCCCGTCTTGCTTTGGCCATATGGCCAGGGAACCACTGTATTGTCAATGGAATCCACCTTCCTACTATTCCGCCAATCGAAAGTCTTCAATCGGCCAATAAACTAATTTAGTTTTTCCTAACACTTTATCGTAAGGAACGACGCCAACGCTAATATAGCGGCTATCCTTACTAACACGACGATTATCCCCTAAGACAAATAGATGGTCTTCAGGCACCGTTCCTTGTTCTATGACATCACTTAATGTAAAAGGTTCCGTCAAAGCCCCGCCATCTATCAATTGTTTTTTATATTCATCCAAGTATGGCTCATCATAAGCTTTTCCATTCACGTACAGGGTATCATCTTTATATTCCACTTTTTCCCCTGGCAATCCGATGACCCGCTTTATGTAATCTTTGCCTTCTGGAGCTTCAAAAACGATAATGTCGAATCTTTTCGGTTCACCAATCGAATAGGAGATTTTATTAACGAGCATGCGGTCCGTATTCTTTAATGTCGGCATCATGGAATTACCGTCCACAACAATTGGAGCCAGGAGGAAATAACGAATCAGTGTCGCAGCTATAACCGCGATTATGACCGCCTTTGTCCATTCCCACAATTCATTTTTCTTTTTCGCCATCCTTACCCACCCTTTTAGAAAGCATATCAACAATTATTTTAACATGTTGCGGACGCTATAGCGAGCGGGATTCTATATAGTTTTCACCGTATATGTACATTAATGGTTTCTTGCAGTGCAAAAAGGGAGCCTGAAAAACAAGCTCCCTTTTTGATACTGTTTGGTTATTCACCTTATGTGGATCATGGTAAACCCGCATGAAGATATTCGAAGAATTAACGACGAATTTCTTTAATACGTGCTTTTTTACCACGAAGTTCGCGTAGGTAATAAAGTTTCGCACGACGTACTTTACCGTGACGGATAACTTCTAGTTTCGCAATTTTTGGTGTGTGAACAGGGAAAGCACGTTCTACTCCAACGCCGTAAGAGATCTTACGCACTGTGAAAGTTTCACTAACTCCGCCGCCACGACGTTTGATTACAACGCCTTCAAACAACTGGATACGTTCGCGAGTTCCTTCAATAACCTTTACGTGTACACGTACTGTGTCACCAGGTCTGAATGATGGAAGATCTGAGCGAAGTTGTTCTTTTGTGATTTCGTTAATAAGATTTTGCATCGATTTCAACTCCTCCTGGACGCTCTTGCAAATACTTATTGTTTGCAGCGGAACATCGTTATAAGACTGAGCATTTTGCCCAAGTCACAAGGTATATCCTATCATACTATAAACGTCGATGCAATAGGCATCAGTCTTCTTTTTTAATCTCGGACAATAATTTTTTTTCAAGTTCCGATAGTTCATAACTATCGAGCAAATCAGGACGCCGCATCCACGTTCTGCGCAGAGATTCCTTCATCCGCCATTCATCGATTTTTTTATGATTTCCGGATATTAGCGGATCGGGAACTTTCATCCCCCGAAAATCTGCAGGTCTAGTATAATGGGGATGCTCTAACAAACCAGAAGAATAGGAATCAAGAATCGGGGAGTCAACATTTCCTAGAACGCCGGGAAGCAAGCGAACTACGCTGTCAATAATGACCATTGCGCCCAATTCCCCGCCTGTAAGAACAAAGTCACCAATCGATATTTCATCCGTGACGACATGCTCCCGGATGCGCTCATCGTATCCTTCATAATGTCCGCATATGAAAATGAGATGTTCTTCATTTGCATACTCTTCAGCTTTTTTCTGCGTGTAACGCTCTCCCTGAGGACAAAGCAGGACTACCCTTGGGGTTAGCTCAGCTTGGCCTTTTAGAGCTTCTACAGCATCAAAAATCGGTTGTGCCTTCAATACCATTCCGGCACCTCCCCCATACGGATAATCGTCTACCGTCGAGTGCTTATTATCTGCATAGTCTCGAAAATTGGTCACCTTATAGCTGACAGCCTGCTTTTCCGCAGCCTTTTTTAAGATGGACGAGCCAAATACCCCTTCGAACATTTCTGGAAAAAGCGAAAGCACATCGATTTTCATCAGTCTAAAAGTCCTTCCATCGGTGTAATGATGACCTTTTTAGCGGAAATATCTACTTCTTTTACAATTTGTTCAATATACGGGATCAGAATATCCTTACTGCCAGCTTTCTTAATGACCCAAACATCATTGGCACCAGGCGTAAGAACCTCAATGATTTCCCCAACTTCCAAACCTTCATCCGTAAATACAGAACAGCCGATGATTTCATGGAAGTAGAACTCACCTTCGTCCAATTTACCAAGCTGCGCTTCCTTCACTTTTAGTACCCCGTTTCTAAAAGCCTCGACCTGTCCGACGTTATAATAGTTCTCGAACGTCAATAGGTTAAAGTTTTTATGGGTACGATGTGACCTGATGATAAGCGGCAAAGGCTTTTTATCAGTGTCCCTAAACAAATGCAGTGTATTTCCCACTTTGAATCGTTTTTCCGGAAAGTCTGTTGAAGAAATGACACGCACTTCTCCTAAAAGACCATGTGTGTTGACAATTTTACCTACATTAAACCATTTTTCCATTCTTTCACCTCTAACGAATTTCCGAGACGATTCCATCTTTAATGACAATAGTCTTCGTTGCCATAATATCGTCCCAATCTGCCCCAATTTCCACATCAATGATACTTTGAACTTCCCGTTCCTTCAATTCGCTTCCGGTGGGAAGGATCTCCAACTGCTCCATTTGAAATTCAAGCAGTTTAATTTTTTCTTGCCTCTGGTTTATTTCTTTTTCGAAATGAGCACGGAGACTAGCAGGCTGGAGATTTCTTGTTTTTTCAAGCTTTTTCAGTTCAAAGCGAAGCTGTTCACTCTCTTTTTGAAGCTGAAGGCGTTTTGACTTGTACTTCTCGAGGAGCTGATTCTTGCTGGATTCCGTTAATACTTGGTTAACGATTACATTTTGGAGAATTTTCATTCCAGCACCTCCTATTATCTATGATTTCTTATTTCCTTCAAAAAATATGTATGATAGGGTAATCTTTTTGAAAAAGGGGGTCATTCTCTTAAGTATAACGTAAATCGATAAAAGATGCGTCTTAAAAAGGCGTAAAGTTTAAACTCCGGGTCAGATCCAAATAGGATCAAAGTCGGAATTTCACTTTCTTGAAGTACAAAAAAAGGAGGGGTATTAGCCCTCCTTATTCGGAAATCTCCAAATAGATTTTCTTCTGCTGTGAAGATCCTGCTGCATATACCACAGTCCGAATCGCCTTAGCAACACGCCCTTGTTTACCGATGACCTTGCCCATGTCCTCTTTATGAACGGAGAGGATATAAACAATCCGGTCGGACTCTTCCTTGGAGGTCACGATGACCTCTTCCGGATAATCCACAAGTGCTGAAACAATCGTTTCAATTAGTGCTTTCATCAACTAACGTCGATTACTTGCTGTTTTTTGCAACATGGAATTTTTCCATGATGCCTTGTGTTGAGAATAAGTTACGAACTGTATCAGATGGTTTAGCTCCATCTTGTAACCATTTAAGAGCAAGCTCTTCGTTGATTTCAACTTTAGCTGGTTGAGTCACCGGGTTATAAGTTCCTACCACTTCAATGTAACGTCCGTCACGTGGTGAACGAGAATCTGCAACTACAATACGATAGAAAGGAGATTTTTTAGCTCCCATACGTTTTAAGCGAATTTTTACTGCCATTTTAAATAAGCACCTCCGAATAGTTTCACACAAGATAGTATAATATCAAATGTCTTGTATGTTTGTAAAGGTTTTTTTCTTAACAGGTGAAAAAAGTGTTGAAACACATGGCTTTAACCCGTATTTCTCCTTAGTTTCAACCTAAAATAAACCTTACATGAACGGGAATTTGAATCCCTTTTTCTTCCCTTTTTGCATGTTCGTAACCTGTTTCATCATCTTTTTCATTTCTTCGAATTGCTTCAATAGGCGGTTCACTTCTTGAATCGATCTGCCGCTTCCTTTGGCAATCCGTTTCTTACGGGATGCATTCATGGTTTCTGGATGTTCCTTTTCCTGCGTCGTCATTGAACGGATGATAGCTTCGACATGACCGATCTGTTTCTCATCGATCTGAAGGTTATCCATCCCTTTCATTTTGTTCGCACCAGGAATCATTTTCAGAATATCATCAAGCGGACCCATATTCCGCACCTGACCAAGCTGATCAAGGAAATCATCAAAGGTAAAAGTGGCTGTACGCATCTTTTTCTCTAATTCTTTCGCTTTTTCTTCATCTACATTGGCCTGTGCTTTTTCGATAAGGGTCAATACATCACCCATGCCGAGGATCCTTGACGCCATCCGTTCTGGATGGAATGCTTCAAGTGCATCCAATTTTTCTCCCATACCGACGAATTTTATCGGCGTGTTGGTGACTGAACGAATCGAAAGTGCCGCACCACCACGTGTATCCCCATCAAGTTTCGTAAGTACGACTCCAGTCAGGCCTAACTGTTCATTAAAGCTTTGGGCCACATTGACCGCATCCTGACCTGTCATCGCATCGACAACCAGGAAGATTTCATCGGGTTTTGTCAATTCTTTGATATCCTTCAGTTCACCCATCAAGTTTTCATCAACATGAAGGCGGCCTGCGGTATCAATCAACACATAATCATGATGTTCTTCCTTAGCCTTTTCAATCGCCTGTTTGGCAATTTCAACAGGGCTGACCTGGTCCCCAAGGGAGAAAACAGGCATGCTTAATTGTTTGCCAAGTGTTTCAAGCTGCTTAATCGCCGCCGGACGGTAAATATCAGCCGCAACGAGCAATGGCTTGCGGTTGTATTTTTTTCTAAGAAGATTGGCAAGCTTTCCGGTGGTCGTCGTTTTACCAGCACCTTGAAGCCCTACCATCATAATGACGGTCGGTGGTTTCGAGGCAACGGCAATCTTGCTTTGTTCGCCGCCCATCAGCTCCGTCAATTCTTCCTTAACTACTTTAATTACCTGTTGACCGGGGGTTAAGCTTTTAAGCACTTCCTGACCTACCGAACGTTCACTAACACGTTTTACAAAATCCTTCACGACTTTAAAGTTAACATCCGCTTCAAGCAGGGCCAATCGAACTTCACGCATCATTTCTTTAACGTCCGCTTCGTTGACCTTACCTTTTCCACGGATCTTTTGCATCGTGCTCTGCAGTCGGTCGGCCAATCCTTCAAATGCCATATTGCCGCCTCCTAATCCAACTTCTCAAGCGTTGTGATTGCGTCTAGCAGCTTCTCTTTTGAAAAGGAATCCTTTTCTATGAGTCCCTTCATATTCGCAATCCACTGGTTACGCTCTTGAAATTTTTGAAATAACAATAGCTTCGCTTCATATTCCTCAAGCATCGCTTCTGTTCTTTTTATATTATCATAGACTGCCTGCCTACTTACTTCGTATTCATCGGCAATCTCGCCAAGAGAGTAATCATCCAGATAGTAGAGGGACATGTAGCTCTGCTGCTTCTCTGTTAACAACGATTGGTAAAAGTCATACAAATAATTAATCCGCGTTGTCTTTTCAAGCATCTTAGCAAGCCTCCCTGCTGTTAAGTGAAAACCCTTTACAAGTTTATATTGTAAAGCCTTGTTTATTTGATGTCAAGTCAAACTCCTTACCACTTGTTTGCAAAGCATTATTTTTTTCGTTTTCTTGCTTCTAGAAGGCGTTTCATCTGGTTCTCTCGCTCTGATTCGGATAATTTCTTTTCAGGTTGGTTCTGTTTCCTGCGTTCTGTTTCTGGTCTAACAGATTGATTATTAGACTCTGATTTCAGGTTTGTTTTATGTGTCGCTTCTTGCACAGTTTTCAGTTTCTTAACTGTTTCAGCCGGTTTTAATGATTTACTTCCTGTCTTTTTAAGAATTCCTGCGAATAGGCGCGTAACTCTATGCAAGCCAAAACGACGGATTGTAATTTCTACAAATAAAAGTAGGAACGCCGCTAAGAGAAGCCAATGGCTAATGCTTTGCTTTTGTCTGGCTGTGGTCTGTAAATCACGGAATGCCTGAGCCTCAGTTTTCAACTCCTGGCCACCCGTAACAGCCAACAATTCCTTGATAAGCGACTTGTTTAGACCTTGCTGCAGATACTCTTCTGAATATGGCACCGTGAAACCTGTTTGATACAGGTTTGTACTGCCTTCATTGTTTGCCTGTTTTACACTGATAAAATACATGCCAGACTGCTTCGGGAAAATAATTTCATATTTCCCAGGAGCGACGAGCTTTGTATTCACATCAACTATTTCTCCATTTTCCGAAACCACATCTGCAGATAAAGGCAGGTGGTTTTGTGAGGCCGATTCTAGCATAATCACGGTTCCTTCACCACTATTTTCCTGTGTAAGAGTATATGGCTCACTCTCGAATTTAGGAAGTGTGATTGTGACCAATTGATTGAGGAAAGAGCCCCACTTACCCCAAGCAGGCCAATCGCCAGACCATTTGCCACTTAGATCCGAGGTGAAGGCCACCGTCGTCCCCATTCCATATTGCCATTGAGCGAGGACTGGATCTTCTTTTTCACTGACCAACGGCAGGAAAGCACGCTGTTTCGCCGTTGTCGCAATATATGCATTCATCTTTGGTACTCCATCATTAAACATGCTATTCCATTCAGGAGTATCCTGTATGGATGGATAAAACGGATTGTCCTCGATATATGTACGGCTTGCCATCACCGTTTCACGTGATAAAATGCTTGGAATTACGGAGGCATCCGTGACATCGTAAAAACGCCCCGTTCCGAATTCGGCCAAGTCCTCGAGCAAGTTCTTATCGGCATCGCTGCCAATGGACACCGTTGAAAGCGTTATGTTCTTTTTCTTCCCGTCTTCGATTAATGCTTCATAATCGCTAGAAGTATTTGACTGACCGTCCGTCAACAAAATAATATGCTTACGCTGTAACTTTTCATCCATTAACTTGTTATACGCCATCTCAAGAGAACTGTAGATTTCCGTACCACCCCCTGGAGCAAGCGAACGGATTTTCCCCATGGCTTCTTCCTTATCCGTGAGTGGACCGGCTTCGATAATTTCCCAAGGGCGGTCATCAAAGGCAATGAACCCGAAGGTATCTTTCTCACGTAGAAGCTCTATGGACCGGGCCGCGGCTTCTTTTGCTAATGAAAGCTTGTTGCCAACCATACTGCCTGACCTGTCGAGAACAATCATTAATCCGAGCGAAGGCATTTCTTTTTTTCCTTTGATATCCATGTCCACTGGTAGCAGATGCTCAATAGGAGTCTTGAAATACCCTCCAAGTCCGAAACTATTTTCTCCTCCAGTCATCACGAACCCATTGCCGAATTCTTTAACGGATTGTTCGATTAATTTCATCTGATTTTCCGTGACAGAGGTTGCAGAAACATTGTTAAACACAATCGATTGATACTGTAAAAAGCCAGATAATGTAGTCGGCAACTTTTCTGGTACGGTCGTCTCAACAATCAGTCCGCTTCCTTTTAGAGTTTTTTCAATCCGGCCGGTCCCTTCTGCCTCGACAATCAGAATTTTTGGCGTCCCTTTTACTTTTGTTATCGCCTGTAGCTGATTATTTTCCGTAAAGGTGTCCTTTTCGGCAATAATTTCAGCTTTGTATACCTGTAAGCCTGTATCATCTGCTGTATGGTTAAATGTGTATAAATTAGACCCTTCCTTTACATCCACGTTTTTTTTGATAATTTCCTGATCGTTCAGTGAAATACGAACGGTCGCTTTTTTTGCTGAATTACTATCCACTTCTAAAGATAGCTCCGTTTTTTCTCCTTGATATAAGGAAGGAGGTATCGTTAAATTCCTAAGAGCAATGTCCTCGCCAGCCTTCTCAATCAAAGGGACCACATCGAGTTCGATGTTTTTGTTCTTTAGTAATTTTGCCCCTTCCACGGCATTGCCGGAAGTTTCATTGCCATCCGAAAAAAGCACAATCCTGCCGCTTGAGTGACTCGGAATAAGCGATGAGGCAAACTGAATTCCAGACTCTAAACGGCTTGCATCTTCATCAACTTTGCCACTATATTGGGTAATGGATGAATGTTTTGTCGTTATCGCCTGCTCAGCAACAGCACTGTCACCAAATGCAGCCACCGCAAACGAATCATCTTTATCCATTTCCTCCGTGCTTTTCTCAATCCAGGCAAGCGTTTTAGCTTCCGAATCTTTGACACTTGCTGAACGATCGACTAAAAAAACGACCGTAGATCCCTTGAGAGGCAGTAATATTTGCGGAACTGTCAAAGCTAGGATGATGAGTAAAAAGATCAAGGACCGCAGTACCGCAACCACAGTCGTTTCCTTTTGCTTAGCCTGATTGCGGGATTTAAGGAGATAAAAATAAATAAGTCCTGCACAGGGAATGAGTAATAAGAAAATCAGCGGATAGGTAAACTCAACGCCCACGACGATACACCTCCCATTCGAACATCAACAGTAGAAGGGCCGCACATGCTAGCCAATACCATAAATAATCCTGTTTATTATCGGATACCTCTTTCATATCGGTCGATTTTGTATTTATACTGAATGAAGGAGCAGAGACGATTCTTTTTTCACGTTCGTCAAGCAACACGGAAAAGTAAAACACCTGATCTCCTGATACTGCTTTGTATGTACCAGGCTTACTTGGAGCCTTAAACCCTTCTTTCTGTAAGTCTACGGAATATAGACCATTTCCATATTCCGAGAATATAGCTAGTTTTTGTGTATCCTTCCCAAGGCTCAACCACTTTTCTTCACCAGGCTGATAGTACCCCAGAAAATTTGTTTGCTGTGTCAGCCATTGAAACGAGTTATATAAAAAGATTGGAAAACCCGGCTGCAATGGCCAATCACTATCAGCAACTGAAAAGTTCAGGGTAATGATTGGCTGGCCCTGATAGGTTCCTTTTTGAATGAGTGGAGAGTCGCCGCTTACGAGTACATTTGTCCATTGTTTATTGATAGGAGGGGATTTTGTTTCAATATAAATTTTCTCTGTTTGAACATACTCCATCAATGGATCATCCGTTCCTAAAAGCTTTTCTGTTAATTTTTGTTTTCCTGTTCTACCCTCGTTCACGAAAAGCAGTGGATATGAACCAAGTTCTTCTAGTTCCATCCCTTCGGCAATCACAACCCCATCCTTTCCAACTTTTTCTTTATCTTCAAGTTGGATGACGTCAAGCCCTATTGTTTCAAGTCCATTAATGAGAAAGGGATTCACATTTCCTACTGCATACACCTTTTCATAAATCGCCGATTGGATAGCCGTCATTTTGTTGTCAGCGGAATAATTATCATTCACATTGATTGAAGCCGTGTAATAAGGATTTTCTTTAAGTACTGGAATATCAACGGTTTTCTTACTAGTGGCTTTAACAGACAGTTTTTTTGTAAAAAGAACTTCTTTTCCATTCGTAACTTGGAATTCGAGGGTTTTATCCTTATTGGTTTGATTTTCAACGACAGCCACTCCAGTAATGCCTCCCTTGCGGCTGGCCGTGCCAAATGAAAGTAGTGAGAGATTGTCATTTTGACTACTGAAATTATGTACATCAATCGTTATATCTTCAGATAGCCCGCTAAGGTCATCCTTAACAACCCTATCAGAAAAAAGATGGATGACCGATTCTTTTCCGTTGGAAAGTGAGTCCGCTAATTTCAGTGCTTTATCAATATTTTCATGATCATACGTTAACTCTAATGCTGCTGTTTGTTTTTTCAGTACAGCGTGGTTAGTCTCATGATTAGCACGGATGATGGGCTTTTGACCAGCTTCTATGATAGTCACTTCTTGATTATCTACCTCTTTAAGCGTCTCCATCACTTCTTGTTTAGCCTTTTCAAAAAGGGTATGTTCCCCATCTTTTGCACTCATTGTAGCGGATGTGTCGACTATAAGGATAAGATGATCGCCCGGAATTCCTTTTTGAAACCAAAAGGGACGGACTAACGAAAACATGAGGAGAAGAAGCACAAGAATCTGCAGCCAGAATAAAAGGTTATACTGCAATTTATGAAGCCACGGGGAAGCTTGCCATTCATTCAGGACCTGCTCCCATAATAAATTGGATGAAATCGTTGTCGTTTCATATTGCTTCCGGAAAAAATAGAACAAAATCACGGCAGCGATAAAGATGATTAATAGAAAAAAGAGCGGATTAGAAATATGCATATCTTCACCTCAATTCATTAGCCCATGGCGTGGAAAATCTTGAAATAAAATCATCTGTATATCAGTTTGAGCACTGATAAGAATATAATGGCAGCCAAAACTCCGACATACCCCTTCAAGCTTTTGATTATGTTCGGTAAGACGTGTCCGATAGTTTCCAATGAGCGAAGGATGGATGCTAACGTTGACTGCTGTATCCAATTCGCTGTCGACCAGTTTTAAGTCTCCGTTAAAGGCAGGATTTAGGTCCTCTTTTCCCAACAATTGAATGAACCAGATTTCTTGTTTTGCAGAACGCATTTTCCTCAATGTCGCCTCCACTTGATCAAGAGGCTCAAGACCGTCAGAAATAATGATTGACAGCTGATGATTCTTCAACATTACCTTGCCCAACTGATTATAAAAATGACCACTTTTCTCGGTTTCTTCTAAACCAGCAATCTCCCGAAAAACGCCTTTTCGGTGAACCGCTCCCTTTCGGCGAATCGGATGGGCGGTCTTGGACGCAACTGGAATAAAGGCCAGCCGGTCCTCACCAGCAAGGACGACAAAGCTTAGAGAAGCTGCAAGCTGGCGTGCCTGCTCCCATTTATCAGGGAGAACACGCATCGACGAGGTCACATCCAAATATATAGCCACCGACAACTCTTGTTCATCGAGGAACCGTTTAATATAATGCTTTTGTGTTCGTCCATAGACATTCCAATCTATTTGTCTCACGTCATCTCCTGGTTGATAGGCCCGGAAATCGGAAAATTCAAGGGAGGAGCCAAACGCACTCGATTTCCTTGAACCTTTATGCATCCCACGTTTCCTTGTTTTCACAAGTAATCTTTTTTTCTGCAATTTTTCTAAAAAAGCATAAGAACCCATCACACAGACAGCCCTTTACCTAATTTGTACGCCGATTCAACGACTTCAGCAATGATGGAATCGGCCAGCACCCCGCTTGCTTCTGCTTCAAAGTTGAGTAAAAGTCGATGCCTTAATACAGGATAAGCCGTTTGCTTTAAGTCTCCGGCAGAAACATGATAGCGTCCTGCAAACAGGGCTCTTGCCTTTGCCATTTTGATTAAGCTTTGCAGTCCACGGGGGCCACTTCCAAATTGCACATACTTTTGGACTATTTCTGGAGATTCCTCTGTATTTGGATGAGTACTGGCAATAATGGAAACCGCATAATCTAGAATTTCATCTGAGACAAGTACCTCTTTTACGAGTTGCTGCAAAAATATGACATCTTCAATTGAAGCTGCTTTTTCAATTCTAATGGTTTCTTTGCCTGTCGTTCTAAGAACAATCTGCTTCAATTCCTCCTTCGACGGGTAACTGACATGAATTTTGCAGATAAACCGGTCCATCTGTGCTTCAGGAAGTGGATATGTTCCCTCCATATCAATCGGATTCTGGGTCGCAAGCACAAAGAACGGCTGTTCAAGCTGTTTCGTTTCGCCCATCACGGTCACAGTTTTCTCTCCCATTGCCTCAAGTAGCGAGCTTTGGGTCTTTGGTGTCGCCCGGTTGATTTCATCGGCAAGGACGATATGCGAAAATAGCGGCCCCTCATGGAAAATAAATTGCTGCTTCCCGTCTCCATCAGGTTGTAACAACATCGTTCCCGTAATATCGGATGGCATTAGATCCGGTGTGAATTGAATCCTGGAAAACGCTAAATCCATGCATTCTGATATAGTCCGAACAAGCATCGTTTTTCCGAGTCCTGGTAGCCCTTCAAGCAGCACATGGCCGCCGGCAAAAATACTCCATAAAACTTGCTCGGTCACTTCCTCCTGTCCAACGATGAAACGGGAAATCTCCTGCTTAACCTTATCAATCAGCACTGCTGCATCATTAAATTGCTGTTCTTTCTCGTTCATATTCCCACTACCTTTCCGGATCAAGCTTGTTAAAATAATTTTTGACAAGATTATTTAAATCTGACGGCAGTCTGAGCCTCTCGGTACTTTGGCGATAAGAGTTCTCATACTGCTGATAGACCTCTTCATAATTTCGAAGATTCCCCTTCAATACAGGGCTGTCTGCCTCCTCTTCCTCGCCACTTCCCTCACCAAGCTGTCCGTTATCGGTTTCTATATTCTGTTTCCCATCAGTCATTTCAGGAATTGTCAGCATTTCCCTCGGTCCTTGACCCGCTCCGCCTTTAGTTCCACCTTTCCCGCCACCGCCATTACCGCCTTGTCCTGATTGTTGGCCTTGTCCGGCGCCTTGTTGTCCGCCTTGTCCCTGTTGATTCGGAGCCGAGTTACCTGACTGTGAATTAGGCTGCCCGTTTGGAGAAGCTGAAGTTGAGGGCTGATCTAATGGTTGGTTGGCAGCCTTGTTCCCCTGTGCTCCCTTGTTATTAGTAAAGGCTACTTGAGAAGAAGGCATTCCATTTTGACTCAGTTGATTCTGAAGTTGCGTTCCTGCTTGTTGGACCGATTGGTTGGCCTCAGCTAGTTGCTTTATAAGCTCGTCTGACTTCATTGCTTCCTCTAACTGTTTGATTAATGCCTCTAATTCTTCATCGCTTAATGGATTTTCCTGCCCTGTCAAACTCTCGAGTGCCTGTTTTTGCTCATCAGGAAGCTCATCCCACTTTTCATTCAACTTTTGCAGTTCCTTTTCAACCTTAGACAAATCTTTTTGTGCAAATGCCTTTGCAAGCTCGGAAAATCCTGATTTTTTCGTCTGTTCCTGCCATTTTTCAAGGAGTTTTTGCTTTTCTTTTTGCTTCACCTCTTTTAATTGCAGCTCACTTGATTGTTTAGCGAGGGCCTCAAGCGCCTTTTCGCCACCTTTCTCAAGGGCCATTTTTTTCTTTACCTCTTTCAATGCCTTTTCAACTGCCGGGTTTTTAGATTTCTTCGCTTTTTTTTCAAGCTCTTTTTTCACTTCTTCAACAATCTTCACTTCTTTTTCCAACTTCTGTGCTTCTTTCATTTCCTTGTTTGGGAAAAAAATGAACAGAAGAACACATACCGCTAAGCACAATGCTGACGTCAACCATTTAGGATAGAACCACCTTTTCTTCCGGCTTAATACTTTCGCTTGATGGATTTTCATAAGACGGATTGCATCTCTAAGTTGCAGCGTTTCAAGTTCACCAGAGTTTCCTAAAAAAGCAAACCCTGTTACGACCCTGTCATCCGAAACAAATTGATTAAACAACAAAGCTGCCATCTTTATGTCTGGTTTCCGTTTAACGGCTCTAAATAGAAAAAATGCTAACAGACATATTAAACCTATGAAAAAGTAACGTAAAATAAATGGAATTACCATTAAGCGAGCTATAAACAACAGCAAAAATGACCATACAGCCACAGCAAGGAGCAGAAGTTGCCCCTCTTTCAGCAACAACTGCATTAAAAGTTGCTGTTGAATTGGCTTGAGAAGCTTGAGAAACTGTCTTTCATCACTTATTTTTTCTTTTTTCATCGTTTAGCCTTCATGCCGACCCGAAGTTTCTTTACGCTTAGTAAAACGGCGCCGATTAACAGTAAGGTATAGCAGATCAGATGTGCCGCCCAAAGGGGGAAATCAATACCCGCTAACTTCTTGATTTCCTCGGAGTATGTGGGTTCGATGAAACTGATCATGACAATTGGTGTATTAAGCATGGCCGCTAAATAAGGCAGAGGGTTTGTTGTAGGTGTAGTAGAATTCCCCTGCAATCCTAAAGCCATGCTGGCGAAAAGCAAAGTCAATAGGGCTGTTCCCCCCACTAAAAACAATGTGACCCCATAAGTGGTTACCATCGCGGCTATTGTTTTACGTACGAGTGTAGAGAAAAGTACGCCTATGCTGCCATACACAATGACAGTAAAAACATTGAACCCTAATACCATTAAAAGCTGTGCGGGTGAAATTCCGCCAAATAAAAACACAATGCTATATAGCGGCAAACTAGCAACCACTAACAATAGCAAATAAGAAATGGATGAAATTAACTTCCCAAAAATAATACCCTTGGAGCTTTGTGACGTCGTCAATAGAATATTCAAGGTCTGCCGCTCCCGCTCACTGGAAATGACCCCAGCTGTCAGCCCTGGTGTAATGAAAAGAATCAAAGCTAACTGAACTACCGCTAGAAATATAAACATAGACCGGCTTGCATCAGGATCAATATGCCTCCCCATATTGGATAGCGATTGGATATAGATCATGCCAATTACTAGAGCTCCAATAGCTAGAACATAAAATAAAACACCTAAAAAACTTTTGAAAGAGCGAAACCGCAGTTTAAATTCTTTATTTAAGACAGGATTCATCAGCCAGCTTTTCATGACAGTTCGACTCCTTTCGTAATTTCCATAAATACGTCCTCAAGATCCGTCTCAATTTCAGCAAATGAGACAATGGGCAAATCCTGTAACATACAAGACTTCAAAAGATTCTGCTGGGCAAATGCATCTCCTTTGAATAAAAACTGAATCGTTTCCCCATCAACATGTACGCTGATTTGACTAATATCAGGATTGTCTTCAAAAAAAGCAATGGAACGCTCAACACCCTGATGTACTTTTACAATCAGGCTCTTTTCGCCTTGAAGCTTATGCTGAATTTCTGCAACCGTTCCTTGGGCTTTCAATTTCCCTTGATCGATTATGCCAAGTACATCACACATCTCAGCAAGCTCCGGTAAAATATGTGATGAAATTAAAATTGTTTTCCCCATATTCTTTAACTCTTTTAAAATCTCACGCATTTCCACCCGTGCACGTGGATCAAGGCCTGACGCCGGTTCATCAAGAATGAGTACCTCCGGGTCATGGATCAGGCTCCGCGCCAAACATAGTCGCTGCTTCATTCCTCGCGAAAGCAAGTCAACGTAAGACTCACGTTTATCGGATAAATTAACGAGTTCAAGCAACTGAGGAATCAGTTTACTCCGTTCCGAAAGGGGAATTCCATAGCTAGCACCATAAAAGTCCAAATATTCCTCAGCTTTCAATTGATCGTACACCCCAAAGAAATCAGGCATATAACCTATTTGGCTGCGTACTTGTATTGGCTCCTTCGAGATATTGTAGCCATTAATATAAGCAGTCCCTGACGTTGGAGATAGAAGGGTAGCCAAGATAGAAAAGGTCGTAGACTTTCCGGCACCGTTTTGACCGACGAATCCAAACACCGTTCCTTTGTCAATTTGCAGGTCCAGGTGATCCAATGCTGTGAAATTCCCATACTTCTTCGTTAACTGTAATATCTCTATCATTTCGTCACTTCTCCCTTCACATTGATTTCTGGCATCCTTAAACTTGAATCATCTTCGCTTTCTTTAATTATCTTAATTTGAATGTCTCCTTCGTTTGAAATATATGAAGAGATCTCTTCTTTACCGTCAAATGAAATAGTCCGTTCCTCAACAGGTATAGGTTCATATTTTTCAGTTGAAAAGTTATAGAGTTCATATTGAATTTTTTGTTTACTGAACTTAATCGACAATTGCTTCGCTTTAAACGAATGATCTTTCATAATTAAAGGAACTTGGCTGATATATTCATATTCACCAATTTCAAACCAATGTTCTCCAATTCCTGCTTCTTCATCATAAGAACCGCGGATGACATCCACCCTGCTTGGGAACATTTCTTTCGACAGGGTTACATCACCAGAAAAAATCGTTTCTGGTTCGAAAGTTTGAAAAATAAGATTATCTATATTCTTCTTTGGCTTTTTCGATCCTTTAATATCGACGATTGAATCACTTGTCACCCCAGCAATGACAGGATCAGTATCGGCATTTACTCCTCTAAAGAAAAAAGTTTCCGTTACATAAAGCAATTGATCTCTTCGAATTTTATCGAGGTCTATTTTTTGTCCCGCGTTCCAATTATTCATCGGTCCTGATGTCACGGCATATGGCTCAATCAAGAAGTCTCCCTTCAACTTTTCTTTTACTGTTATCGTTTCCCCTTTTTTTAACTTACCAATATTAATTCTTTCTTGACCTGACATGATTAGCAATTCTTTAAAGTCATATGGTGTTTCATTTTGAATTGTTCCGGTCAAGGTCTTATTTTCAACTGTCAAATCAGTCTTGAATTGACCCGCATCACCTTTATAAACTTTTCCAAGTAAAGACCGCGTTGACCAATATTCAACATTTGGAAAGATAAGTTTCGTATCTGTCGCTTTTTCCTCAAGGATTGGTGACCGTTTAATGTTTCCTCCTAAGCTTTCCTGCGTCATTGGCAAAGCAGTCAACTCATTTTTTGGGAAAGACAGTGCATAATCCCCACCTTTATTGGAGAGAAGGACATCAGATTGAAGTCCAACAAGTTGACCATCCTTAGAATGATAGATTCCGAGTTGATTCAGTTGCGGCTGAGCAAGACGATCTTTCGCCCCGACAGTAAAAGTCAAGACTGACGTGATACAGGCAATCACAGGAATAATCCACCATGCATGCTCTCTTTTGTCGATTTTTTTCAAAACCATATATAAAATAGGTACAATAATTACGATATAAGCAAACAGTAGAAATAATAATTGTCCAATCGATAAGGTAGTATCATCAAAATAGCTATTAGGCTCATTCAATTCCCATTGCGCCTGCTCCAAAAAATTTTCAGTTGAAGAAAATGAGTTTATGTCTGCCTGATTTAAAATCTTTTCAAGCCAGGTACCATACCCTTTCCATGAAGCTAGCGGCTGGTCTCCAAGTGAAAAGCCTGTTTGAACAATTATCCCGTTGCCGTACTGTTTTTTAACAATAGCCGGAAATCCACCGCTTTTTGTGACAATTTCCGCTCCCTTCTCTACTTCACCTATAAAGCCAGGTATATAGCTAAAGGAAGGTCTCTCCTTTTCCTTTTTGGCAAAAAGGGCAGTATCAAGCGTAACCTCTTTATCCATTTTCATCGGTAGAAGATCATAAATGGATCCGTATTGCTGGGCTCCATTTGGCGATGCTCCAGCAATTAAAATCCCCCCGGATTTGATCCAGCCTTTTAACCCCTCCTGCTGCGCTTCATCCAAAGCGGCAATTCCATATTCGTCAATAATCAAATAGTTTATCATTTCAAAGCCTATAGACCGATTTGGCAGTTCTTCCTTTGTCAGTTCAATCATCGTAGATCCTGTAGATGGCAAAACTCTTAATTCAGTCAAGCGGTCGTATTTTTCACTTAATACACCAATTAAGTCCTGACTTTCATCAAAATATTTTGGTGTTAATATCTTCGGACCTGAATAGTCTACTTCTTTACCATTCTGCAAATCTCCCTCATAGAGATAAATCGTCTTATTCAATACGTTTCCATTGTAATTATCATCCGTATAGCCCGGAAGTGATATCGAATAGATTTTCGAACTTCCCTTTGGCAACTCTACTTTTAGAGCCTGTGCCCCACCGTACTCATAAGTGGATTGAAATTGAAACATAAGCGTACCACTAAAGGCCTCTCCCTTATTTTCAATTTGTACTTTCAGCGGCATTGCCATTGAACGCTTTATGTAGCCATCAAAACCTGGTTCAATCGATATTTTAATCTTCGGGTCAGCTGCTACTGCCTGTGGTGCCAATATATGTAAAAATATTACAAAAAATAATAAATAAGCAGCTATTCCCAGTATTTTTCTGAACAACCTGACTCCCCCTTTTCTTCTATAATTAATGGACGACCAAATACTGAAAAAGTATACATCATTTGGAAAAAAAGTAAAGGGGATTTCAAAAATAATGGAAAAGTGTAGAAAAAAAGACAAAAAAAAAACCGGAAGAGAAAAATCTCTTCCGGACATTTTTTGCTTAAACCTCTTCTTTATCGATGATATCAGCAAACAGGCCATAAACATATTTCTCCGCATCGAATTCCTGCAGATCGTCCATTTTTTCACCAAGCCCGACAAATTTAACGGGAATGGCCAGTTCATTGCGAATTGCCAAAACAATTCCACCTTTTGCCGTGCCATCAAGCTTTGTTAAAACAATACCGGAAACATTGGTCGCTTCCTTGAATGTCTTGGCCTGAATAAGTGCATTTTGTCCAGTTGTTGCATCAAGGGCAAGCAACACTTCATGTGGTGCACCAGGTATTTCACGTTCAATTACACGTTTCACCTTTTCCAATTCCTTCATTAAATTCACTTTATTTTGTAAACGTCCAGCTGTATCACAAATCAGGATATCCGCTTTACGAGCCTTGGCGGCCTGAATGGCATCGAACATGACCGCAGCAGGGTCAGAGCCTTCTCCTTGCTTGATTACACTGACACCAACACGTTCTCCCCATACCTCGAGCTGTTCAATTGCACCTGCACGGAACGTATCCCCGGCTGCCAATACGACAGACTTGCCTTCTGCCTTGAATTTATGAGCAAGTTTACCGATTGTCGTCGTTTTACCTACCCCATTAACCCCTACGAACAAAATGACCGTCAAACCTTCTTCTTGTATATTCAGGCTCGGAGTCCCTTCTTCATCACCTTGGTAGATTTCGACAAGCTTTTCGGAAATGACGGATTGCACTTCCCTTGTATCAGAGATATTGCGAAGCTTGACTTCCATTTTTAATTGATCAATTAGTTCCATTACAGTATCAAAGCCTACATCAGCCTGTATCAGGATTTCTTCAAGTTCTTCAAAAAAGTCCTCATCCACTTTCCGATAACGGGCAACAAGTTCATTAACCCTTCCAGTAAAGGAATTCCTTGTCTTTGTCAAACCTTGCTTGAATTTTTCCCCTATGGATACTTCTGCTTCAACTTCTTTTTCTTTATCTTCCTGGTTCGTAAATTTCTCTTTTAGCTTTTTGAAAAAACTCATTGTCCCACTTCCTCTAATAATGAATTTAAACTTCAATAAAGTTTTCTGATTCTTCCATCCGGACGGAAACAAGTTTGGAAACGCCTGACTCCTGCATCGTAATGCCATATAGTACATCAGCCTCTTCCATCGTGCCTTTACGGTGAGTAATCACGATAAACTGTGTTTCCCTGCTGAACTTCCTTAAAAATTGGCTGAACCGGACTACATTCGCCTCATCAAGGGCTGCCTCGACTTCATCAAGAATACAGAAAGGCACCGGCCGCACTTTCAGAATGGAGAATAAAAGGGCTATGGCTGTCAGTGCCCGTTCTCCTCCGGATAAGAGGCTCAAATTCTGCAGTTTTTTCCCAGGCGGCTGTGCAATGATATCTACCCCTGTATTTAGTAAATCATCCGGATTCGTCAGTTTAAGCTCAGCTCTTCCTCCGCCAAATAATGCTTTGAAGACTTGTTCGAATTCTTCACGGATCGAATAAAAGGTATCTGCAAAGCGCCGCTTCATTTCATCATCCATTTCATCGATGACTTGGAATAATGTATCTTTCGCCTGTTGAAGATCTTCCTTTTGACTAAGGAGGAATTCATAGCGTTCAGCTACACGTGCATATTCATCAATCGCACCTAAATTTACCGTCCCTAATTCCTCTATTGCAAGCTTGATGAGCTTCACTTTTTTTTGGGCTTCTTCTGCAGGCATCATCAATGGATACTGTTCTTTTGCACCTTCAAAAGAAAGCGTATATTCTTCTCTCAAGTGGTCGAGACGATTTTCCAATTCCACATCCAGACGGGTTAATTTTACTTCTTCGTCCTTCATCACTTCAACAATGCCTCTATAAAGTCGATTTTCTTCTTTCAAGGCCAGTTCAAGTGTTTCAACTTGTGTTAGAAGCTCGTTTTTTTCCTGTTTTTTTATAGTGATTCCTTCAATTGCCCCATTTTTATCGAGCAATTTCTGCTGTGCCATATCTTCGAGGGATTCTTCCCCGCTTGAACTGTCTGTCATTTCATTGGTCAGGAGCCCCAAATCATCTTTGTTTTCGTCAAGCCTGCTAGTTTCCTTTGAAAGATCCGAATCAATGCGTTCCATCTTCTCTTTTTGGTTTTGTAGCTGCCCACGCTTAGAGGCCAGTGTTACCCTCAGTTCATTCGTTTCTTCGGCAAGGCTCTCTTTTGAGGATTGTTGGGATTGCTTTTGTTCCGTCATGTCGGAAATTAGCCGGTCAAGCCCTTCAATTTCCATTTTACATGATTCCAAAAGTTCTTCCAGCTCTTTAAGTCTTGCCGTTTTTTGCTGTTGTTCTTCTAAATATGAATTTTTATCCAAATCATAAAGATGCAGCCGTTCATTCACATTTCTTTCCTGTAGCTCCACTTCACGAAGTTCGCCCTTCAGGGTTTGTTCTTGCAATCGAAGGCTCTCCCCTGTTTTTCTGGTTTGTTCAAGCGTTTGCTCTTGAACACCCACATCCACTTTGAGCTGTTTGACCTGCTTTTCTAGCTGATTCGTTTTCGCTTCCATGGCGGCTAGTTTTTGATGGAGCTCTTCCAATTCCGTTTTCCTTGAAAGCAGGGAGGTCGTTTTTTGCTTTAACGCGCCACCAGTCATTGAACCACCTGGATTGACGATATCCCCTTCGAGGGTTACGAAGCGGAAACGGTGCTGCATCATCTTCGCCAAGTCATTTGCACCCTTTAGATCTGTCGTGATTATGACAGTCCCTAACAGGTTTTCCGCAATTGCTGCATGCCTGTCATCATATTGAATCAATGAGGAGCCCGTCCCCACAAAAGCTGAGTGGCTCTTTAGCATCGATAATTGGCTTACTGAAATCTCTCTTGCCTTAATGACTGATAAAGGCAAGAACGTCGCACGTCCATACTTATGTTTCTTCAAGAAGGAAATGGCCTCTCGTGCATGCTCTTCGCGTTCAACGACCACATGCTGCATCGCTCCGCCCAGAGCCGTTTCGATGGCCGTTTCATATTCCTTTGGAACCTTTATCAATTCCGCAACTGCCCCTTCTATGCCTCGAAGGGTTTCTTTCGCTTTTAAAACTTCTTTAACTCCCTGAAAAAAGCCTGCATAATCCTCTTCCATTTCTTCAAGAAGTTCCTTACGTGATTTTGCCTGTTGAAGGAATTGATAGGCCTTATAAAGGGTGGTTTCCTGTTTTTGATACGTATCCTTTGCCGCATTCAATTTGTTCTGCTGATTCCGGAAATAAGAGACATGCTCTTCAAGCTGCTTGGTCACATTTTCCATTAGCTTTGAATATTCCAATTTTTTAGCAGTGATACCCATTCGCTCGGTTAAGAACTTTTCATTTTCCATATCAAGTTTAGCATTTTTATGTTCCTGCTGTGTTAGCTGCTGAAGCAGGTACTGTTTTTCGTTTTTAGCCGATGCCTGCTTGTTCAACCACTCGATATAGTCACTCTTTTTCACTTCAATCATCGCTTCGATATCACTATTGAATAAGCCTAAGCTTTTTTGTTTTTCATTTAAGGTTTCCTGTATCCCTTTCACTTCCGAGGTCAGAGCATTCAGGAGTTCCGTTTCTCGTTCCTTTTGCAGGGACAGGCGCTCGACAGCAGCCTCACCTTCCACAATCGCTTTTTCAAGCTGTGACTTGTTTTGGGCGGCATTTTTTTTCCGCTCTTTCAAAACTTCTTTACGGCCTTCAAGCTTTTCAAGTTCTTCACTGGCATTCAGGAGAATTTCCTGAAGTTCATTGATTGATGTCTCAAGAGTCGCAAGACTATCCCGAAGCTTTTTGAGATGCGCTTCCCTGTCATGAAGCTGCCCTGCCATTTGCTGTTCCATTTCATTATGTTTTTCAAGTTCCTGGGATAGGTTTTCCCATTTTTCATAAAGTTCTTCTATTTCAAAAACGGTTAAAGCTACTTCTATTTGCTCAAGCTCTTCTTTCTTCTCCAAAAATTCCTTGGCGAGGGAAGACTGAATTTTCAGCGGTTCCACTTGCCCCTCCAATTCATGGAGGATATCATGGACACGGTTTAAGTTATCCTGCGTTTCCGTCAGCTTCGATTCCGCTTTTCGTTTTCTTGTTTTATATTTCAGGACACCTGCTGCCTCTTCAAAGATCACTCGTCTTTCTTCTGCCTTACTGCTTAGGATTTCTTCCACTTTCCCTTGGCTGATTATGGAAAATGCTTCACGCCCAAGACCAGAATCCATGAAAAGATCTATGATGTCCTTCAGTCGGCAACCTTGATTATTAATGAAAAATTCACTTTCTCCCGATCGATATACCCGTCTAGTCACACTGACTTCATGAAAATCAATCGGCAGGGAATTCGTCTCGTTATCAAGGGTCAATGAAACTTCTGCAAAATTCAACGCTTTCCTCGTGTCACTTCCCGAAAAGATGATATCTTCCATTTTTGCTCCACGCAGCGATTTCGCAGACTGCTCTCCAAGTACCCATCGGACTGCATCGGTCACATTACTTTTGCCGCTTCCGTTTGGTCCAACCACTGCCGTGACTCCAGGTACAAAATCAATCGAAATTTTCTCTGCGAAAGATTTAAATCCTACAACGTCCAAGCGTTTGAGGAACATGACCTTTCCTCCTCTACTGTTCAACTATCTTGTTGATTTTTTTTCTTTTAAAACGATCAATGCGTGCTCGGCAGCATGCTGCTCCGCTTCTTTTTTTGACTTTCCTAAACCAGAGCCCAGTTCTTCCCCATTCAGAGAAACGGTCGAAACAAACTCCCGGTTATGGGCTGGTCCCTTTTCCTGCAAGATCTTATATTGCAGGACACCGATGGCATCACGCTGAATCAGCTCTTGAAGCTGGCTCTTATAATCCATCACATGAGAAAAAGCACCCTCGTCTATCTTCGGAAATACAACATGCTTCAAAAACTGCACAACTGGCTCTAATCCTTGGTCAAGGTACAAAGCCCCAATATAGGCTTCGAATACATCCGCAAGCATGGCAGGGCGTTCTCGTCCACCTGTCATTTCTTCCCCTTTTCCGAGTAAAACATATTCCCCGAAAGAAAGGCTATTGGCAAAAGCGACAAGTGAAGGCTCGCACACAATGGCTGCCCTTAATTTGGTAAGTTCACCTTCGCTCATCATCGGATATTTTTGATACAAGTATTTAGAGATGGTCAGTTCAAGCACAGCGTCTCCCAAGAATTCAAGCCTTTCATTATCTTCATAAGGCTTACGGCGATGCTCATTCACATACGATGAATGTGTAAAAGCTTGTTTCAATAAATTTTCATCCTGAAAATGAAAACCCAGACTTTCCTGCAACTGTTTAAATTTATTATCCTTGATTGATGGTTTACGATTATTTCCGTTCCTACGCATCACACAAAACCCTCCACAACGGTTCAAAAAGCATATTTTTCCAATATATTAAAAAGAAACCTGGCAGGAATTCCTGTCAAGCTTTCCTATGTACATCATACATTATAATCCGCTTAAAGAAAACTAACGGAAAAAGACCACTGCAATGCAGGCGGGGCTACCTGGGGCATGCTCATTCCCTTATATCTGCCGCTGCATCAAACCTTCTTTAAGAATAAGAGAAAGCCCCGTTAAAAAACGGAGCTTTTAGTCAAACGACAATACATTACATAGTGCTTTGTATGTAATTCACAGCATCACCTACTGTGGCGATTTTTTCAGCGTCATCGTCCGAAATTTCCATATCAAACTCGTCTTCGAATTCCATGACTAGTTCAACTACATCTAGGGAATCGGCACCAAGATCTTCTTTGAAAGAAGCTTCAAGTTTAACCTCTGATTCTTCTACGTTCAAACGATCTACAACGATTTTCGTTACTCTTTCTAATACATCTGCCAATGTGTTCACCTCCCCTCAAAACATTATAAATTAATTTCGGAAAAAATCAAAGAAAACTTACATGACCATGCCGCCATCTACATGAAGAGTTTGTCCAGTCATATATTTGCTTGCCTCAGAAGCGAGGAAAGACGCCACTGCAGCGATATCTTTTGGGTCACCGAACCGTGCAAGCGGAATTTGGTCCAACATGGCTTTTTGGACATCTTCAGGCAATTCCCCAGTCATATCCGTCGAGATGAAACCAGGAGCAATCGCATTTACCGTAATCCCTCTTGAAGCAAGTTCCTTTGCTGTAGTTTTGGTCAGCCCGATCACACCAGCCTTGGCCGCAACATAATTTGCCTGACCTGCATTTCCGCTGACGCCGACGATCGATGCCATATTGATGATCCTGCCGCTACGCTGCTTCATCATTTGTCTTGTGACCGCTTTTGTGCAAAGGAAAACTCCTTTAAGATTCGTATTGATCACTGAATCCCATTCCTCTTCTTTCATTCGCATCAATAGGTTATCTCGTGTGATACCGGCATTATTAACCAAAATATCCACTCTGCCAAACTGTTCGATGACCTCTTTGATCATGCTTGTCACCGAGTCACTATTTGCAACATCGCACTGGATGGCAAATGCTTTACGGCCCAATGCCTTGATTTCTTCCACCACTTCATTCGCTTTCGTTTCACTGCCAGAATAGTTGATGGCAACGTCTGCTCCTTGACGGGCAAGTTCTAATGCAACTTCCCTGCCAATACCTCTTGACGCCCCTGTTACAAGTGCTTTTTTACCTTCGAGGATCATGCTTTTGCCCCCTTCAATGTTTCAATTGTTTTAGTTAGCGTTTCTATATCGGAGACCGAGTGAATTTGAACGGAACGATCGATCTTCTTTATTAATCCACCCAATACTTTCCCAGGGCCTACCTCGATGAACGTATCCACTCCCAATTCAAGTAGGGTTTTCACACTGTCCTCCCAGAGGACCGGTGAATACAGCTGTTCGATTAATTTTTCTTTTATTTCAGCAGGTGCAGTAATGGGCTTAGCCGTTACGTTTGAAATGACAGGAATTTGTGCCTGTTTGAAGCTTACTTCATCAAGGACATCCTGTAACTTTTCTGCCGCTGGTTTCATCAATTCCGAATGGAACGGTCCACTCACTTCAAGAGGAAGAGCCCGTTTAGCCCCATTCTCCTTGGCTTTTGCACTTGCAAGTTTAACCCCTTCTGAAGTTCCAGAAATGACGATTTGGCCTGGACAATTAATATTGGCTAATTGAACGGATTCCCCTGTTGCTGTTATTTCAGAAGTCACTTCAGATAGAGCTTCACGGTCCATTCCCAGTATCGCAGCCATTGAACCTTGACCATTCGGTACCGCAGCTTCCATGAATTCACCGCGCTTACGCACAGTATAAACGGCATCTTCAAAAGAAATTGCACCTGATGCCACTAAAGCCGTATATTCACCTAAACTATGCCCTGCTGTATAATCAGGTTTGATTCCCGCTTCTTCTAACTCCTTGACAAAGGCATAGCTCGTGGTCAATAAAGCTGGCTGTGCATTATAGGTTACCGTTAATTCTTGTTGTGTGCCATTAAAGATCAGTTCGGAAAGTTGAAAATCAAGTTTTTCATCGGCTTTTCGAAAAATATGCTGAGCACGCTCGTTTTCCTGAAATAAGCCATGACCCATTCCTATTGACTGTGAACCTTGTCCTGGAAAGACAAAAGCAATTTTACCCATCTGTTACTCCCCTGCCTCTTTGATTTATTTTTGTTTTTCTATTGTCTTTGCAATGGTCGATATGACGTCATTCCCCACCATATCGCGAGTCTGGCGTATCGCATTATAGACCGCGTTCGCATCTGAAGAACCATGCGCCTTTATGACAGGGGCCTTCAAACCGAATAGGCCAGCACCGCCATACTCCGAATAATCCATTTTAATTTTAATGCCCTTTAGTTCCGGTTTGACCATTGCTGCAGCCATCTTACTCTTGAAGTTGCTCATCAAGGCCGTTTTCACCATTTTAAATACACCCATAGCAGTACCTTCAAGTGTCTTCAACACCATATTTCCCGTGAAGCCGTCCGTAACGACAACATCTGCCGGTCCATTTAGAAGGTCCCTGGCCTCTACATTACCTATAAAGGATATCTCCGATGATTGCTGTAGCAATGTAAAAGCCTGCTTAGTCAGTTCATTCCCCTTTTTTTCTTCTGTTCCGATATTCAGGAGTCCGACCCGTGGCTTTTCAATTCCCCGCACTTTTTGAGCATAAACAGATCCCATTATTGCGAATTGCAGCAGATGCTCCGGCTTCGCATCAGAGTTCGCACCTACATCCAGAAATACGAAACCTTTACCATCGATTGTCGGAAGGGTTGGAGCCAATGCCGGACGTTCAATGCCTTCTATCCTCCCAACAACAAACAAGCCTGCAGCCATTAGCGCACCAGTATTGCCTGAAGAAATGCATGCATCTGCTTCTCCATCAGCCACTTGCTGTGCAGCTAATACCATAGAGGCACTTTTCTTGCGG
This sequence comes from Peribacillus sp. SIMBA_075, assembly GCF_046534585.1. NCBI lineage: Bacteria > Bacillati > Bacillota > Bacilli > Caryophanales > Bacillaceae > Peribacillus > Peribacillus sp. SIMBA_075. The sequence continues at coordinate 185,401 of NZ_JAWRYN010000001.1, read as the reverse complement.
CGGACCGCACGAACCGGTTCATCGGTACTTAATATTTTTTCATCAGTATGTACAACCTTTATTCGTCCATGTTTCGTTAAGTATTGATTTATCTCCGCTTCATTGCCCACCAAGGTAATTTCCACATCGGAAAAAGCCTCAACAGCTTTCATCGCTCCTAAAACCTGTGCCTTGGGAGCATTATCGCCACCCATTGCATCTATCGTTATCTTCATTTTCTTTCATCCTTTACTAGAAAGTTAAGAGCGATACATTTCGAACTCGCCTTTAAAAACCAGTTCATTACCAACGTAGCTTCTGACTTCCACCACGGAACGATCGTTGGTGTGGTCCACGTTTTTAACCTTCGCTTTAGCTACCACTCTTTCATTTTCCTTTACAGAACGAGTAAATAAAATGGATGCTTTTGCAGTTAATGCCAGTTCGTCATTAATGACCGCTACAGCCAATGAATTCGCTTGGGCAAAAAGATGATGTCCCCTTGCAATTCCATTCCGCTTAAAGACATGCTCTTTATTTATATCCAAAATCGAAATAGCATTGTCATCTAAATTAAGATCAATTACTTCCCCGATGATTTCATCCAAAGGCAAAGCCCTAATTTCGTCACTGAATTTCTTCTCAGCCACGCTTTTAATACGTTCACGCAGTTCCGGTATCGATAATTCAAGACGATCAAGCCTAATAGTCTGGACGCTCACCGAATATTTTTCAGCCAGCTCCTCATCCGTTACAAAAGGATTCTGTTTAATCGTTTCGATTAATAATTGCTGGCGTTCCTTCTTACTTCTTCGCATCTGAAGGTCACCATCCGTAGTATTATGACTAGGTACTAATAGTAGTATATATATTTTAAAAACAGATTGCAAGATATTGAAGAAATTCTCGCAATCTGCTAATGGATTTTCATTCAGATCAGTCCAGCTTTTCTCCCGTAAATACGCCCGTACCCTCTAAATAGTTCCGTAGCGGTGCATACTCCGGGGAATGCCAAAAGCTTTGTGAGGCGATCAATTTTGAAGCATCCATCCTTGCCACTTCCAAGGTCCTGTAATCATGGACCATGTCGGCTACTTTGAACTCAGGAAGGCCGCTTTGTTTTTTACCGAAGAAATCACCAGGGCCCCGAAGTTCCAAATCTTTCTCGGAAAGAGCAAAACCATCGTTTGTCTCGGTCATGATTTTCATCCGTTCTTTGCCGACTTCCGTTTTCGGGTCAGCCAGGAGGATGCAAAAGGACTGATCACTCCCCCTTCCGACTCTCCCCCGTAACTGATGCAACTGTGAAAGCCCAAAGCGTTCCGCATCATAAATGACCATTACCGTTGCATTAGGAACATTCACCCCAACTTCAACAACCGTTGTGGAGACAAGGATTTGTGCTTCATTGGCACTAAACTGCTGCATCACTTCGTCTTTTTCATCCGTAGGCAGACGTCCATGCATGAGCCCCACTTTATACATGTTCGTAAAGTATTGTGTAAGCATTGCATGAACATCCAGAACATTTTGTAATGAATCAAGTTTCTCCGACTCCTCAATCAAAGGACAGATGACGTAAGCCTGTCTCCCTCGCCTTAGTTCCTTTTCGACGAAAGTTAAAATCCGATCGAGCATTTGGTGTTTCGCCCAATAAGTTTCTATCGCTTTACGCCCTGCCGGCATTTCGTCTATCGTTGAGACGTCCATTTCCCCAAACACTGTAATTGCCAGCGTTCGGGGAATCGGTGTTGCCGTCATGAATAGAACATCTGGATTTGCACCTTTTTCACGAAGGATCCGGCGCTGCTCCACTCCGAAACGATGTTGTTCATCCGTTATGACAAGACCAAGGTTCCGAAAATTCACTTCATCCTGTATCAATGCATGTGTTCCTATCAAAAGATCAAGCTCCCCGGACTCTAGCAATTGCAATAGTTCCTTGCGCTTTTTGCCTTTTACCGAACTGGTCAACAATGCGACCTTTACTCCACTGGGTTCCAACATGGCCCTAAGGGATTGTGTATGCTGCTCAGCCAAGATTTCCGTCGGGACCATAAGTGCACCTTGAAAACCTGCTGTAATCGTCGCCTTCAAGCATATGGCGGCAACCACCGTTTTTCCTGAACCGACATCCCCTTGAAGTAGGCGGTTCATCCGATAGGGAGATTTCATGTCGTTCAATATTTCCTCGACGACCCTTTGCTGAGCGTTCGTCAATGGAAAGGGGAGAGTCTCAACGAAGGCCGCCACTTGCCCCACATCAAACTCCTGACCAATCCCTTTTGACTGTTCTCGCTGCACTTTACGAAGCGCCTGCATTTTAAGTTGAAACAATAAAAATTCTTCATATACAAAACGGCGTCGAGCCTTTTTTACATCATTAGCCGAAAGAGGGAAATGCATGGTACGAAGAGCATCGTTACGCGGCATCAGTTTGTAGGTCGCCAACAATTGCGGGGGCAGATTTTCTTCTATCATTGCTCCGTACTGAGAAAATGCATTGGAGATAAAGCGGCGTAGCCCTTTAACAGTAATGCTGCCCTTTACTGAATACACAGGTTCGAACTCTTTCTCCCGGCTATGATCACCAACGTGGCATTCCGAGCCTGTAATGGTTTGGCGATGACGATCCCATTTCCCAGTTACAGTAACAGTTTCGCCTATTGCAAGCTTGGGCTTCAGATATGGCTGATTAAAAAAAATGACATTTATTAAATATCTCCCAGTCAATAATTTAATCGTAAGTCTGGATTTTTTCTTCCCAAAGTATCCTAACGTGGGCACCGTATGAACCTTTCCTTCTACAGTAACCCTCTCATCATGCTCGACCGTTTCTAAATCCCTCAATCGATAATCTTCATAGCGATATGGAAGGTGCTCAAGGAGATCCGCGACGGTATGGATCTCCATTTCCTCCAAAGCTGCCGCTGTTTCGCCCCCAATGCCTTTTACTGCTGTTATGGGTTCCTGTAAAGTGGAGTTCACTTCTTATTCAGCGGCAAGCCAAAGATTTTCGCTTCCAACTCCCGTCCAGTCGGTGTAGCCGCTAATCCTCCTTGTGCAGTTTCTCTAAGAGCCGATGGCATCGTTTGCCCGATTTTGTACATCGCATCAATCACTTCATCACACGGTATGCGGCTTGTGATACCCGCTAGCGCCATATCTGCGGCAACCATAGCATTGGCTGCCCCCATGGCATTCCGCTTCACACAAGGCACTTCCACAAGCCCAGCAACAGGATCACATACAAGGCCTAGCATGTTCTTTAAGGTTATTGCCATCGCTTCTGCACTTTGTGCCGGTGTCCCTCCTGCCATTTCAACAATTGCTGCCGCTGCCATGCCCGAAGCAGAACCGACCTCCGCCTGACAGCCCCCTGCGGCTCCAGAAATCGAAGCATTATTCGCTACAATAAAACCAAATGCCCCTGCTGTAAATAGGAACTCAATTTTCTGCTCCCGATTCGGTTTTAATTTATTTTGCAAAGCAAACAGGGTTCCAGGCACAACACCCGCAGATCCGGCAGTGGGCGTCGCACAAATCGTTCCCATCGCTGCGTTCACTTCGTTTGTTGCCACGGCTTTGCTGACCGCATCCAACAGCATCTCACCGGATAAGGAATTTCCGGATTTAATGTAATTCTGAAGAAGGACTGCATCCCCGCCCGTCAGCCCGGAAACGGATCGTACACCTTGGAGTCCCTTTTCAACTGCCTGTTCCATCACATCCAGATTGACTCCCATCTGGTGGATGATTTGTTCACGGCTTTTTCCCGTTACTTCTATTTCTTGTTCTATCATCAGTGTAGATATTTTTTTCTGCTTTGAATCAGCCAATTCTACTAATTCCGCTACATTTCGAAACATGATACCTTCTCCTTCCTAAGTGGAAACGATTGCCCTATCAATCAACAATCCTCGCTACTTGAGTGATATTGGGGAGCGCTGTTATTTCGTTGATGACCTGATCCTCCAAGTTATGATCCACTTCAATGGTCATCAAGGCCATCTTCCCTTTCTCTTTACGGGAGACTTCCATCTGCCCAATATTGATTTGATGCTTGGCTAAAATGTTTGAAACATTGGCAATGGCACCAAATCGATCATCATGAACGACGAGTATGGCAGGATTGTGGCCGGATAGCCTCAATTTAAACCCATTCAGTTCGACAATTTCAATTTTCCCCCCGCCAATCGATATACCGACAAGTTCCAGTTCGCCATCATCATCCCCCACCGTTATTTTTGCTGTATTGGGGTGTTCCGGCACGGCTTCTTCTTCACGAAAAGTGATTTTCATTTTCTTTTTCCGGGCTATTTCCAGCGATTCTTTGATTCTCTCATCAAATGTATCAAAGTCAAGTAAGCCTCCTACAATGGCTACATCCGTTCCATGGCCTTTATAGGTTTTAGCAAACGATCCGTAAAAAGAAATATGGGCCCATTCAGGTTCCCGGTCGAATAAATGCCTGGCAACCCTACCGATTCTTGCAGCCCCTGCTGTATGGGAACTAGAGGGACCAATCATAACAGGACCAATTATATCGAACACACTTCTATATTTCATGAATCGCTCCTCCTTTTTTAGAACTGAACCCAAGGGAAACACTGGGAGTTAGTTTAATAATAACGCCAAATTTATTGTAATTCCATTCATGCTGTTCGTAATCCTTCATTTCACAAAAATAAAACTGCATAGCCTAATGACTTATGCAGTTTATTGCCTTTTATTTTTTTCAGGTCCTTCAAACAAAGAGTCGATGAAGTCCCACTTATCTTATGATACTCTTTTTATTCAATTGAAAAAATAAAAGAATATAAAGGTTGTTTCCCATTATGGACTTCAACTTCAACGTCTTCGAAATTCTCATTACAAAACGCAACAAGACTTTCGACATCTTCTGCCGTTGCATCCTCTCCATATAAAATGGTAAGGATTTCGGAATCTTCGTCAATCATATCGGAGAGAAGGTCTTTTGCCGCTTGAGTCATGTCTTTATCCTTAACTTTGATGGTTCCTTCAGCGATTCCCATGAAGTCACCGGTCTCAATTGCCAGGCCGTCAATGCTGGTATCCCGCACAGCATAAGTAATCTGGCCCGTTTTCACATACGAAAGAGCTTCAATCATCGCTTTTTTATTCTCTTCAGCATCTAGTGAAGGGTTGAAAGCCAACAATGCTGCCATTCCCTGTGGTACCGTTTTCGTTGGTATAACAGTCACATGATCACCAAGTACATCTGCAGCTTGATTGGCCGCCATGATGATATTTTTATTGTTAGGCAAGATGATGACATGATCTGCATATGCCTCTTCAACCGCTTTAACAATATCTTCCGTGCTAGGATTCATCGTTTGCCCGCCTTCGATGACGGACTTAGCGCCGATGCTTTTGAATAACTCGCTTATGCCAGCACCCATAGCTACGGACACTACACCGTACTTCTCTTTGGTTGACGGTTTCGTTTGAAGCGATGTATTCGATTCACCTACTATCGCAGTATGCTGTTCACGCATATTATCGATTTTCAGTTTGATTAAACTACCGTATTGCTGTCCATAATTCAGGCACGTGCCAGGCTGTTCAGAGTGAATATGTACTTTGACAACTTCATCATCAGAGATGACTAATAAGGAATCTCCGTATTCACTTAAATCATTTCGGAATTTTTCTTCATCAAACGATTTATTGGCAAGTTTTTCACTTTCCAATCGGACCATGAATTCCGTGCAGTAACCATACAAGATATCTTCCGTATTCATATGCCCTTGTACGTTCATGTGGTGTTCGGCATTGATCATGTCATCCATGCTTGGGCCATTAGCAGAACGGACTGGAAGGGCCTCACCTTTCAGCACAGCAAGGAAGCCTTCATATACAAACACCAACCCTTGCCCGCCGCTGTCTACGACTCCCACTTCTTTTAGGACCGGAAGAAGATCCGGTGTACGTTTTAATGAAGCATTGGCCTCCGTAACGATTTCTTCCATTACCTGAATTAGGTCTTGGTGGTTTGCTGCTGATGAAACCGCTTGCTTTGCTGCATCTTTTGCAACCGTTAAGATGGTTCCTTCAACAGGTTTCATTACTGCCTTATAAGCTGTCTGAACCCCAGCTTCAAAGGCTTGGGCGAATTCTTCACTATTTATTTCCGATTTATGTTCAATCGCTTTAGCAAAACCGCGAAAAAGTTGAGAAAGGATAACACCTGAATTCCCGCGAGCGCCCATTAACAGTCCTCTTGAAAGAGATGTACCCACTTTCCCAATATGTTCCTGGACGTTATTTTGCACTTCCTTCGCTCCGGAAGTCATCGATAAATTCATATTCGTCCCAGTATCTCCATCTGGAACAGGGAAAACATTCAACGCATCAACCATTTGGGCGTTAGCCGCTAAATGGTTGGAACCTTGAATGATCATTTCGGCAAAGCGCTTTCCGTTTAAACTTGTAATTGACACAAAACTTTCCTCCTATTACTTAAGGGTTCGTCACACGAACACCCTGTACAAAAATGTTAACGGATTCAACAGCCAATCCTACAGTTTTGTTCAAAGTGTATTTTACCTTTGATTGCACATTATGAGCAACTTCCGAGATTTTCGTTCCATAACTTACGATAATAAACATATCGATATGAACTTCTTCCTCTTCTTGACGGACTATTACACCTTTAGTAAAGTTTTCTTTTCTTAAAATTTCGGCAATGCCGTCTTTAAATTGTTTTTTGGAAGCCATTCCTATAATTCCGTAGCAATCCACAGCTGCGCCGCCTGCTACAGTAGCGATAACATCATTAGAGATATCAATTTGTCCATATTTCGTTTGTAATTCGATAGACATTTTCTTTTCCCTCCCAAAAAATCAAGTCAACTATAGACATTTTACTATAATGTCAATGGTTTTAAAAGTAAATGTCGTACGGCACTTTATATAATTCAATTTCAAAGTATGTATGTCAAGGTATTTTTCTTGAAAGTAATTAACTGAAGTATTGCATTCTAACGGTAGGTATGATAAATTATTAAAGTATTTTACAAAGACTTAAGACGACTGCGAAAAACTTAAGCTTGTTGTAGTTAGGAGGGAATTTAACATGGCACGTAAATGTGTAATCACTGGAAGAAGAACTCGTTCTGGTAACAGCCGCTCTCACGCAATGAACGCTAGCAAGCGTACATGGGGCGCTAACCTTCAAAAAGTACGTATTTTAGTTGACGGTAAACCTAAACGTGTATACGTTTCTGCAAGAGCTCTTAAATCGGGCAAAGTAGAACGCGTATAATGTTACGGCATCCTCTTAGGATGCCTTTTTACTTGTATTGGCCGGCATTTTAATGGGGATGGTTTTATTTTCGATGATCAGGTCTAGTCTGCATCAAGAAAAGAAGTCATCACCCATTAATCGATGGCCAACCCCTTTCATCATTCCCCAGAAATCCCGAAGAATAACACCTCCCTGAAATTGAGAGGTGTCATGGAGATAAGTATCAGCCTTTTTTAAACGCTCCGAGCATAGCCCTTACCAAACTGCCCAGAACTTTTGGCAATTTAATCGTATAAAATTTCATCATGCCCCTCCTCTTTGCATCCCACAATAAAAGATGAAGTGGAATTTTTCTATTACAACATAAGCTTTTAAGCGGATATAGGATGATTGAAAATTATATCCGAATCTGCTCTAAGCATGAATTTTAATCACTGCTTCTTATCACCATTAATATGCCTTTCTCAAATGAAACATTCCCAGATTCGGAAATTAGTTCATTGCTGATGCAAAGCGTCGAACCCATTTCCAGGCTTGCATCACTCAGTGGGTATTTGAAGCCTGATAGTGTAATGCCGCTGACTTCCGCCGTTACTGGGAGCAATGACATGTATTTCTTATCTTTCAAAGCAGCGACCTCATAAGAACCCGCTGTTTTCACTGTGAATATATTTTGCTGATCGACTATGTATATATCAATGTCTTCATGAAAAGGGAGGACACTTTCTTTTTGGAGCAGCTGGATATTACCAAGAAAATGATCCATTCTTCCCCCTGTAGCGCCCAGAATGTGAATTTCACTTGGTTTTTGCCCTAGAGCCCATTTAAATGCAATTTCTAAATCCGTTTCATCCTTTTCTGAAGAATATAGATTGATTTGTTCCAGTGTTTGCTCAATCTTCTTATATTCATCTTCCGAAACCGAATCAAAATCCCCAAAACCGTACTTAGGTTCGATACCTTTTTCAAGCAAGGCCCAGACTCCCCTGTCAACCCCGACCCAAAGATCAGTCATCTCCTTATACCACGTCAGATCCGGCCAAAAACATTCCGGACCTCCAGCCATTATACTAATAATCATCGAAATCATCCTTTTCTATGTATATTCATACCCAAGATGCCTTTGTTTAATTGATAAAAAAAGCCGATCACTATCATATGAATATGATAGTGTCGGCTTATATCACTTTCCCCGAATCTTTTGAATCGCTGCGTGTCGATCTTCTTGATTATAGATTGCCGATCCGGCCACCAGGACTGTCGCCCCTTGTTCAATACATAATTTAGCCGTTTCTTCGTTTACTCCACCATCAATCTCTATTTCCAGATCTTGATTATACATTTCTGCCATCGCCTTCACCTCGGCAATTTTGGGCAGTACGGATGTAATGAACTTTTGCCCGCCAAAACCCGGGTTAACTGTCATCAACAATACCATATCAATATCTTCAATTATAGGTTGGATCAAGGAAGCTGGTGTGGCTGGATTAAGCACCACTCCTGCCTTTACACCAAAAGATTTAATCAATTGGATCGTCCGATGCAAATGGGTGCATGCCTCTAAATGCACAGTTATATAATCGGCTCCTGCTTTCGCAAATGCCTCGATATAACGATCAGGTTGTGCGATCATTAAGTGAACATCAAGCGGAAGTTTCGTCACCGGTCGGATAGCATCGACGATTAACGGACCTATCGTAATATTCGGCACGAAATGTCCATCCATGACATCTATATGGATTAAATCCGCTCCGCCCCTTTCTACATCTAGAATTTCTTCCCCCAATTTTGCAAAGTTAGCTGATAAAATGGATGGTGCGATTTTAACCATTTTAATACCTCGGCTTTCTATCTCTGATTTCCTCTAAGAATTGCATATAATGCTCATATCGATAAAGTGGAATTTCCCCGGAATCCACCGCTCCCTTCACAGCGCACTTCGGTTCTTTATCATGCAGACAAGCCCGAAATTTACAGTCCTCCCCATGCTTATGCATTTCCGGGAAGCAATAGGATAACCGTTCAGCTTCCATTTCCATGAATTCAAGTGAACTGAAACCTGGTGTATCCGCGACAAGCCCAGAGCCAATGTGAATCAATTCAACATGGCGGGTGGTATGCTTCCCACGTCCTAGGTGTGACGAAATATCATCCGTCTTTAAAGCCAATTCAGGATTGATTGCATTCAGCAAAGACGATTTCCCAACACCGGACTGACCGGCAAATACACTCGTTTTTCCTTCTAAATACGGTACTAGTCCTTCAATGCCTCCAGCGGTAACTGAAGATGTCTCCAGTACAGTATAGCCAAGTTTCTGGTAGTCCTTGATATACTGAGACAATTTCTGCTGGTTTTCAGAAGTAACCAAGTCAAGTTTGGTCACAACGATAATGGGTTCGATCTCGTTATCTTCAATTAGTACAAGAAATCGATCAAGCAAAGCTGGACTGAAATCAGGTTCTACTGCCGAAAAGACTAGGATGGCTTGGTCTACATTTGATATTTGCGGTCGGATCAATTCATTCTTTCGCGGTTTTATTTCGGTAACGGTCCCATCCGTTTTATTTTCCGCTTGAAAAACAACATAATCCCCTACAAGTGGAGTTACCTTATTTTTCCTGAACACTCCCCGTCCCCGGCATTGATAGACCTCTTCTCCATCAAGGACATAATAAAATCCACTTAATGCTTTGATAATTTTTCCTTCGGGCATAACCACACTCCTAATTATTAAATTTATTCTGGATAAGAGACGGCCTGGTCGATGATGACCTGATTATCCCGCATGACTTTATATCCTGCTTTCTTATCCGGGGAAACCGTTAATTCGATCGTTCGCTTGGCATTTTCCACGATAAAGAATGTTTCTTTAGGCTCCGTCATGCTATTGTTGATATCCTCAATGAAAATTTGTATCTTTTGGGCTTTGCCCGGCTCAACCGGATCATACTCGATTTTGATTTCCTCCGTTACCTTCTTAGGAGGAATCTCTTCTTTCCCTTTTGAAAGGACCACTTTCACCGTACTGCCCCTTTCCACCTTCGTACCCGGTTCTGGTGACTGGGAAATGACAAGCCCCTCTGCAACGGAATCATCATAGACTTCTTTTTCCACATCGACCTTTATTCCACTATCACTGGAATAATCATTAAGGCCAGTTTCATTGAACCCTGTTAAGTTCTTCAAGCTCAATAAATCTTCCCCTTTACTGACCGTTAACTCAAGCTCCGTTTCCGATGGTACGATATCAGTGGCACCCGAAGGCCTTTGTTCTATGATTGTACCGGGAGCACTGTCATCATATTTTTCGGTCACGATTATGTTTTTGAATCCCATTTTATCAAGCAATGATTTAATATCTGAGTAATCTCGGCCTTCATAGCTGGACAATGAAATCGTTTCTTTACCAATGCTTTGGTAAATATCGACTTCTGCGCCTGCCTTGACAGTCTTACCTGCCTTAGGGTTGGTTTTGATCACAAGGTCCGCATCAACCTCTTCATCTTCAATCTCAATCGTATCTCCGATGACCAAATCCAATTTAAGCAATTCAGTAATGGCATCATCCAATTCTTTCCCTTTAAGTTCAGGGATCGTCACTTCCTTCGAACCAAAGAGGGAAGGTAAAACAGTGACAGATAAAACAGCAAGTAGGGCAAGTACTAAAAAGGTGGTCACCAAAATGGCAGGCATTTTCTTTCGTTTTTTATCTTTTTGTTCCGATTTCGTTTTTTGTTTTTTCTGTTTCTTCTGTTTCTTTTGTTTCTTCGATTTACTCTCTGCTTCTGATCCACTTTCCCCATCATCCGCATAGACTAAAGTATTTTTTTCCGGACCTCTAATGATAGTCTCATCTATGCTTGAAAGCTGATCGTCCGTAATGACAGGGATGGCTTTGGTCGCATCATGATCTTCAGGAATCGTAAAAGGCAGTTCATTTGAACGTTCAGGATTAAGTGATGTCCGAATGTCATCTTCCATTGAGTCTACGCTCTCATAGCGGTAATATGAATCTTTGGCTGTCGCTTTCAAGATGATATTTTCCACACTCTGAGGTATTTCAGAGTTCCAGCGTTTTGGCGAAGGAGTTTCCGATTGTAAATGTTTAAGAGCTATCGAAACGGCAGATTCACCCGAAAAAGGCAATCTCCCCGTCAGTAATTCAAACATGACGATGCCAAGTGAATAAATGTCCGACTTTTTATTGGCCATTCCGCCTCTAGCCTGTTCTGGAGATAAATAATGAACAGAGCCTAAGACTGCGTTAGTCTGAGTTATATTTGTTGCACTCAGGGCCAATGCAATTCCAAAGTCCGTAATCTTGACGGTTCCTTCTTTATCAATCAAAATGTTCTGTGGCTTGATGTCACGATGGATGATCCCATTATGATGGGCATGGGAAATAGCTGCCGTGATTTGCTTCATGATATCCAAGGCTTTATCAACTGGAATGGGATAATATTTTTGTATGTATTGCTTAAGTGTAAAACCGTCCACGTATTCCATTACAATATAATAGATGGACTCTTCTTCCCCGACATCATAAATGCTTACGATATTGGGATGGGCCAAACTGGTTGCCGATTGGGCTTCCCGATTGAAGCGCTTGATGAACTCTTCGTCGTTATTAAAATCCATGCGAAGGATTTTCAATGCAACATCCCTATCTAAAATCATATCCCTTGCAAGGTAAACATTCGCCATACCGCCGCCACCGACCATCTCGATCAGTTTATAACGGCCGTTGATTCTTCTACCAATCAACATTCAATTCACCTGCTTTCACTTTCTTCAGTAAATTGAACAAGCACAAGAGTGATATTATCTTCCCCACCGTAGTGATTGGCCATATCTATTAATGAATTCGCCTTTTCTTCAAGTGGCTGCCCATTGGTTATCGTATCTTCAAGTTCCTGTTCACTCACTTTATTCGTCAAACCATCCGAACAAAGCAATAGTAAATCATTTTCCTCAAAGATGACCGTCGTAATGTCCATTTCCACTTGCAATTCTGTCCCCAAGGCTCGTAATAAAACATTTTTTCGTGGATGGTTCTCGGCATCTTCCTTCGAAATCTGCCCAGAACGGACCAGTTCATTAACAAGTGAATGATCTTCCGTGACCTGCTTAAAACCGCTCTCATTATACAAATAACATCGGCTGTCCCCGATGTTGGCAATGGTAGCAAACTTGTCGGTACAAATGGCTGCAACAATCGTTGTCCCCATACCCTTACATTCCGTATTTGCTTCGGCATGTTCAAAAAGCAACTGATTGACCAAGACGATTTGCTGTTTCAGCCAATCCTCAGCATCATTTGCCGTTTCGATCCCGCTTGATACTTCCCAGCCTTTTTTCAAAAGGTCTATCGTCATTGCACTCGCTACATCCCCGGCACGGTGGCCGCCCATGCCATCTGCAACGATGGCAAGGCGGACGCCTTCCGAGTTCTTAAAAATTCCGCCATTATCTTCATTATGCTGGCGGACTTTTCCACGGTCTGTTTTAAATATTGCCCTCATAGGGTCACCTCGTCTCTTCTTTGCGCTCCTTGGCCCGAAGCTGGCCGCAGGCTGCGTCAATATCACTGCCTTGTTCCCTTCGGATCGTTACATTAATGCCGCGCTTCTTCAATGTTTTTTCAAACTCAAAAATTTGGTCCCGAGGTGTACGTACATAGTTGCGTTCCGGTACATAGTTAACCGGAATTAAATTGACATGGCATTTTATCCCGCTTATTAAATCTGCCAATTCTTCGGCGTGTTCCACTGTATCATTTTCGCCACCGAATAGACCATATTCAAAACTTACACGGCGCCCTGTTTTTTCTGTATAGTATTTGATGGCTTCAATCAAGTCCGGAAGTTTGTAGGCCTTGTTGATCGGCATCAATTTACTTCTCAATTCCGTGTTCGGTGCATGCAGGGAAACAGCAAAGTTGATTTGCATGCTTTCTTCGGCAAATTTGTAGATTTTTGGAATGATTCCACTTGTGGAAACGGTAATATGACGTGCCCCGATGTTCAAGCCCTTTTCATGATTTATATTCTTCAAGAATGACATCATATTATCATAGTTATCGAACGGTTCACCGATTCCCATGATTACTACAGAACTAACACGTTCTTCAACTTCGTCAAGTGCTTGCTGAACTTTTACGACTTGGGCAACAATTTCTCCCGATTCAAGATTTCTCTTCAAACCGCCAAGTGTCGAGGCACAGAATGTACAGCCAATTCTACACCCTACCTGTGTTGTCACGCAAATGGAGTTTCCGTATTCATGGCGCATCAGCACCGTTTCAATCGAGTATCCATCATGAAGTTCAAATAAAAACTTCATCGTTCCGTCATTGGACGTTTGCTGAATCAAAGTTTTCAATGTAGTGAAGGTGAATTGTGATTCCAGCTTATCTCGTAAAGATTTCGAAAGGTTGGACATATCTTCAAAACTGGAGACACGCTTTTTATAAAGCCAGTCATAAACTTGATCGGCCCGGAATGCCTTCTCGTCATTTTGAATAAGCCATTCTTTAATTTGGTGAAGCTCTAATGAGTAGATCGATGGTTTTTCTGGTGTTGTGTCTTTTTTTACTCTAGATGATTTTGTGATTTCTGCCATTACAGCACCTTCTTTCTAAAACTCGCAATAAAGAATCCGTCACTGCTAAAATATTGCGGAAAAACTTGCAGTGTATGACCCTCGATAAATGGCTGAACGCTTTCAGGCATTCTTTCAGACAGGGTCGCATCGCTTTCAAAATCCGGATGGCTTTCCAAAAATGCTGCAGCGACTTTGTCATTTTCTTCTTTATCCACCGTACAGGTACTATATACTAACCGTCCGCCTTGCTTTACGAGCGGGGCGGCAGCTTCCAATAATTGTTTTTGTATACTTGAGAGTTTCATTATATCATCTTTTGTTTTTGTATACTTTACATCAGGCTTCCGGCGCATGACTCCCAACCCTGAACATGGTGCGTCGATCAGGACCCTGTCAAACCCTTCCTTATTAAAGTGTTCTCGCACTTTTCTGCTATCAAGGGCCATTGTCTTAATATTATTTCTGAGTTTTAGGCGCTCCGCCTGCTCTTTGATGAGTTTGACCTTATGCTCATGAAGGTCAAGAGCATATACTTGACCAGTGGTCAAGCCTTCTGCGATATGTGTCGTTTTCCCTCCAGGTGCAGCACAGCAATCGAGTACAGCATCATTTTCATTTGCACCCAATGCATGGGCTACAAGCATTGAACTTTCGTCCTGAATCGATAAATACCCCAATTTATAGCTTTCTGAATGAGCAAGATTACCTTTATAGCTGACGATGGCTTCGGGAACGACTTCACTTGCCTCAACATCATATCCTTCTTCCGTTAAAATGCTGATTAGTTCGCTGCGTGAAATCTTCTTTAAATTAGCCCGTCCCGTCTGTAATGGTGCAGTCAAGTTGATTTCACACATTTCCTTGGTTTTTTCATAACCAAATTGCTCTACCCAACGCTTGACCAACCAAAGTGGATGACTTACTTCGATTGAAAGCCGTTCCAGATCATCTTTGATACCATCAAAAGATGGAACCCCATTTCTTTGAATATTACGAAGCACGCCATTGACCATTGAAGAAGTCCCTTTATGTCCGCGCTTTTTTGAAATTTCGACAGCTTCAAAAATGATCGCATGATCTGGCACTTTATCTAAATAGACCATTTGGTAAACGGAAAGCCTAAGTAAATTGATGACCCAGCTTTGCGTTTTTTTAGGTTGTTTAATAAACGGGTTCAAATAGTAATCCAAAGTCATCTTCCGCTGTATGGTACCGTAGCTTATCTCTGTAAGCAAACCGCTGTCCACACCGGATAACTGATGCTTTTTAATCAAGTTGTTCAGTAATAGGTTACTGTAGGATTGGTTTTTCTCCACAGATTCCAAAATATCGAGAGCGATTTCACGTACTCCCTTTTTAGTTTGCTTCATTCTGTTCTCCTAACTTCATGCCTGCTTTAATGAACGACCCGGCTCCGCGCAAGTAATCTTTGGCCGGCATTTTTTTCTTTCCTGAAGGCTGCAATTCAGTAACTAGTATTGCCGTCTCGTTGCCTGTCGAGACGATGAAACCATCATTTTGTACTTCAATGACAGTGCCTGGCACGGCACGATTGCCCTCTTCACGTTTCTTTGCCTGCCAAATTTTCAAAGTGGATCCGTCTAAGGTTGTATAGGCAACAGGCCAAGGATTCAGGCCACGCACTTGGTTATAGATGACTTCCCCTGATTTCGACCAGTCGATTTTTTCCTCCGACCGTTTAATGTTAGGTGCGAAAGTCGCTTTATTCTCATCTTGCTTGATCGCCTGTAAACCCCCATTTAAAAGTTTTGGCAGAGTCTCTGCAAGTAAATCTGACCCTATCTTGCTTAATTTATCATGCAGTGTGCCGACATTGTCTTCTTCCCCTATGGCAACTTCCGCCTGAGTCAATATATCCCCGGCATCCAATTTCTCCGCCATATACATGATGGTGATCCCAGTCTTTTCTTTCCCCTGCAAAATGGAATAATGGATGGGCGCCCCTCCACGTAGTTCAGGAAGCAGGGAGGCGTGTACATTAATACATCCGTACTTAGGAGCATCCAACAATTCATTCGGAAGGATTTGTCCAAAAGCAGCCGTCACCACTAAGTCAGGATTCAATGCAATGATCTTTTCAAGTTCTTCTTGTTCACGGATTTTTTCTGGCTGATAAACAGGAATCCCCTGCTTTTCGGCTTCGACCTTAACTGGCGGCGGCGTTAGCACCTTTTTGCGGCCTACTGGACGATCGGGCTGTGTGACGACAGCAATCACGTCATACCCTTCATCGATGATTCTTTTCAATACCGGCACTGAAAAATCCGGTGTTCCCATAAAGATAATTTTTGTCATTCTTCTTCATACCTTTCTAACTCTTCTTCCGAAATATAACGAGAGACCTTACTCGTGAATAAAACCCCTTGAAGATGATCGATTTCGTGCTGAAGGGCCCTTGCGAGGAAATCTTCCGCTTCTAACTCGAAAAAAGATCCTTTACGGTCTTGTGCCCGCACTTTTACGCGGTATGGGCGAGTAACTTCACCATATAAACTTGGGAAGCTCAAGCACCCTTCAACACCAGTCTGTTCGCCTTCCATTTCCAGCACTTCTGGATTAATCAGTTCGATTACACCTGATCCTTCCTCTATTTCGACGACGGCCACTTGCTTTTTCACGCCAACCTGAGGTGCTGCAAGACCAACGCCATCCGCCTCCACCATCGTTTCGTACATGTTATTTAACATCTTTGCCAACTTTTTATCAAAACTTGTTATTTTATCGCATTTTTGTTGTAAAATTTTTTCAGGAAACATGACAATCGGTAAAATAGCCAAAATTAAAGGTACCCTCCTAGATATGAAAAACAGCACTTCATTATATAAAAACGCAAGCTTTAACAGCTCGCATAAACCATCCATTTCTTAATCAATTACATCATGATCTGTGGATTTAAATCTATTGAAATCTGCAGAAGATTTTGAGCCGTTTCTTTTTGATAATGCTCTAAAAGTGTACGTAAATGCTGATTAAGGTCCGGCTCTCGTTTGTATTTTATCAGACATTGATAACGATATCTATTGTTGATTCGGCTAATGGGCGAAGCAACAGGACCGAGAACGATAGAATCCCGATTCAATCGAGAACCTAAATAATTGGTTATTTTCTCAGTAACACTCACCGTCTTCATTAAGTCTTCATGAGAAACGGTTATAAGGACAACGTAATAATAGGGAGGATAATGACTTTGCCTCCGTAGATGCATCTCCCGTTCATAAAAAGCATCAAAATCCTGCAAGGCAGAAAGCTCGATGCTATAGTGTTCAGGTGTATAGGTTTGGATGACCACTTCTCCCGGAAGCTGATGACGTCCCGCCCTTCCGCTGACCTGTGTCAGCAGCTGGAATGTCTTTTCCGAAGAACGGAAATCAGGCAGATGAAGCATAGTATCCGCTGAAAGGACTCCAACAAGCGTGATATTAGGAAAATCAAGGCCCTTGGCAATCATTTGAGTGCCTAGCAATATATCAGCCTTTCCTTCACCAAAGGCATTCAGCAAACGCTCATGTGAACCCTTTTTACTCGTTGTATCGACATCCATTCGTATCACCCGAGCATCAGGGAGAATTTTTGCAAGCTCTTCTTCAACCTTTTGTGTGCCTGTACCGAAGAACCTTATATGTTCACTTTCACATTCAGGGCAAACGGAGGGCATTCCCTCTTCAAACCCACAATAATGGCATTTCATTATATCATTAAAGCGATGATAGGTGAGTGAAATGTCACAATTAGGGCAGTTGATGACCAATCCGCAGCTTCGACACATCACAAAGGAAGAATGTCCCCGTTTATTTAGCATCAATACTGTTTGCTCCCCTTTTTCAAGCCGGTCTTTCAGCTTGGTGAAGAGCAGCTCCGAAAACATGGAACGATTTCCCGTCCTTAATTCTTCCCTCATATCTACAATATCCACTGCTGGCAATGCATTTTTATTCATCCTTTGACTAAGGGTCAGTAATTTATAGACGTTTTTCTTGGCTCTCGCAAAAGATTCAAGTGTAGGAGTGGCGCTACCTAGAATTACCGGACACTGATAAGATTTCGCTCTTTCAATGGCAACATCCCTAGCATGATACCTTGGCGTTTCTTCTTGCTTATAGCTGGATTCATGCTCCTCATCAATGATGACCAGTCCCAGGTTTTCAAAAGGAGCAAACACGGCTGAACGCGCGCCCACCACAACTTTTACCTCTTTGCGGTGAATTTTCCGCCATTCATCATATTTTTCACCTACGGATAAACCGCTATGCATGACAGCGACCTGTTCTCCAAATCGTTCTTTAAACCTCTTCACCGTTTGTGGCGTCAAGGAGATCTCAGGTACCAGCATGATGGCTTCCTTCCCTTTTTCAATGACAGAGGCAATTGCCTGCAGATACACTTCCGTCTTCCCGCTCCCGGTCACACCATATAAAAGGAAGACATCATGTTCATCATGATTTATTTTCTCATGGATGGGCTTCAAGGCAGCTGCTTGCTCTTCTGTTAAAGTAAAGGGATTGGATTTTTTGAACACACGATTTTCATAAGGATCACGGTATATTTCCTGATCCATTTCCGCCAAGGCCCCTTTTGACACTAGGGATTTGACGGTACTGCTTGATGTGTTGATCAATTCAAGCAATTCCTTTAAGGGAACTGGCTCTTGATGTTCAATAAAGTATTGAAGGAGTTCCTGTTGTTTTTTTGCATGGCTGGAAATGGTTGATGCCATTTCTTTCAGTTCCTTAGAGGAAAGCAGGGATTTAATGACACGGACGGTCTTCTTATTAAGTCGGTTTTTCACATTATACACAAGCTCTAGATTGCCATTTTGTATTTCCTTTTGAAAAAGTGATGCATTCTCCCCTTCAATCACTTCTTTCCAGGATAATGCATCATTCTTTCCGAAAAGACTTTGAATGAAGGGTGGGAGCTGATTCTTTTTATCTTCAATGACATTGATCACTTTTTCATACTTTGCTTTCATTGCTGCCGGAAGCATGGCCTGTAGGGCTGAAATTTTAAAACACATGGCCTCTTTGGTCAACCAGTCACCCAGCTGAAGCAACTCATCATTAAGGATGGGCTCCAAATCCATTGGTTCTTTTATATATCGTAATTTCGCAAAGTCGCTTTTAGCTTTTAATCCGGTGACGAACCCCTGCACCATTCTTGGACCGAATGGCACAATGACCCGCATTCCGGGCTTGATGACTAGGTTCCACTTTTCAGGTATACGATAGTCAAATTCTCGATCCGTTTGTTTAGCAGGTACATCCACTATGACGGATGCAATATCCATAAGACATCATTCCTTTTGCATGCGAGATACTTCTGCCAGGATGCTTTTAGCTATATCCGCTTTACTCATTTTTGGAAGTTCTGTAGCACTTCCATTTTTATCGTAAATGGTCACGATGTTCGTATCCGTACCAAATCCTGCCCCAGCGACGGTAACATTATTGGCAACGATCATGTCTGCATTCTTTTTCACTAATTTCCCTCTTGCGTATTCTTCAACATTGTTCGTTTCAGCCGCAAAGCCTACCAAAATCTGATGGGTTTTATTTTCACCAAGTTCCTTAAGGATATCCTTTGTACGTTCAAATTCAATTACATTTTCCCCTGGCTGCTTTTTCATCTTTTGAGCATGATAATTCTTCGGTTTATAGTCTGCCACCGCAGCCGTCATGATTACAACGTCACTGGAATCGAACTGACCGAAAACCGCTTCATACATATCTGCTGCCGATTCCACTGGTATTACTCTGGCCTTGGAAGGCGGCGTCAAGTTCACAGGGCCAGTGATCAATGTCACCTCAGCGCCCAATTCAATTGCCTGTTCAGCTAGGGCATATCCCATTTTTCCGCTGGAATGATTCGTCACGTAACGCACCGGATCGATTGCTTCACGAGTCGGCCCTGCCGTTATCAAATATTTCTTTCCTTTAAGAAGCTGAGGCTGTGATTTCCGTTCACCAAAATAATGAATGAGATGTGCCACGATCGTTTCCGGTTCCTCCAATCGTCCTTTTCCTACATAACCGCAAGCCAAATACCCTTCACCTGGTTCAATGAATTGATATCCGAACGTACGAAGTGTCTCCATGTTTTTCTGAACCGCCGGGTGGGCGTACATGTGCACGTTCATTGCAGGCGCCACCCAAACAGGTGCCACTGTTGCCAGAAGTGTGGTCGTGATCATATCATCCGCGATTCCATTGGCTAACTTGCCAATGACATTCGCTGTAGCTGGAGCTACTAGGATAATGTCAGCCCAATCAGCCAAGTCGATGTGGGCAATGACTGAAGAATCCTTCTCATCAAATGTATCTGTGTACACATCATTTCTCGAAAGTGCTTGAAAAGTAAGCGGCGTCACGAACTTTCGTGCCGATTCACTCATGATCACTTTAACATGCGCACCTTCTTGAGTTAATTTACTTGTCAGGGCAGCAGCCTTAAATACAGCAATCCCGCCGGTGACACAAAGAAGTACTTTTTTATCGATAAGCATGCAAATTTCCCCTAACTATACATTCTATTTTTATTAATTATGAACGATAACTGAAGATATTTCATTTGAAATGCGCAATAACTTATGGATTTCCTTAAAAATTTCATATCTATGCCTGCTTCATCAATGGCATCGTTATCTTTGAGAAATCAAAACAAACAGGCCTGACACCTTGGCCGCAGGAAGGAAGCAACTTTCCAAATGTAACGCATCCTGTTTGCTTTAGGGTGTCAGGCCCGATGGGTCAAGCTTATTTGTTCTCTTAGTTTTCTTCGTAAGAATTATCGTAAGTCAATTTACCGGTATGAATTTCTTCTAGGGCACGACCTACGGATTTATGGGAAACCGGTTTGGCTATAAGGCAATTATCTTTAATTTGCATTTCCCTTGCACGTTTAGCTGCCACTGATACAAGCGAGTATTTAGAATCGATTTTAAGTAATAGCGAATCAATTGATGGATATAACATAGTTTATTCCGCCTCCAACATTTTTTTATATAAAACTGCAACTCTTTCCCGACGGCAATGCTCAGCAATTACAATTGCATTAATTCTGGCACATGCAGCATCCACATGATCATTTTCAACAACATAATCATAAAGATCCATAAGTTCTATTTCTTCCTTGGCCACTTTCATCCGTCCTTTTATCGCTTCCTCCGTCTCGGTTCCGCGAGTAACGATGCGGCTTTCGAGTTCGGTCAAGCTTGGAGGAGCAAGGAAAATGAAAAGTCCTTCAGGGAATTTCTCCCGGACCTGTTTAGCTCCTTGAACTTCAATTTCCAGAAATACATCTTTTCCGGAATCAATTGTTTCACGGACATAATCCACGGGCGTTCCATAATAATTCCCGACGAACTCTGCATATTCTAGCAATTTGCCTTCTGCGATCAATGCTTCGAATTCCTCGCGTTTTTTGAAGAAATAGTCCACTCCGTCAACTTCCCCATGGCGGGGCAGCCGTGTCGTCATCGAAATTGAATATTCAAATGCCGTTCCAGGCTGAGAAAAAATCGCCTTCCTTACTGTTCCTTTACCAACACCGGATGGACCGGATAAAACGATTAATAAACCTTTTTCTCTCATATTGTTTCAGTTACCCCTCTTCTACGCTGTCATCTCTATCTTGAAGCCGTGCGGCAACCGTTTCCGGTTGAACGGCAGATAAGATAACATGGTCGCTGTCTGTAATTATAACGGCCCTGGTTCTTCTACCATATGTAGCATCTATTAAGGATCCGCGGTCTCGGGCATCTTGGATAATCCTTTTAATCGGAGCAGACTCAGGACTCACGATGGATACGATCCGGTTTGCGGAAACGATATTGCCAAAGCCAATATTAATGAGCTTAATTGACATTTTTGTCCCCCATTCATATTTCTATTGTCACCTTGTTAGGTTCATCATAAACCGACTACTCGATATTTTGAACCTGTTCTTTTAATTTTTCAAGCAGACTTTTCATTTCCACCACATCTTTGGTAATGGCCGAATCATTTGCCTTTGATCCAATCGTATTAACTTCCCTATTCATTTCCTGGACAAGGAAGTCGAGTTTTCTTCCAATTGGTTCACTATGGGTAAGCGTCCTTGAAAATTGCTGTACATGGCTTTCGAGTCTGGTCAGTTCTTCGTTTATATCACACTTATCGGCAAAAATGGCCGCTTCTGTCACAATACGGCTATCTTCAATCAATCCTTCTGTCAACTCGGCTAGTTTGATTTCCAACCGGGCTTTATATTTCTCGACGACTGAAGGTGCATAGTTTTTGAGCCCTACAACAATCTCACCAAACTTTTCAAGCTGGTATTTCATGTCCAGGGCAAGTTCCTGACCTTCCAGAGTCCGCATTTTTTTCAGGTTTTCCAATGCCCCCATGACAGCCTTCAATAACAAGGCTTCCAAATCGGCAGGAACTGCAGGTACTTCTTCCGTCATGAAAATCGATTCAAGTTGCAGTAAATCCTGTAAGGTAATGGAACTTTCCAGATTGTATTTTCCCTTGGCTTCATCCATCAATCCCACATACTGATCAGCAAGCTCCCAATCGATCTTCACCTTTTTGGCAACCAGGCTCTCACCTTCCACCGTAATGAAGATTTCCACTCGTCCTCTTCTTATGTATTGATTCGCCTTTTTCTTCACCTTTTCTTCCAAAACCAAAAGCTGGCGCGGCATTCGAATCGTATATTCACAAAAACGATGGTTCACCGTCTTAATCTCGACAAAAACCTTGACCTGTTCGTTTTCCGCTTCTTCTCTTCCATAGCCCGTCATACTGGTAACCATGGTTCCACATCCTATCAAGCATAATGTAGTAATTTCGCGTTAACATTCATTATATATTAGCTACAGCATGAAAACTTTAGCTTACAAATAAAATACTACAAAAATAAAAAGGCAATAGAGCAAAACTCTACCACCTTAAAGATTATATCATATTTCATTGTGCTTTTCTTGCTAAAAAGGTTCCAGCCAGTAAAAAAGTTGGGATGGATGACATTCCTATTACCAATAGCCAATCCCTTCCTGAAATCGGTACAGTGTGGAAGATGGTTTGCAAAGGCTGCACATACATGACTGCTAGCATTAATAACAGGGAGGACAGTACTGCCCCCACTAGATAAAAATTACCGAATGGATTTCTCGAGAAGATCGAACGTTCACTTCTGCAATCGAAAACATGTATTAGCTGAGCTAGTACCAGGGTTGCAAACGCGATTGTTTGTGCATAAGCAAGGTTACCCGGATTTGCACGATATACCACATAAAATGCTATCAATGTAGAAATACCAATCAGAAAACCGCGTGAGATGATCTTCCAGCCAAGCCCTCGTCCGAAAACACCTTCGTTTGCATTTCTTGGATTTCTTTTCATTACATCTTCTTCTGGGGAATCCAGGCCCAACGCCATCGCAGGCAGACCGTCCGTAACAAGGTTCACGAATAAAATCTGGATTGGTATCAAAGGTAATGGCAAGCCACATAGCATCGCAAAAAACATGACCAAAATCTCCCCAACATTGGAAGCAAGCAAATAACGGATGAACTTCCTGATGTTTTCATAAATATTCCTGCCTTCTTTGATGGCCGATTTAATGGTGGCAAAATTATCGTCAACCAATATCAAGGAAGATGCTTCCTTAGCGACATCAGTCCCAGTTATACCCATTGATATACCTATATCCGCTGATTTTATCGCAGGTGCATCATTGACACCATCCCCTGTCATTGCGACGACATGTCCTTTATTTTGCAAGGCTTTTACGATTTTTAATTTATGTTCTGGGGAAACGCGGGCAAATACCGACACACTTTCAACAACTTCCTCAAGTTCCCCAACTTCCATACCAGCCAATTGCTTTCCTTCAAGTACACGGTCTTTTCCTTTTAAAATACCAAGTTCTTTAGCTATTGCCTTTGCGGTTATTACATGGTCACCAGTTATCATGACTGTTTTGATCCCAGCATCCCTGCATTCCTTAACTGCCTGCTTCACTTCTGGGCGGGGGGGATCAATCATGCCCTGCAGTCCCATAAAGGTCAAATTGCGCTCAGCTTCTGTTTCATGAAGTAAAATCGTTCCTTTGGGAAGGGGTTTATAACCAACAGCAATCATTCGAAGTGCCTGTGAGGCAAGCTCATTCATGTCCTGTTGCACCCTTTCCTTACTCTCGCGATTCAATATTTCCGACTTTCCTTCCCATAGAATCGTGTCACTCTGGGCGATCAATACGTCAGGGGCCCCTTTTACGATGACAAAATGATTATCTTTATCATCCTTCACTATGACACTCATCATTTTGCGGCTCGAGTCGAATGGAAACTCCTTGACTACCGTAAACCGCTTAGATAAGTGTTCCCTTGTCAAACCCGCTTTCATTGCCGCGACCAACATCGCCCCTTCTGTCGGATCACCTTCTAAAATATATCGTTTGCCATTCTCATTTAACTCAGCTTTGTTACAGAGCATGCCGAATGTAATTATTTGAAGCAAGGCATTTTGGTTTTTCGGAGCAACTGAAACTCCCTCTAAAGAAAACTCACCGACAGGATTATAACCAGTCCCGCCGACATCCCAAGTTTTCCCCCCACTCCAAACCTTCGTCACCGTCATTTTGTTTTGCGTCAGTGTACCTGTTTTATCTGAGCAAATTACCGTTGCACAGCCAAGCGTTTCTACTGCAGGAAGCTTGCGGACTATCGCTTTTTGTTTGATCATACGTTGTACGCCCAAAGACAAGGCTACAGTAACAATGGCTGGCAAGCCTTCGGGAATCGCCGCAACAGCCAAAGATACCCCGGCTAAAAACATCGTATAGAGGTCATGTCCTTGAATGACGCCAGTCAGCACCACGATCACGGTTAATATTAAAGCCGTGACGATCAAAATTTTCCCTAACTGCTCCAATCGCTTTTGAAGAGGTGTTTCTTTTGTTTCTGCAGTCTGCAGGAGGTTCGCAATCTTTCCCATCGCCGTATTCATTCCTGTAGCGATTACGATTCCAACTCCATTCCCTCTTGTAACCATCGTTCCCATAAAAGCCATATTTTCCTGATCACCGATACCTTCGACCTCATTCATCAATGGATCAGAACATTTAACAGCCGGGAGTGACTCACCGGTAAGGGCAGACTCTTCAATTTCAAGGCTTGAATGGTCGACGATCCGTAAATCGGCACCAATTCGGTCACCGCTCGAAAACTTCAGAATATCCCCCACAACAACTTCTCTCGAAGGGATTTTCAGCCAGTGTCCATCCCGAAGTACGTTGACCTGCGGCGCTGCCATTTCCTTTAGGGCATCCAGGGATTTTTCAGCCTTCCGTTCTTGAAAAAAACCAAGTAATCCATTCAAAAAAACAATAGCCATGATGGCAATCGCATCGATATATTCGCCCAAAATCCCGGAGACTAAGGTCGCGGCAAGTAAAACTATGACCATGAAATCCTTGAATTGTGCGAAAAATAACAGAATGGCTGACTGTTTTTCACCTTCCTTCAATTCGTTAAAGCCATTCTTTCGCAGCCTGTCCTTTACTTCATCATCGTCCAAACCGTGTGTAACGTTTGTTTGAAGCGCTTTCTCCATTTCTTGATTATTCATTTTCCTGAACTCCATCAAGTATCACACATCCCTTTGAATAGAATGAAATAGGCTCCTGTATCCATCTCAACAGGCGCTCTCGCTTTACTCATCCAACAACACCTGCCCGCTTACCGATACATAAAACAACCTGCTCTTCTTCCATGATTATTCAGACTCGTCCAAAATAATGCTATAATTAAACAGAATTGCGGAAAGAAGAACGATCCGGATAATATAATGAATGGACAAACTTTGTAATTAATCTCACGAATCTATTAAAATCGCATCCATTCAATATTCCTGAACTGCAACTCCAGCTTTTCACCCAGTTCAACTGAATTAGTGAATACAGTTAAAATGGGCCGATCCTGATACATCGATAACGCCCTGCAGAATTTAGTATCATAGAAAATCTTATGTAAAGGAAGTAAAAATAGAATGTCATTTGATGGATTATTTACGAAAGCGATGACGGAAGAAATCGCTTCTATATTAAAAGGTGGACGAATCAATAAGGTACATCAGCCTTATAAAAATGAAGTAATACTGGTTGTTCGTGCTGGAGGTAAGAACCATAAACTCTTATTATCAGCCCACCCAAGTTATTCAAGGGTGCAATTGACCGAAGAAAGTTATGAGAATCCTAAAGAAGCACCCATGTTCTGTATGCTTCTTAGGAAGCACCTCGAAGGCTATACGATAGAAGATATTTATCAATATGAACTTGATAGGATGATCATCTTTGAGGTGAAAGGCCGCAATGAGCTTGGAGATGTTTCCCAAAAGCAGTTAATCATTGAAATCATGGGGCGTCACAGCAACATTGTTTTAGTCGATAAAGAACGGAATATGATTTTAGATAGCATTAAGCATGTTTCCTATGCAGTGAACAGCTATCGGGCGATATTGCCCGGCCAGGAATATAAGGTGCCACCCGCACAAGAAAAGGATAATCCCTTCAATGCTACGGAGGACGATATCAGGAAGAATATTGACTTCAATGCAGGAAAACTAGATAAACAGCTTGTTGCCCATTTTTCAGGAATTTCACCTTTAGCTGCAAAGGAAGCCGTTTACCGGGCTGGATTGGCCAACAGCACCACCCTTCCATCAGCTTTTTCAGGGCTTATCCAAGAAATCTCAGAACATAACTATGCCGCGACGATCAAACAAGATGGCAATAAAGAAGTTTTTTATATGCTTTCACTAGAGCATCTGACAGGAAAACAGCGTACTTTTTCTTCATTAAGCGAGATGCTCGACCGTTATTATTTCGGAAAGGCAGAACGTGATCGGGTTAAGCAAAAGAGCCAGGATGTAGAACGTTTCATTACTAATGAAATGGAAAAGAACTCAAAAAAAATCGGGAAGCTTGAACGAACATTAAAAGATACGGAACGCGGGGAACAGTATCAGTTGTTCGGTGAGCTGCTTACAGCTAATCTATATCAAATGAAAAAAGGCATGAAGGAAATTGAAGTCGTCAATTATTATGATGAAGAACAAGGTACGGTCATCATCCCGCTTGATCCATTAAAAAATCCATCCGATAATGCACAAAAGTACTTCTCGAGATACCAAAAGTCTAAAAATGCAGTCGGTGTCGTTCAAGAGCAAATCGAAAAATCAAAATTGGAATTGGCCTACTTTGATGCCTTGCATCAGCAGCTCCAATCAGCTTCCCCCAAAGATATAGAGGAGATTCGCGAAGAACTTCAGGAAGAAGGCTACATCCGGCAAAAAAAGAAAAAAGGCATGAAAAAGCCAGCCAATGCAAAACCTCAGCTTGAAACATATTATGCTACCGATGGAGATCTCATTTTTGTTGGGAAAAATAATAAACAAAATGATTACCTAACGAATAAGTTCGCACGCCGTGATGAGATTTGGCTTCACACCAAAGATATCCCTGGCTCACATGTAGTGATTCGAAATGAATCACCAAGTGAAAAAACGATTAAAGAAGCGGCCGTATTAGCAGCTTTCTTCAGTAAAGCAAAGCAATCGAGCTCAGTGCCCGTTGACTTTACACAAGTTCGCCATGTTAAGAAACCGAATGGCTCAAAGCCTGGTTTCGTGATCTATGATCAGCAGCAAACCTTGTATATTACTCCAGATGCCGATATTGTCATTCGCTTAAAGGAAGAAGTAAAGGATTGAATGGTAAAAAAATAGAGGTGACCCAATCCTGAGTGATTGGGCCACCTCCATTTTCATGCTGAAATCCAAGCAGTATCTGCCGGATTCTCCCGCCATTTTTTTAGCTTTTCCAATTCATCTGCTGTGATATACCCTTTTTCATTTGCGACTTTTATCAAAGTCGAGTAGTCACTCAACGAATGGTTAGTGATACCCTCAGCATTGAATTTTTCTTTTCCCTTTTCCAATTCGTAAGTAAAGATCGAAACGACTCCAAGAACCTCACAGCCAGCTTCTTTTAGTGCGTTAACAGCAGTAATTACACTGCCTCCGGTTGAAATCAAGTCTTCCACAACTACAACTTTTTGTCCTGGAATAGCTCGGCCTTCGATTTGATTGCCCTTTCCGTGCTCCTTAGCTTTGGAGCGAACATAGCACATGGGTGCATTTAATTTTTCACTCACCCAAGCTGCATGAGGAATGCCGGCAGTTGCTGTGCCTGCGATCAGTTCAGCCTCAGGGAAATGCTGTTCAATCAATCCTTTCAACCCTTCCGCTATTTCCTTCCGGACTTCTGGGTACGAAAGGGTCAAGCGGTTGTCGCAATAAATCGGTGATTGAATTCCAGATGCCCAAGTGAAGGGGTCATTCGGCTGTAGGTACACTGCTTTTATTTCCAATAAATGTTCAGCTATCTTTTGATTTAACATGAAATTCCCTCCCAAGCTGCTTTCATATCCAAATAGGCCTTTAATGGATCTTTAGCTCCCGTTATGGCTCTCCCGACAACGATGGCATCCGCTCCAAAATCCCTTGCCTGTTCAGGCGTGGCAATTCTCTTTTGATCATGCGTCTGTCCACCTGCACTTCGGATTCCAGGTGTGACTGTTAAGAATTCAAGTCCGATGCGTTCATGTATGTTCTTTACTTCATGAGTGGAACAGACAACGCCATCCAATCCTGCCTGTTGAGTAAGCTTTGCATAATGGAGGACCGAGTCCTCCAGAGAACCGGCAATGTTTTGCTCAACGTTCATTTGTTCTTGCGACGTGCTTGTCAGTTGGGTAACCCCTATGCATAAAGGACGTTTTTTTCCAGCTGACGTTCCTTTATCAAGACCCTCCATAGCTGCTTCCATCATCTTTTGACCACCCGCAGCATGTACATTGACCATGTCAGCTCCTAAAGTTGCCAAGCCTGTCATGGCCATTTTGACCGTATTCGGAATATCATGAAGTTTCAAGTCCAAAAACACATCATGGCCTTGCTCTTTTACGTAAGAAATAATTGCTGGTCCATTCTGATAAAATAATTCCATCCCCACTTTTACAGCGAGTTTTTCGGAGGGGAACTGACTCAAAAATCTTTCCGTTTGAATGAGGTCCGGGAAATCAAGGGCGATAATTAGTGACTGCTTCATTCTGCTTCCAGCTCCTTCCGGTACATTCTGAAATATGGTCAAACCCAAGCTCATCCAACAATTTCGGTAATTCTTCGATGATGGTCGGGCATACAAAGGGATCCACGAAGTTGGCGGTTCCCACCGCAACAGCACTGGCACCTGCATAGAAAAATTCAATGACATCTTCTGCTGTAGCGATTCCGCCCATTCCGATTATTGGAATCGACACTTGCTGGCTCACCTCATAAATCATCCGGAGCGCAACAGGTTTTATTGCAGGACCAGATAACCCACCCGTTCTGTTCGAAAGAATCGGCCTGCCGGTTTTTAAATCCAAACGCATGCCGACTAATGTGTTTATCATTGTCAACCCGTCAGCCCCGCCTTCTTCTACAGCTTTGGCCATTTCCACAATATTACTGACATTCGGTGAAAGCTTCACATATACAGGAACCGAAGATACTTCCTTGACCGCCTTGGTTACCTCTTTGGCAACTTCCGGTACCGTACCGAAAGCTATGCCTCCTTCTTTAACATTCGGACAAGAGATATTCAATTCGAGTGCCTTTACATTCCCCACCTTACTTATGTCACTGGCAACCTTTACATAGTCAGCTATTTGTGAACCCGCAACGTTAGCGATGATAGGGACATCATATCCACCTAACCAAGCCAGTTCTTCACTGATGACTTTTTCTAAACCTGGATTCTGCAGACCGATAGCGTTCAGCATTCCCGAAGAGGTTTCCGCAACACGCGGAGTCGGGTTACCGAACCTCGGCTCAGGAGTGGTCGCTTTAATCATGATCGCCCCAAGAATATCCAAGTCAAAAAATTGACTGTATTCACGGCCGAACCCAAAGCATCCAGATGCTGGCATGACTGGATTTTTCAAGTGTAATCCTGGTAACTCAACTGAAAGCCTGCTCATAATACCACCTCTCCTGCCCGGAATACGGGTCCATCGCTGCATACCTTTTTGTAACTGAAACCAGTTGGATCATCCCCTGTATGACATACGCAGGCAAAGCAAGCACCGATGCCGCACCCCATCCTTTCCTCGAGGGACAGGTAAAGCTTTTTTTCACGATAGCCCGCTTCCAATGCTTTTAGCATTGGTGTAGGCCCGCATGAAAAGATCGTTGCAAACTCCTGTTCCAGGTTGTCAATCACAGTCGTAACAAATCCCTTTGTCCCATATGAACCATCCACTGTGGCAATATGGGTATCACCTAATTCACTGAACTCTTCCTCGTAAAAGATGGCTGACTTGGTCTGGAAGCCCAATACATGGATCACCCTGACACCATTTGCAACCAACATTTTTGATAATTGATACAGGGGTGGGACACCAATCCCACCACCAACCAATAATGCCGTTTCGCCTTTTTTCGCTTCATGAACAGGGAATCCGTTGCCAAGGGGACCTAAGATATCGACCGCTTCTGCCTGTTTACGCTGTGATAACAGCGTCGTTCCTTTACCTTCAGCCCGGTATATCATCGTGAACTGTTTTTCACTGCTGTTATAAGAAGAAATTGAAATCGGGCGTCTTAACAATGGCTCTGTGCCTTCTGTTGTCTTGACTTGGACAAACTGGCCTGGTTGTTTCATCTCTGAAACCAGTTCTCCTTGAAGAGTAAGTTCAAAGATGGATGGGGCCAGTTCTTTATGAGTTAACACCTTCATTCTTTCCTTCTTGATCATATATGGCTCACCTCACGACTTTTTTCCGTTTTTCCCATTGCCTCTGCCGAGAAGGTCATGGATTCTATCACTCTTAAAATGGCCTCTGCCGTATCGAGGGATGTAAGGCATGTTACTCCATTCTCAACCGATTCACGTCGGATTCTAAAACCATCGCGTTCCGGCTGCTTCCCTTTGGTCAAAGTGTTTATGACGAATTGTGCTTCCCCGTTTCGGATAACATCCAAGAGGTTTGTGCCTTCTTCGCCAATTTTACCAACAATCGCAGTCGGTATTCCGGATTGCTCCAATAAGGCAGCAGTTCCGCTGGTGGCTATCAGCTTGAAACCGATATTATGGAAGCGTTTTGCTAAAAGAAGCGCTTCTTGCTTATCTTTATCAGATATCGTCAATAATACCGAACCATGCCCCTCAATCTTGAAGCCGGAAGCGACCAGCCCTTTATATAAAGCCTTTTCAAGTGTGCTATCTTTTCCCATTACTTCACCAGTCGATTTCATTTCAGGTCCGAGTGAAATGTCCACACCTCTTAATTTTGCAAAAGAGAAGACCGGAACTTTTACATAGACCCCAGTTTGTTCTGGCACTAATCCGGATTCATACCCCTGGCTTTTAAGTGAATGGCCCAGGATGACCTTGGTTGCTAAGTTAGCCATCGGCACATTCGTAATTTTACTTAAGAATGGAACGGTTCGGCTCGAACGTGGATTTACTTCAATGACATACACTTCTTCATTGCTGATGACATATTGAATGTTCAAGAGACCAACTATATTCAAGCCTTTTGCCAATCTTGTCGTATAGTCTATGATTACTTCTTTTTGTTTTTCCGTTAGATTTTGAGGCGGATAGACTGCAATCGAATCACCGGAATGGACGCCGGCACGTTCGATATGCTCCATTATTCCTGGGATTACGACCGTTTCTCCATCGGAAATTCCATCAACTTCGACTTCCTTACCTGTTAAGTAGCGATCTATCAGGACAGGATGATCTGGATTTATCTTCACAGCATTTTTCATGTAATGCAGTAATTCCTCTTGTTTATAAACGATTTCCATCGCTCTTCCCCCGAGTACATACGAAGGCCTTACTAATACCGGGTAACCAATGTCTTCAGCAATGACGATCGCTTCATCAACCGATGTTGCGGTTTTACCCTTCGGCTGCGGAATGTCTAAATCCTTAAGTGCCTTTTCGAACTTATTACGGTTTTCCGCCCTATCCAGGTCTTCAAGTGAAGTACCAAGGATCTTCACTCCTCTTTCAACAAGACCATCTGCAAGGTTAATCGCCGTCTGTCCACCAAACTGGACAATGACCCCTTCTGGTTTTTCCAAATCGATGACATGCATGACATCTTCAAGAGTCAATGGTTCGAAGTAAAGTTTGTCGGAGATACTGAAATCCGTCGAAACTGTTTCGGGATTGTTGTTGATGATAATCGCTTCATACCCAGCTTCTTTGATGGCCCATACTGAATGTACTGTAGCATAATCAAACTCTACACCTTGTCCTATACGAATTGGGCCAGACCCCAGGACAATGACACTTTTCTTTTCAGTAACGATGGATTCATTTTCATCTTCGTATGTCCCATAAAAATACGGTGTTTCCGATTCGAATTCCGCAGCACATGTATCGACCATTTTGTAAACAGGGATGATCCCTTGTTGTTTCCGGTACTCATAGACGTCAATTTCGGGAACTTCCCAAATTTCTGCGATCGTTTTATCAGAAAACCCTAGTTCTTTAGCCTTTTGCAGAACTTCACGATCAAAAGAATGTTCTTGAAGCTCCTTCTCAAAGTCGATTATCTTTTTCAACTTGTGCAAGAAGAATAAATCGATCTGGCTCCATTCGTGAATGGTTTCGATCGTTTTCCCCCTTCTTAATGCTTCGCCGATATAGAATAATCGTTCATCTCCCGCTTTTCGGATCCGCTTCTCTATTTTTCCATCCTCAAACTCGTCATTCAATTCAAGATGGTATATACCTGCTTCAAGGGAACGTACAGCTTTTAAGATGGATTCTTCGAATGTACGGCCGATTGCCATAACTTCTCCGGTCGCTTTCATTTGTGTCCCAAGCCTGCGATTTGCGCTCTCGAACTTATCGAAAGGCCAACGCGGAATCTTCGTAACTACATAGTCTAGTGCCGGTTCGAAGCTCGCATAGGTTTTGCCTGTGACAGGGTTCATCATTTCATCAAGCGTTAAACCGACGGCTATCTTTGCTGCTAGCTTCGCAATTGGATATCCTGTTGCTTTTGAAGCAAGTGCTGACGAACGGCTGACCCTAGGGTTCACTTCAATGACATAATATTGATAGCTGTTCGGATCAAGCGCAAGCTGAACATTGCACCCACCTTCAATTTTCAAGGCACGGATAATCTTTAAAGACGTATTTCTAAGCATTTGATACTCTCTGTCACTTAATGTTTGGCTTGGTGCGGCAACTATTGAATCGCCTGTATGGACACCTACAGGGTCGAAGTTTTCCATATTACAAACGACAATTGCATTATCATTGGAATCACGCATCACTTCATATTCCACTTCTTTGCAACCGGCAATGCTCTTCTCAAGCAGACATTGGTGAACCGGACTGCTTTTCAGGCCACCCTCAACAATCTCGATCAGCTGCTCTTCGTTATCACAAATCCCACCGCCTGTTCCGCCAAGCGTGAAGGCCGGACGAACAATGACCGGATAACCGACTCGTTCCACGAATGTATAAGCCTCTGCCAAATTATGAATTATGTCGCTGTCAGGTACTGGTTCCCCAAGATCGTTCATTAGGGTACGGAAAAGGTCACGGTCTTCGGCTTGTTGGATAGCGGAAAGTTTCGTTCCAAGAATTTGCACATTGCATTCTTCAAGGATTCCTGCTTCGGCAAGCTCGACTGCCATGTTCAATCCAGTCTGTCCGCCCAGGGTAGGTAATAGTGCATCTGGACGCTCTTTACGAATGATTTTGCTGACAAATTCCAATGTGATCGGTTCGATATAAACCGCATCGGCCATTTCACTGTCTGTCATGATTGTAGCCGGGTTAGAGTTAATCAGGATCACTCGATAACCTTCTTCTTTTAAGGCTATACATGCTTGGGTTCCTGCATAATCGAACTCGGCGGCCTGTCCGATGACGATCGGACCGGAACCAATTACTAGGATGCTTTTTATATCAGTGCGTTTTGGCATGTTTTTTCCCCCTTGGTGTTTGCAGCTTCAATCATTTGTAAGAATTCATTGAATAAGTAGTTGGCGTCTTCCGGTCCTGGTGATGCTTCCGGGTGATATTGTACGGTGAAGGCCGGATATTTTTTATGGCGCAGCCCTTCAATCGTATCGTCATTCAATGCTGTATGTGTCACAATAAGATCAGTCTTTTTAATGGAAAGCTCTTCGACTGTGTATCCATGATTTTGAGATGTGATGGATATCTTCCCGGTACGAAGGTCTTTAACCGGATGATTAGAACCTCGATGACCGAATTTTAATTTTTCCGTATCCGCCCCGTTTGCAAGTGCGAATAATTGATGTCCTAAACAGATTCCGAATAACGGCACTTCCGTTTGGATTGTACGGATCATTTCAAGCGTTTCATGAACACTTTTCGGATCTCCAGGACCGTTTGAAAGCATCACACCATCTGGGTGATATTGCATCACTTCCTCAGCGGTAACGTTATAAGGCACAACCACGACATCACAGCCCCGCTTCGTTAACTCACGTAAAATCCCATGCTTCATGCCATAGTCTACAAGAACTACCCGCGGGCCTCTGCCCGGGCTTGAATAAGGTGTTTTTGTTGAAACCTGTTTCACTTGATTAGAAGGAATTACCGTTGCTCTCAATTGGGAAACAACCTCTTCGGCATCTTTATTGATATTGCAGAGCGCTCCTTTAAGTGCACCAGATTTCCTGATGATCCTTGTCAGCTTTCTCGTATCGATTCCGCTTATTCCAGGTATGTTCTTCATTTTCAGATATTCATCAAGAGATGATTGGTTTCGCCAGTTTGAAGGAAGTTCTGCTGTTTCCTTAACGACGAATCCTGATATCGCCGGATTTATGGATTCAAAGTCATCCCGGTTTATCCCGTAGTTTCCGATCAATGGATACGTAAGTGTAACGATTTGACCGCAATAAGATGGATCGGATAGAATCTCCTGGTATCCTGTCATTCCTGTGTTAAAAACGACTTCACCTATTTTTTCTACGTCCCCTCCGAATGCTTCCCCAAGGAAAACCGTACCGTCTTCTAAAATTAGTTGTCTTTTCATCCTTGAACACGTCCTTTTTCCCAAACTGTTTTTCCTTCTGCAATCGTCATGACTGGCCAGCCATAACATTTCTTTTCATTAAAAGGTGTATTTTTTCCTTTTGAAGCAAACTCTTCATTATTAATTCCTTTTTCCGTTTCCAAATCGATGAGCACGATATCGGCCGTAGCACCTTCCTTTAGCTCTCCATAAGGAAGCGAGAAACTTTCAGCTGGTTTGACCGTCAGGAAATCGACCAATTGCTTTAATGTTATGACGCCCTTTTTAACCAATTCGGTGTAAAGCAACGGGAAAGCCGTTTCCAATCCCACTATTCCGAAAGGAGCTAGCTGCATTCCCTGCGCTTTTTCATCAGCCGCATGCGGTGCATGGTCTGTTGCTATAAAATCGATTGTTCCGTCAAGCAGTCCTTCTATCAGCGCGTCCCGATCTTCACGCCCCCTTAATGGCGGGTTCATTTTATAATTCGTATCAAGTCCCGGTATATCATCTTCACACAATAATAAATGATGCGGTGTAACTTCGGCTGTGACACGAATACCTGCACGTTTGGCATCCCTCACCGTTCTAACCGATTCCTTCGTGGATATATGGCAAACGTGATAATGACAGTTTGCCGCTTCCGCAAGGAGGATATCCCGGGCAATATGTACAGCTTCACATACTGACGGAATTCCATTGATCCCCTGTTCCTTTGAGAATCTTCCTTCATGGACGGAGCCTTTATTGATCAAGCTATTATCTTCACAATGAGCGACTATGGCCATATCCTGTGCGGCTGCCCGTTTCATCGCTTCAAACATCATCCCGGCTTCTTGAATTCCTACGCCATCGTCCGTAAAGGCGAAAGCACCCGTTTGTTTTAATGAAGAAAAGTCGGTCAACTCCTTGCCGGCTTCCCTAATCGTTATGGATGCATAAGGGAGGACCCTGACATGCGCCGTTTCTTCAATTTTCCGGTTAAGAGCTTCAAGATTTTCCACTGTATCAGGAACTGGCCTTGTATTAGGCATTGCCGCTACCGTAGTGAAACCGCCTCTTGCCGCTGCAAGCGTTCCACTTGCGATTGTTTCCTTATGTTCACCGCCCGGTTCGCGCAAATGGACATGCAGGTCAATAAACCCTGATGTAATAAGTAACCCTTCAGCGTCAACAACCTTACAATTTTCCGTTGATAAGTTCTCGCCGATTTTTGTGATGACCTTTCCTTCTATTTCAATGTCTGCTTTTTTGAATGAATTTTGATTATCTAGCAATACTCCATTTTTGATTACAGTTTTCATGGTTGATTCCCCCTTCGGATTGTTCAAGCACATTTTTCAATACGGCCATTCTTATAAACACGCCATTTTCCATTTGTTTAAAAATTCTTGAGCGGCTGCATTCGACTAATTCACTGTCTATTTCAACACCACGGTTTATTGGTGCAGGATGCATGATGATCGCACCCGGTTTCATATTTTTTTCACGTTGTTTGGTCAGACCAAAATTCTCCAGATAATCTCCATTTGCCTGGTCGTATTTTTCGATATGCCTTTCATGCTGTATTCTAAGCAGCATGACTACATCCGATGTCGCCATCGCTTGATCGATGTCTTCATATCTTCCTAAACTGTTGGTTCTGTCAAACCATCCAGGCGGACCTGAAAATACGACATTCGCTCCTAAACGAGTCAATGCTTCTGCATTCGATTTTGCAACCCGACTATGCCTCACATCCCCGATTATCGCAATCTTCAGACCTTCGAAACTTTTAAACTCTTGTTTTATCGTCAATAAGTCAAGTAATGACTGGGTTGGATGATTTCCGCATCCATCCCCTGCATTGATTATCGGAATACCGATTTTCTCTTTCAACTCGTCAAAATAATTATCCTGCTCATGACGGATGATCAAGGCATTGACGCCTATTGCTTCGAACGTTTTAACAGTGTCATATAAGGTTTCCCCTTTTAACACGGATGATGTACCCGCATCAAAAGGAATGACCTCAAGACCCAGTTTTCTTTCAGCCATTTCAAAGCTTGATTTTGTTCGTGTGCTTGGTTCAAAGAACAGATTGGCAACTGTGGTCTGCTGTTTAGGATTCCAGCCAGATCCGTTGGCAAATCCTTCAGCCTCATGTAATATTTTTTCAATGTCAGTTATAGTCAATTCATTCATCGTAAATAACTTTTTCATCGATCCTGCTCCCTTCACATTTGTGATGCGGGGGATAAAAAAACACCCCGCCATTAAGGATAGGGTGTAGGTCATAAAGAATTGTGAGTACGAGGAATGGTTCATCATTTTATCCCGTTCTCATTCATCTTTATAGCAACACCCTTTTAAGCCTCTCTGGACTTCTTTTAAAAGGTGATCTATTGTTTTGATGCAGTTTCACTTATTTTTCAAAGATGTCTCCGGATATTTTTTCCCGGTCCGGAAGAATCAAGTTAAGAAGGATCCCGACGATGGCTGAAAGTGCCATGCCGGAAAGCGATACTGTTTCCGATAGTTGTACAAACGCGCCTCCGATACCTAACACCAGTATGACTGAAGCTATCATCAGGTTTCTTTTCTTGTCAAAATCAACCTTATTATCAATCAGCATCCTTAGGCCACTTGATGCGATGATTCCGAAGAGTAAGATGGAAATGCCGCCCATCACTGCTGTAGGTATCGAGCTGATGACTGCTGAAATCTTACCGTTAAAGCCAAAGATGATTGCAGTTAACGCTGCCCCCCCGATGATATAAACACTAAATGCCTTTGTCATGGTCAGGACCCCAATATTTTCACCGTACGATGTGAGCGGTGGCCCACCGATTAAGGAACCAATCATGATTCCTGCCCCATCTCCTAAAATCGAGCGATGCAAACCGGGCTTTTCCAAAAAATTTCTTCCGACTACTTTGCTCAGTACCATCTGGTGCCCGATATGTTCTGATAAAGTGACGACGGCCACAGGGACCATGATCGCAATGACTTCCCATGAGAAGGTCGGTGTATAGGTTATATAAGGAAACATGAATTTCGGCATTTCCCACCATTGTGCAGATTTAATTGGTTCATAATCTATAATTCCCGCAACTGCTGAACAGCTGTAGCCAACTATTATTCCCATTAATATAGGAATCAAGTTAATGAATCCCTTAAAGAACACGTTGCAGATGATGGTTACCGCTAAAGTTATTAGCGCTATTATAATATAAGTGACACTGTAATTTTTTTGCGGATCATACATCGCCATGTCCACGGCCGTTCCAGCGAGGCTTAACCCGATTACAATGATAACTGGGCCAACCACAACCGGAGGAAGCAAATTCATTAGCCAGCGCAATCCTACTTTTTGGATAATCAAAGCTACTATCCCATATATGAACCCTGCTGCAAAACAGCCGATCATGGCCGCTTCCGGTCCTCCTAAAGCCTTTGCCGCGATGATTGGCGTAATGAAGGCAAAAGATGAACCGAGATATGCAGGAATCTGACCTTTGGTAATCAATAAGTATGAAAGTGTTCCTAATCCGCTTGAAACCAGTGCTACCGCCGGGCTTAACCCAACCAAGAATGGAACCAGTACCGTTGCTCCGAACATGGCGAACAAATGCTGGATGCTTAACGTTATCCACTGGCCAGCCTTTGGCACGTCCTCGACATCCAGTACGATGTCCCTTTTTGTTTCTTCCATTTCCGAATCCCCCTCATGAAAATTGCATCAAGACTGCAAAAACCCTCTTTGCAGTTATACAAAGAGGGTTTCTCAGAAGGCGGAATGCCTATACATAGACACAACTCTCCCGATTGACTCCCTTTGCCAGCCTCTCTGGACTGTCTTTAAAAGGGTTATGAAATTTTCATGTTGTTTATTTTTCTAATATAGTGACTTGATCTATTTCATCTACTTCTGTTAAGGTTACTGTAATTTTTTCAGATTGGGAAGTCGGAACGTTTTTTCCGACGAAATCCGCACGTATCGGCAGTTCCCTATGTCCCCTGTCAACTAATACCGCGAGCTGGATTTGCGAAGGTCTTCCCAAATCCACCAGAGCATCCATTGCCGCTCTAACGGTTCTGCCGGTAAAAAGAACATCATCCACTAAAATCACTTTCTTGTTGCTGATATTGACCGGAATGTCTGAACCTTTTACTACGGGTTCCCCATCATTGGACTTTTTCGAGAGGTCATCGCGATAAAGTGTAATATCCAGTTCACCCAGCTCTATTTCCTTACCTTCTATTTGATTGATGCGCTTTGCAAGCCGGTCGGCGAGGAAAATCCCGCGTGTACGGATCCCGATTAAGACGCAATTTTCAATACCCTTATTTTTTTCAATAATTTCATGGGCAATTCTCGTCAAGGCTCTGCTAATGGCCTGTTCATCAAGTACTATGGCTTTCTCATTCAACATGTCGGCCACCCCGATTCCCTATTTCTGATTGGTTTTCTTCAATAAAAAAATCCTCATGCCAAGAAGGCATGAGGATTTTATCGCCATGGGTAGAATTATCCCAATTAGCGCATCCGTTTCCTTCTCAGTCTCTCTGAACTGTGTTAAAGGTTCTTATTAAGTTGTTATTATAATATATCAGAAAAACGTATTTGTCAATCCTTACTTCTACGCAATTGATTAATTAGATTTTCAAACTCTTCCGGAATCGGAGCTTCGAACTCCATATACTCATTTGTACGTGGATGAATGAAACCCAGAAGACCGGCGTGCAATGCTTGTCCATCTAATTTCAGGGTCTTTTTCGGACCATATTTCGGATCTCCGGCAAGTGGGAACCCAATGTATTTCATGTGAACACGGATTTGATGCGTCCTGCCTGTTTCAAGCTGGCATTCCACCAAAGTGAAGTCTTTGAAACGTTCAATGACCCGGAAATGTGTAACAGCATTTTTGGAATTTGAATCTGTGACAGTCATGCTTTGGCGATCCTTTTTATCCCGGCCAATCGGTGCATCAATTGTTCCGAAGTCATGAGGGATCACTCCATGAACTACAGCTTGATACTTACGGGTAACCGTTTTGTCAACAAGCTGCTGCACAAGTTTTTCATGTGCCATATCATTTTTTGCAACCATCAATAGACCTGATGTATCTTTGTCGATTCGATGGACGATTCCAGGTCGCATCACACCGTTGATTCCAGAAAGATCGTTGCAGTGAGCCATCAAGCCATTTACAAGCGTGCCTGATACATGTCCAGGTGCTGGGTGGACGACCATACCGCTCGGTTTATTAACCACGAGTACATCAGCATCTTCATAATAGATATCCAAATTCATTTCCTCTGCTACTGCATCCAATTCCTCAAGTTCAGGAATCGTCACTTCAATCGTATCGCCAGGAACCGCTTTGTAATTCGTCTTTATAGCCGAGCCATTTACTAAAACATGGTCATCTTTAATCCATTGCTGGACCTGAGTACGTGACCATTCCTCATTCAAAGTGGAAAGAGCCTTATCAATCCTAACTCCTTTTAGTGTTTCATCGATGCTGTATAACCTTTTATCCA
The DNA here is from genome assembly GCF_046534585.1 of Peribacillus sp. SIMBA_075. Classification (NCBI taxonomy): domain Bacteria; kingdom Bacillati; phylum Bacillota; class Bacilli; order Caryophanales; family Bacillaceae; genus Peribacillus; species Peribacillus sp. SIMBA_075. The sequence continues at coordinate 144,895 of NZ_JAWRYN010000001.1, read as the reverse complement.
TTATCTTTCTCCTTAGCTTTTTTTTCTTCTAAAAACATATGAATCACGAGCAATCCGACACCAATTGAAAGCGAAGCATCAGCAACATTAAATACCGGGAAACTGTAGCTGAAAATATAGGTATGAACGAAATCCACTACTTCCTGACGAGCAACACGATCGATGAAATTACCAATCGCACCGCCTAGCATGAGAGCAAGTGCAACTCCAAGCAAACGGCTTTCCTTCGCCATCTTCTGAATATAATAGACAAGTCCAATAATGACAGCGATGGTGATGATGTAGAAAAACCACATTTGACCTTGTAGAATTCCCCATGCTGCCCCACGATTACGATGCGAGGTGATATATAGAAGGTTTTCAATAATTTCAATGCTTTCTCCGTACTCCATTTTTTGCACAATCATCCATTTTGTCAGCTGATCGAAAGCTATGACCAAAAGGGCTATTAAATAATAAAACACACTTTTTCCCCCAAACTAATCAAATCTTCACTTTTGAATTGTAGCATAAACTAGAAATAATAACTAATACGAAAAACAGAAGTCTGTTTTTTATAGTACGGATAATATTGGATAATGAAGAAAAAGTCAACATTCCCTAATGTAGGATGCTTACAGCCCTTTCTGTTCTCTTTCCCACAAAAAAGCCGGTCCCTTAATAAGGGACCGGCCTTCCTATTGGAATTATTGATTCACATAATGCTTCTTCACGACTGTTGCACAACGTGGGCAAAGTGTTGGATGTTCTTCCACTTGACCTACTTCTTTCGAAACATTCCAGCAACGTTCACACGTTTCACCTTCTGCTTTTGTAACAAGGATCGCTATATCCTCTAGTTTAACCGCTTCTGCCGGGGCATTTGCAACATTGCCAGCGATTTCAAATTCGGAAACGATGAATAACTGTTCAAAGCTTTCCTTAATGCTATCGAGCAAATTCTTCGTTTCTTCATTAACATATACCATCACTTTTGCGTTCAGCGATTTTCCGATGACTTTTTGGTTCCGGGCTTCTTCTAATGCTTTCAGTACATTATCACGGACATTCATGAACGCCGTCCATTTTTCTTCAATGATTTCAGCATCATCGATGGAAATTTCCTTAGGCATCAATGTCAACTGTACACTTTCTTCCGTCACTCCCGGAATGAAAGCCCATACTTCATCAGCTGTATGAGAGAGGATTGGTGACACCAATTTCGTTAAGCTGACCAATGATTCGTAAAGAACCGTTTGAATGGCCAAACGCTCTTTTCCATTTGGTGCTTCACAATAAAGAATGTCTTTCGCATAATCAAGGTAGAACGAACTTAAATCCTGTGTGCAGAAATTATTGACCATATTATAAATTGTGGCAAACTCATAATTTTCATAACTTAGCTTCGATTGTGTGATCAGCTTATTCAATTTAACTAGCATGTAACGGTCGACTTCAGGTAATTCTTGGACTGCCACTTTATCGGTTTCTGGATTGAATCCATCCAAGTTCCCTAACAAGAAGCGGAATGTATTACGGATTTTCCGGTACACTTCAGAAACTTGTTTTAAAATAGGATCGGAAACCCTGACATCCGATTGGTAATCCACCGAAGCAACCCAAAGGCGTAAAATATCTGCACCAAGTTGGTTCATGACCTTAGATGGCAGGACGACGTTCCCAATCGACTTACTCATTTTACGACCTTCGCCATCCAATGCGAACCCGTGGCTCAGCACGCCTTTATATGGCGCTTTGCCTGTGACCGCAACACCTGTTGAAAGTGATGAGTTAAACCAGCCGCGGTATTGATCGGAACCTTCTAAATAAAGATCAGCAGGCCGCTGCAGGTCATCTCTTTCTTCAAGTACTGCCTGATGAGAAGAACCGGAGTCGAACCATACATCCATGATATCCGTTTCTTTTGTAAAGATACCATTCGGGCTGCCTTCATGTGTATAGCCTTCAGGCAGAAGATCTTTCGCTTCACGCTCAAACCAGATGTTTGAACCGTGTTCGCGGAATAGGTTTGAAATATGGTTGATGGTTTCATCCGTAATGATCGGCTCGCCATTTTCTGCATAAATGACTGGAATTGGCACGCCCCATGCACGTTGACGGGAAATACACCAATCCCCGCGGTCACGGACCATATTGAATAGGCGCGTTTCACCCCAAGCGGGTACCCATTTTGTTTCTTCAATTGCTTCCAGAAGTTCACTGCGGAAGTCTTTGATTGAGGCGAACCATTGTGCCGTTGCACGGAAGATCGTTGGTTTCTTCGTCCGCCAGTCATGTGGATAAGAGTGTGTAATGAACGTCAAGTTCAATAACGCGCCTGCTTCTGTTAATTTTTCAGTAATTGGTTTATTCGCTTGATCATAAAATAATCCAGCAAATTCTCCTGCCTCTTCCGTCATGACCCCTTTTTCATCTACAGGACAAAGTACGTCCAAGCCGTATTTTTGCCCAATGATAAAGTCATCTTCACCATGTCCAGGTGCAGTATGAACACAACCCGTACCAGCTTCAGTTGTTACGTGCTCACCCAACATCACTAAAGATTCGCGGTCATAAAGAGGATGTTTGGCAACAGCGCGGTCCAACTCGCTCCCTTTTACTGTTTTCAAGATAGACGGGTTATCCCAGCCTAAAGTTTCTGTAACCGATTCAAGTAGCGCTTCGGCAATTAAGAATTTTTCATTTTCGACAGCCACTACTACGTAATTTAATTGCGGATGCAATGAGATACCAAGGTTAGCCGGGATCGTCCAAGGAGTTGTTGTCCAGATGATGATCTTTACGCCTTCTTCGATTACACCTTTGCCATCTGTGACTTCAAAAGCAACATAGATCGATGCAGAACGTTTGTCTTGATACTCAATTTCAGCTTCGGCAAGGGCCGATTCACTTGATGGAGACCAGTAAACAGGTTTTTTCCCTTTATAAATATAGCCTTTTTTCGCCATTTCACCGAAGACCTTGATTTGCTGTGCTTCATATTCAGGCTTTAATGTGATATAAGGATTATCCCAATCACCACGGACCCCAATTCTCTTAAACTGCTCACGTTGATTGTTAATCTGAACATAAGCATATTCTTCACAAAGCTTTCTGAATTCGGCAACGCTCATTTCTTTCCGTTTCACGCCTTTTTTTGTCAATGCCGTTTCGATTGGAAGCCCATGCGTATCCCAGCCAGGTACATACGGTGCTTGAAAACCGCTCATCGATTTAAATCGGACAATGAAATCCTTTAAAACCTTATTCATTGCATGGCCCATATGGATATCGCCGTTAGCATATGGTGGTCCATCATGCAAAATGAATAAAGGCCGTCCTTCCGTTTGTTCTTGCACTTTTTTATAAATGTTCATTTCATTCCATTTTTCTTGGATTTCCGGCTCACGTTTCGGTAAATTCCCCCGCATTGGAAATTCAGTTTTAGGCATCAATAAGGTATCTTTGTATTCCATTATAAAATCCTCCATCCATCTTTATAAAAATTCATTCGAACCGATGACTTGATATCCGGCCAAAATAAAAAGCCCTCTCATCCCTAAAAAAGGGACGAGAAAGCTTTGCTTCCCGCGGTACCACCCTGGTTAGAAAGATTCACAAAGTGAATCCAACCTCTCGAGCATTCGTAACGTGAATGAAACGCTTCATTTACTTTCTGCAAAAGCAGGTTCAACTCAGAACTCAAGGGTGATCTTCAATATCTTCGCTTATTCCGGGCTTTCACCATCCCCGGTTCGCTAAAAATAAGTGTGTGAAGAATTTACTTTCCCTGTCATCGTCTAATGTCATAATGAATAGTATTGTTAAAAAATTATATGCGAAAAAAGTGTTCAAAGTCAAGGAATCGTTTAAATTTCCTCTTCCACTTTCTCATTTAATTCTATTTCAGTCGCATCTACTTCATAATCCAGCAGGTGGTCCCAATCGTCATTGTCCAGCAAATCCAGCTGCGCTCCGACAAGCATTTTAAAACGTGTCCGGAATACTTTGGATTGCTTTTTCAAATCTTCGATATCCATCGCTATTTTCCTTGCTTTCACAAGTGACTCATTGACGATCCGGTCCGCATTTTTCTCTGCTTCCTTTATGATCAGTTTCGCTTCTTTTTGGGCATTGCGCCTTAATTCTTCCGCTGCCTCTTGTGCGACAATAATCGACTTATTAAGTGTACCCTCGATTGTCGTAAAATGTCCCAAACGATCATAAGTCTCGTTCAGCTTATCCTCAAGTTCTTTCTTCTCTCTCAAAATCAATTCATAATCCTTAATGACCTGATCGAGAAATTCATTTACTTCATCTTCATCATACCCTCGAAATACTTTGTTAAATTCCTTGTTATGTATATCTATCGGGGTTAAGGGCATTACGGCACCTCCAGAACGGTTTCTACTCTAGTATGTTAAAACTCTATATTCGACAATAAATGTATGAATCCTGCTTGATATTGAATTATTTTTGTCTGCCTAACGAGATTCTCCACTTATCCTTCTTGGTTTTCCCATCAATTGAAGCTATTTTACATCTGCCAAAACCTCTGATTGAAAGTGTATCACCCTCACGGCATTCTTCCGAGACGTTTTCCGTTTGCTTGAAATTAACCTTTACTTTTCCTGATGTTATCAAGGCCTGGGTTTTTTGACGGGATATATTCAGGACGGACGATAGCACACTGTCAAGCCTAAGGGAACTGACTGTGGTGACTTGCTCATCCCATTTTTCATTAACTTGGATGATATTCTCGATTGGAAGCCTTTTGATCGAAACGGAAGCGCTACCTATTTTCTCCAGGTTTCCTGTGAGGTATAAATCCATCTCTCCGGCAGCGATAAATTGAATATGCTCCTCCGTCACTATTATATCACCAAATTTTTCACGTTTTACCCCTAGTGACATCAAGGTTCCAAGTATTTGCCTATGTTCAAGCGTAACAAACTTTTTTGGATAGGAGATATCGTATAAGGAGATATTGAAATCCGATGGTTCAGGAGAGTAATAATCAGGGTAAATGAGCACACGCTTTCGCTCTACGAAATCGCTCCCGCCATTAAATTGCAGTTTTGCATCCGGATCATTCCCTAATAAGGAAGTAAGGATTTCCTGCTGGCGCGGATCAAGAAAATCAGATAGTTTCGGAGCGTAGGAATTCTTGACCTGATCGATCCAATTCATTGCCTGATCAATAAAATCTTTTTCCTCCGGCCTGAAATGCTGATAAATACTCATGATTGAATAAATGCTCCTTAGTTATCAAATTAATGGTCGATCATAAGGAATTGATTAAATTGTACTTCGTTGCTACTACACAGGCGGAAATTTTCCGACTGTGTAGTAATATGCATGTTAGGTTAATTGTTGTTGATCATCCTATTAAAGTCTGTAGGTAATAGATTCCATAACCGCTGGCAAAGTTAAGCACCAGCAGGGCCACAAGCGGTGAAAGATCAATCATGCCAAGTGGCGGTATGAACTTTCTGAACGGTTCTAAATACGGTTCGCAAATCTTTTCCAGGAATTGACCAATCGATGTCTCCCTTGCGTTGGGGAACCATGACATCAATATGTAAACGATTAATGCCATTGAATAAATTTCAATTAAATAATATAAACCTTGAAGCACTAAACCCATTAACCATTACCACCTCGCTTCTTCGTACTCCTCATCGGCGGCGAAGCCGGTAATATTACCGGAAACATCGACGTTGTCCGGGGTACATAAGAATATATCTGTTCCGATTTTTTGGATGTCCCCGCTGATTGCATAGACAGTCCCACTTAGAAAATCGATGATTCGCTTTCCTTGATCATGCTGGATTCGTTGAAGGTTCACAACTACTGCACGTCTATTTTTTAAATGGTCAGCTACCTCCTGGGCTTCTGCATAAGCTCGAGGCTCCAATAATACTACTTTAGAAGATTTCTGTACGCTTTGCAAACTTACGATATTCTGATTGGTATTATTCCCTGCAGAAGCGGGCTGCTGTTGTTTAGCTGACTTCACGGCTTTAGGTTCATCCTCCTCTTCTTCCAACTCTTCATCCTTGTACTCATACTCATCATCCAGCGCGAAATAAGATTTAAATTTTGATACGAACGACATCTATAGCGTACCTCCTTAAAATTATTCGCCTACAAGTGCAGTACCAATCCTAATCATTGTAGCGCCTTCCTCAATGGCAATCATAAAATCATTGGACATCCCCATGGACAATTCAGTGCAGGGAGCATGCTTCAAACCGGCATTTTGTATTTCCACCTGGATGCCCTTTAGTTTCCGGAAGCACTCCCGCAAAACCTGTTGATCATCAGTCAATGGAGCCATCGTCATCAATCCTGCAACATTCACCTTATCAAAATGAGATAACCCTTTTATGAAATCCATTGTCGCTTCAGGATTCAAGCCATGTTTTGATTCTTCACCTGAAACGTTCACCTGCACTAAACAGTTTATCGGCTCATTTGCGCGTTTTTGAATTTCTTCTGCCAAAGAAATGCGATCCAATGAATGGATATACGCAATTTTATCGATGACATTTTTTACTTTGCGTGTTTGCATGGAGCCAATATAATGCCAGTTGGGCTTGTCCTTCAGCACTTCATATTTATTCAATAGCCCTTCGTCACGGTTTTCACCCAAATCGCTTATTCCCGCTTCCAATGCTTCCTTTGCTCTCTCGACCGAAACATATTTTGTCACTGCGATTAACTTTATACCTTCACGGTCCCTGCCACTATTTTCACATGCTATATTTATTTTTTCTTCGATGTTTTTTAAATTGTCCACTACTTTCACTGTTACCCTAAATCCTCCTTCCAACCGATAAAACTCATCAATCTACCTGTCTTTCCGTTATCGCGGCGATGTGAAAAAAACAATTCATGATCACAGCTTGTACAGTATGATGAAACGTCGATCTGACTTTTTGGAATTCCTGATTTTTGAAGAATCAATGCATTAAGTTGCTTAAGATCCAATCGATATTGTCCTTCACTGATTAAATTATAGGGCTTTTCGTCATTATCTACCAGCAAATTCTGCACTAAATCGATGACTTTAGCATCAACTACATAGCACTTAGAACAAATCGACGGCCCAATAACAGCAAATATCTCCGTTGCCTTTATACCCTCATTTAGCCATGCCTCAACCATTTTTCGTGCAATTCCATTAACGGTACCCTTCCAGCCGGCATGTGCCACCCCAATCAAACCATGTGCCGGAGCAAGAAAGTATAAAGGCACACAGTCCGCATAGCAAAGAGTCAATAAAACATTTTGATCCTTCGTATAGAATCCGTCAGTTGCCTTAAAGGCTGAATCATAATCCATTGAACCCCTCCCGCCATCGCGTTCGGTAACATGATGGATTTTCGTTTCATGCGTCTGCTCGGCCCCTACCCATTCATTAAGCGGAAACAACAGCTTATCGGCTAAAATCCTGCGGTTTCCCTGGACATCTTCAAGCTTATCCTTGACATGAAAACCGGTATTCAATGCTTGGAAATCCCCTGAACTGACTCCCCCATTCTTTGTGGTGAAGCCCGCTACGAGCTGGAGATTTTGTTGTCTCCAGCTGTCAATGAGCATATATTGGTCTTTTATTAAAACAAATGGCTCTTTCATCCTTTAACCTCTTTATTTTTTAGTCTAGTGTATCATATATTTGCGCCATGTACCTTTAAAACCGTTCATCTTTCAGCTCAGCTTGAAATACTGTCTGATGTTCAACAAGAATGACATCCGCACCTATTTTTTTTATTTTGCGCCATGGGATTACTATATCCTGTTCCCTGCCGAAGAAGCCCATTAGCCTTGTTCCATTTGAAACGATGATGGCCTCTATTTTCCCTGTGGACGTATTGATTTCAAGATCTGACATATTACCTAGTTTCTTTCCATCCGCTATATTGACGATATCCTTAATTTGAAATTCGGAAATCCTGGTCACATCACTCAGCTCCTCAAAATTTCATCATAGATGTTGGTCCTATTCCTATGTATATGACATGATTCACTCAAGGATGAAGAATACGATAAATAAACGTCCATTCATTTCATGACTTACCTTCTGAAAGGGGTTTTTCACAAAATAAAAAAGCCGCTATGGAAAAGTTACTGATAAGCGGGTAATCGGCATTTGCCCTACCCGCTTCAGCTAACTTTTTCTCATGTCCAGCTTCTACTGTTGGATATTTTTATTCATTTGCTTGATTGCCGCTTTTTCCAATCGGGATACCTGCGCTTGTGAAATGCCAATTTCCTCGGCTACCTCCATTTGCGTCTTCCCTTGGAAGAAACGTTTGCGAAGGATCATTTTTTCCCGGTCATTCAACCGTCTCATTCCTTCATTTATAGCTATCTCATCAATCCAGGTACTATCTTTATTTTTTTCATCACTCAGTTGGTCGAGTACATAAATCGGATCCCCGCCATCATTATAAATCGGTTCAAAAAGGGAAACTGGATCTTGTATAGCATCTAATGCAAAAACAATTTCTTCATGAGGTACTTCCAACACCTTGGCGATTTCTTCAGCTGTCGGCTCACGAAGGGTCTGGCTTATGAGCTTTTCTTTTACCTGTAAAGCTTTGTAAGCGATGTCTCTCAAAGAACGGGATACCCGAATAGGATTATTGTCACGAAGATATCTTCTGATTTCTCCAATAATCATCGGTACAGCATACGTTGAAAACTTAACATTTTGACCTAGGTCAAAGTTATCTATCGACTTCATCAACCCTATACAGCCTACCTGAAATAGATCATCTACATACTCTCCCCGATTGTTGAAGCGTTGAATGACGCTTAGAACGAGTCGAAGATTCCCGTTTACCAGTTTCTCTCTTGCTGAAATATCGCCATTTTGAAGTTCTTTGAAGAGTTTTCTCATTTCTTCATTCTTTAAAACCGGTAATTTTGATGTATCCACACCGCAGATTTCAACCTTATTACGAGACAAAATTATTCCCTCCTCACAGGAGCGCTGTACAAAAAACAGTATTTCCGCGGGAGGAAAAAATATGCACATGGCTAGAACTGAAAATCACCATTATTTTTCATTATGGCTGCCAAAGTATTGATTTAATTGGCGTTTATCCACTTTATTTTTTTACACCATTTTATTAAATTCTTTTCGAAGCCTCTTAATAATCCTTTTTTCCAAACGTGAAATGTAAGATTGGGAAATCCCCAGCATATCGGCAACATCCTTTTGGGTTTTTTCTTCTCCGCCTGCAAGTCCAAACCGGAGTTCCATTATCTGTTTTTCACGCTCGGATAACTGCGTAAGTGCTTTCGTCAACAGCTTGCGGTCAACGTTTGCCTCGAGGTCTTTCGTGATAATGTCATCGTCAGTCCCAAGAACATCGGATAACAGAAGTTCATTTCCATCCCAATCAATATTCAGGGGTTCATCAAAAGAAACTTCAGAACGGATTTTATTATTTCTTCGTAAATACATTAATATTTCATTCTCGATGCATCTCGAAGCATATGTAGCGAGTTTAATTTTCTTTTCAGGATTGAATGTATTCACAGCTTTGATCAAACCTATGGTACCAATGCTAATTAAATCTTCAATATTGATGCCCGTATTTTCAAATTTCCTGGCAATATAAACAACCAGCCTTAAATTCCGTTCAATTAAGATCGATCGTGCAGCTTCATCGCCCTTGGGTAATTTATTGATCAGAATTGCCTCTTCTTCCTTTGAAAGGGGCGGTGGCAGTGCCTCACTCCCTCCTATATAAAATATTTCGTCCGTTTTCAATCCGAGCTTGAACAATAGTTTGTACCAAAAATAAGTGAGCCGAAGAATGAATTTCTTCAAAATAATTCTCCCTTCTAATAAACGGATTATGGGTCTAAATTTAGAGTGAATCAAAAAGTTCAGGAGGCATTTTGCACCGGTATCCCGGTTAACATTTTCGGATGAACGATAGATTGATAGCTATTGTCGGGAGAGAGTTGCTGAAAGGTAAACGATACGAGACCCTGCTTAACATGATATTCTTTTTCTCCTTTTAAGATTTTAATGTAATCCGGTTTGATTGCGGTTAACAGCTGGTGTTCATGACCAACGACTTTAAAAGGGATGACACGCATTCTACCAGTCCATGAATACTCGGGCTGTACTTCCTGGCTAATCAGGTTATCAGGGTTTTTAAAGAGCTCTAGCATATCGTCTGGAATTCCCGCTTCCCCGCCTGAAAGTGAAATGATCATGACTGGGGAACGTGTAATCGGATCATATAATTGATTGCCGCTATCCACCAATCCATGAAACGTACCTTCAAAGTCAGAAATTTTAACCGAGACCGAAACCATTTGTTCATGCGAAAGCTTTGTCATCTCCATCCCTTCAAGTGTCCTCTTGGAAAATTGCCAAGCGAGCGGGAAGCCAATCATTACAAATATCCAGCTGACAGGGTCACCGAAACGATTGATTCCTGCATATTGGCCAGGGTCCTTGGAAACGATTTGAAATTCAAATAGGTAGTGAAGTCCAAGAAGGATTCCTCCCGATAAAAACGTCACAAAATATAAGGTGGCCACCGATTTCATAAAAAGTTTTAACCTATTAAACCCAAAGGTTGCCAGCACCATGACCAGGGATACTAAAATCTTCATGTACACTCGGTCGGCAATTGCATAAAAAGGAGTGAATGCCAATACGATAATGAGGGAGCCTATCAGCCCGCCGATGCATACCCGCCAAAGAGCTACCCTTCGTTTGAGGATGATGGCGGTCCAATATAAAAGGAGGCAGTCAAATAACCAATTCAATAACCAGATCACATCTAAATATAAGGTCAAATACCTACCCTCCTTTTATGAGCTAACCTTCCACTAGCAAAAAGTATAGCGTACCTGCCCTAAGAAAGTGTGTCACTTTTTGTACTGAAAACTTAAGAGTTTTTCAGTCATTTTTACCCTTTTTGTAGAAAAACAGCTATTGATATTTTCAATACTGTCTTAGAGTCTATCCTGCTCCCTTTTACTTCTGTCGATTTATGTTTTAAAAGTTTAATAATTTCTCGATGCTCTTTTCTTTTTTCATTTACGTATGAAAAGTGAACGAAAGCTTAACGAAAAGAGGGTACTTACCCCAGATACTCCATCATGCAGCGGAAACAGGTCTTCCACCGCATAGGGACATTTAGACATCAATCAAGGATGCTATTATTAAGATTTCAGCTAGCCTTGGAATCGAGTGACACCACTGGATAAAAGTCCCATTATTCCAAAGTCCTTGGAATCGAGTGCTTTTTTTAGGCATGCATCTTTTAAACGGCAAAAAACCGTCCCCAAATGGGAACGGCATATGACGTCGATATTAACGACGTCTATTACGGTTACGGAGGAAGGTTGGAATGTCCAAAGCCTCTTCACCTTGATTAGCATTACGTGCAGGCTGTTCATTGACTTCTTCTCTCTTCACTTCACGCTTCACGTTTGACTGTGGCGTTTGTTGTGCCTGAGGTCTTGATTGCTGCTGTTGTCCGAGTGTGGGACGTCCAGTAGGCCTTATTGAAGCTTCAACCTCGTTAAAGCCTGTGGCAATCACTGTAACGACGATTTCATCTTTAAGGTTTTCATTGATAACCGAACCAAAAATCATGTTTACGTCTTGATCGGATGCAGTAGCCACGATATCGGCCGCTTCCTGGACTTCAAAAAGACTTAGGTTCGTTCCACCTGTTATATTCATCAGTACGCCTTGGGCACCATCAATCGATGTTTCAAGCAGCGGGCTGGAGATGGCTTTTTTTGCCGCCTCTGCTGCACGGTTTTCCCCGGAGGAAATCCCGATTCCCATAAGAGCGGAACCTTTGTTGGACATGATGGTCTTAACATCGGCAAAGTCCAAGTTAATAAGACCTGGAACTGCAATTAAATCTGAAATCCCTTGTACCCCTTGACGTAGAACATTATCGGCTTCACGGAACGCTTCAAGCATTGGCGTGCTTTTATCGACGATTTCAAGAAGACGGTCGTTCGGAATGACGATTAGTGTGTCAACCGATTCCTTCATGGATGAAATGCCGCCTTGAGCCTGTGTTGCACGTTTTCGGCCTTCGAAAGTAAATGGACGAGTAACAACACCCACTGTAAGAGCCCCTAAATCTTTAGCAATGCCAGCGATGACAGGAGCCGCTCCCGTTCCAGTACCGCCGCCCATTCCAGCAGTTACGAATACCATATCGGCACCTTTAAGCGCTTCTTCAATCTGCTCTTTGCTTTCTTCTGCAGCTTTTTTTCCTACTTCCGGATTGGCGCCTGCACCTAGACCGCGTGTAAGCTTCCCACCGATTTGCATTTTAATTTCTGCTTTTGATAGATTAAGTGCCTGTGCGTCTGTATTGACAGAAATAAACTCGACACCCTGTACACCATGCTCGATCATTCTGTTTACCGCATTGTTTCCGCCGCCGCCAACACCTATTACTTTTATCGTTGCTAATTGTTCTAAATTAGAATCAAACTCCAACATGACAATCCTCCTATTTTGACGAAATTCCCGATTCTTAATGATTGTTATTCAAAAAAGTAACCCAGGATTTTTTTGAATTTAGATTCACCTTTTTCACCTTGGTTTTTAGCCGTGTTCTCTTTGCTTTTCTGAGAAACCTTTTGGCTGCGCTGGTCATTATCTTCTTGTGCTTGTCCAGCTGCTACAGGAGTTTTATTAGCGGTGTTTTTTTGCATTCTCTCTTTCTTGCATGCGTGTTTAATCAGACCAACAGCTGTCGTATAATGTGGTTCCCTAACACCGATGTAGTTCGGTTCAGCTGTCCTGACGCGGTTTTGGAACACATATTGAGCAAGCTCCAGGACTCCCGGCATCTTAACTACGCCCCCGGTCAACACAAAACCACCCGGAATATCCTGGAATCCAAGTCTTCTCAAGTCATCTTGAATCAACTCGAATATTTCGGTCACACGCGCTTCAATGATATCCGAAAGCATTAACTGGTTGCAGGGCTGCTGCTGGTCGCTACCGATGATCGGTATTTGGAATACTTCATCTTCAGACGCGTCATCATAAAAGGCATGTCCATGCTTTACTTTTATTTTCTCAGCTTCTTCCATCGTTGTCCTTAGAACGATGGAAAGATCCTTCGTAAGTGTTTCCCCGCCTATCGGTATCACAGACGTATATTGTAAATAGCCTTGTTCGAAAATTGCAAGAGTCGTGGAACCTCCCCCAATATCGACAAGTGCCACACCAAGTTCTTTCTCATCCTTGGATAAAACAAGGGAACCTGCTGCTAAGGGCTGAAGAGCGATATCGGTTATTTCTAACCCTGCCCTTTCCACACAACGCAGCGTATTATGTAAAATTGTCCGAAGACCTGTGATCAAAATCCCTCTCATTTCCAACCGAACACCTATCATGCCCCTTGGATCACTGATTTCATCAAGTTCATCAACTTTGTAATGAATCGGCACCACGTCGATAATTTCCCTGTCGGACGGTATCGTTATTAACTCCGCCGCTTCCCTGACACGGAAAACGTCATGCTCAGTAATTTCTTTATTGTCACTGGATACCGCTACTACCCCATGACAAGGCTGAAGCGTCACGTGATTTCCACTTATACCGACGATTACCTTTGTTATCTCCATCCCAATCATCCGTTCTGCTTGTTCGACAGCCTTTTGAATGGATTGGACGGTTTCATCTATACCGACGATTGAACCCTTTTTGAGCCCTTCTGATTTAACATTTCCAACGCCGATTATATTTAATGTGTCATTGACCATTTCCCCAATGATAACTTTTACACTGGATGTACCGATGTCAAGACTTACGTATATTTCGTTGCTGTTCATTCCATGGCACCTCCTTCAGGTTTTACATGTATTAGTAGAATAACATTTTTATATCTAATAGACTTATTCATTATAAAATAACAGAACTGATTACAACAACTCGCTAATTCATTATGCGGTTCATTTATCATTTCCCAAACAAACTCGTAGATTCTTCTGTTTTCAAGTGCTTATTGTTCGCTTCTCAACATAACTGATATCATTTCTAAACTAGATACTGCCATAAACTATTCGTCATTTACAACTTAATTCCCTTTAAAATTATAGATTTTTTTTCTGCTTTTTCCGGGAAATGGACCATTTTTCAATTAGTATCCTTCTAATCAGGGCGATATTTTGAAAGAGCCTTACGCCGAACACAAAGATTGCGGCTAAATACAAGTCTACACCAAGATGTACACCTAGAAAAGCCAAACCTGCGGCCAAAATAATATTAAAGAAGAATCCTGTTACAAATACAACTTCATCATAAAGGTTTTGCAGATGAGCCCTTATGCCTCCAAATAAGGTATCAAAAGCAGCAAGCACGGCAATGGAGAGATAATTTGAATATTCATGGGGGATATCGAAATCCACCAAAAAACCAAGGGTGATTCCAATCAAGAGTCCAAAAACTGGCAACCACATTACGATTCCCCCCCATCCATAATGGGTTCCATATGTTCTACATTAATAGCATTTTGGTAGGCCGGCAATGTCAACTCACCTGAAGGTGCCTTAATCAGCACTTCAAAATTATCTATAAAGAAATCATCCATAAGTTCCGATCCTTCAATACGCTGCTTCAATTTCGTTGGATTAACGGTAATTGCCTTTATTTCGACCGGGTAATCAACTAGAGGGTATCCGTCTATTTTCGGCTGCCCATTTATATCACGAATAACCGATGTTGAAATATACCTTTGTCCTGAAATGGAAATTTCGTCAGCGCCAAACCTATACATTTCATTTATGAGCCGAATGATCAATACAGGTGAAATATACTCGATCCTCTTACCAAGAAGGATTTCTTCTTTTATAGGCTGTATAGACACGATTACCCCTTTACCTTTTATTTCGGTCAAACCTGCATCAGTCTTTAATTCGGTCAGGGTGTCACGTAATACTTCCTCTTTACTCTCATTTTTCTTTGTTTCATAGGATGCAATTTTCCCCTCAAGCTTACTGATACCCTCTATTAATTCCGCCTGGGTCTGCTGTTCTTTCAATAAATCATTTTTCAGCTCCCACATATCCCTTGTATCGGAAACGACAGGGTGATTCACCAAATTGAATTGAATTGCGAGCATGAAGCCAGCAATCAACGTAACTAAACTAAAAGAAAGCTTTTTTTTCATTTCCAGTTTCTCACCAATCTTTCATCGAATCCGGCGATCTAATCACCCTCCAATAATTGGATCAAAAATGATATTCTTTTGCTTTTCCACTGTAAAGATAATATTCTCATTAACCAGCTGTTCCTTTATGCCACCGGGTAAGTCCAGTGAAGCACCCAGGACATCAGGGTCCCCAATCGCAGAAATGATAAATGGAGCTGGATGCTGATGGCCATCAATTGTGATCACAGGCCCATTACATACTATGTAAGAATCATGATTTAACCTTTGACCGTTAATCGCAACAGCCTCTGCACCTGATATGTATAGTTCATTGACGACCTTGAAGACATGCTGTTCATGAACCAGGTAGTTATTAACATTGGCCTCTGAGTCCATATCTGTACCATCTTCAAGAGTCACCTGAAGGCCTGTGCCTTTCACTTTCACTTTTCCAAGAAACATCCGGTATTTTTCCGTATCCTTGGCCAAATTGTAAAATAACTGCTTTTCCTGCGCTAGGTCTTTTTCAATTTTGGATACATTTTCTTGCTTTTGAAGGAGTTCATTCTGAAGATCCCTGTTCTGTTTCTCTTGTTCGATCAGTTGCTGCCTTAGCTCATATTCCTGATCCCAGGCTTTATCCTTCACTACTCCTTTACCATCTTTGGTCAGATTGTAAGAGAAGGCAATCATAAATCCGAGAACAACGCAAACTAGGGGTAAGACCACCCGTTTGCCATTAATTTTCCTCATTGGTGCCTTCCTTTTGTTCAGCGTCTTCATATGCTTTAAAATAAGAACCCACTTCCAGATCAATGACTCCCTTTACCTTTGGATCCAACTGGCTGACAATCGATGGGTAGTGGATCATTTTCTCGTATAAAGTCCGGCTTGTCGCACTTACTTCAAACCCATCGTTCATAAACATGACGATATGGTAGTCATCGGTTTTGGTTGGAGCATAATGAATTTCAGATATGGCATTCTGAATCTCGACAGGAAGCTTGTCCAGCTCTTCTAAAAGCAACTTTAATGCTTTACCCTCTTTGAAACCAATTAAAACCGGGGCAAATACTGGAATTTCGCCTGTTGCTAATTCCTCCAAAACCGACCCGTTTTCCAAAATTGGAGCAAACTTACCATTATTGGACAGATATGCCATCCTATTATGTTCCGAAACCGTGATTTTAATGGAATTAGGAAATACAGGTGTTACCTGAACGCTTTTTATTTCCTTATTTTTTTTGATATTAGCGGCGGCGGTCCCTGTATCAACCTTCCAGATGCTTTGATCCTTCTTCACCTTACTCAATTTAATGATCTGCTTGGAAGTAAAATAACGATTCCCCTCTACCTGCACGGATTTCACGTAGCTCAACGGGGATAAGAAATACAGCACACAAGCAACCAGAATGAAGAAAAGGGAAAGCAAAAGAACAAGTCGCCTGTTTGCTTTGCTTTTTCTTAATTGTTTTAATTTCGGGATGCGGTCCTCAATGGAAACGATTTTTCCCTTTTCCATCCCATTCACCTCTTCCTGAAAAAATGGATGGTTTATGACACAGTACGATTCAAGACAAACTTAAAATTTGTTTTTAATAAACTTTAAAAGGTATCACATTATAACACAATATTTGGATATAAAGAATAAATCCTCTGTTATTTCCGGCCGATAATTTCCACTTCTGTTTCCATTTCAATTTCAAATTTATCATACACAGTATCCTTCACATGCTGTATCAAGGCTTGAACATCCGCAGCACTTCCAGTACCTGTGTTAACGATAAAGTTTCCGTGCATCGGTGAAATCTGCGCTCCGCCAATCGAGTGTCCCTTCAGGCCGGCATTTTCCACCAATTTACCTGCATGATGTGGAAGAGGATTCCTGAATATGCTACCGGCACATGGCAGATTATACGGCTGGGTTTCTTTTCGATAATTCTTGTTATTCTGCATTCTTTCAACGATTTCGGTTTTATTGCCCTCTGTCAATTGAAAAATGGCCTCCAGTACGATTCCAGGTCGTTTCTTTTGAAGTAGAGAGGTTCGATATGAAAACTCCATTTCTTCCTTCGAAAGCCAAGCTAGGGTTCCATCTTCAAAAAGGACATGCGCCTTCTTGAGGATTACACTCATATCGGAACCGTGCGCACCAGCGTTCATATAGACAGCTCCGCCGACCGAACCAGGGATCCCACTGGCAAATTCCAATCCTGCATATCCTTTTTTACTGATTTGAACGGAAAGGCTGACAAGTGACACCCCAGCTCCCGCTTTAATCTCGCAGCCATTCAACTCGAAATGATCAAGTCCTTTATCCAATTTAAGTACGGCACCTTCAATTCCGCCATCACTTACAAGTAAGTTCGAGCCCCTGCCAATCGCCCTCCATGGTATCCCATGTTCTTTGATGACCTGCATCGTTTTTTCTATATTATCAATGGATGATGGCACGATGAATAAATCAGCCGGCCCCCCAATTTTCATAGTTGTATGATTCGCAAGCGGTTCTCGTTCAAGAACTTTGCCGATTTTCATTTCAGTTAATTGCTTTATCACTTTATCCATGATAAACCTCCTTGTTGTTCCAAAAATTCCAAGTTATGATTTCCATTTCCTCTTACATGAGGTCATTTATTTTACAAGATTGATAATACCTTTTAAACAGAAAAATGAGCAGAAGCAAGCCCCAGTACGGCCTAACCCTCTTATACTATAGTCTAAACAAAGCAGTATTGCCAATATTTATTATGGATTCCCCCACATTCATACATGGTAATATTTAAGCGGCATTTCATTTATTTCTAATTTCCGGCAAAGTATCCTCCAAAATCAGTTTCCTGCAAGGGTTTTCATCGTAAGAATAAAAAAAGGAAAACCCTGCGTTTAACAGGGCTTCCCTTTGCCAACCATATATTTTCCTGATGTCAAAACCTTGAATAACGGCTAATATTCAGGAGCACTCCGATCGCCATCAACATAAGTGTCAAAGATGAACCGCCATAACTTAAAAGAGGTAAGGTGATACCCGTAACTGGCATCAATCCCGTTACTACCCCTATATTAATCATCACTTGAATGGCGACCATTGCAATGATTCCCACCGCTACAAGGCTCCCATATAAATCTGGGGCACCAAGTGCGATCCGAATGCCCCGCCAAAGCATTAGTGCAAATAACAATATGACCAGAGAGCCTCCGATGAAGCCAAGTTCCTCGGAAAGAATGGCAAAAATGAAATCGGTCTGCGGTTCTGGTAAATAGAAAAACTTTTGGCGGCTTTGCCCCAGTCCCAGTCCGAACAATCCACCGGGCCCGATTGCATAAAACGATTGAATCATTTGAAAGCCACTGCCCAAAGGGTCTTCCCAAGGATCCAGAAAAGATGTGATCCTTTTTATCCTGTACGGCGCTGACAAAATCAGACCGATAAAACCTACTACCCCTATTAGCCCCAAGCCGACAAAATGGCTGATTTTTGCCCCGGAAATAAAAATCATAACGATGCATGTTCCTACCATTACCGTTCCCGTTCCAAGGTCGGGCTGTAACATGATCAATCCAAATGCCAAAAACACTAAACCCAAGGATGGAAGCATCCCTTTTTTAAAAGAGGTGATCAGCTTTTGCCGTTCGGATAAAAACTTAGCCAAAAAAGCGATCATGGCCAGCTTCATGAACTCAGATGGCTGTACCGAAAAGGCACCTACACCAATCCAGCTCCTCGATCCATTTCTCGCCATCCCTATACCTGGTACAAGCACCGCCAATAACATAATAAAACATATGATGATGAGAATCTTGGCCCAAGTCCGCCACGTCCAATAATCCACATTCATGATGAAAAACATGGCTATGACACCAACGCAGGCAAACAGCAACTGCCTTTTAGCAAAATAAAACGAATCATCAAATTTATATGTTGCCCAAATGGCACTAGCACTGTAAACCATGATTAATCCAACGGTCAAAAGACTTAAGGTGACGATAATGAGAATAAGATCGGGATTCGATTTTTTTAATGGCACGGACATCCACCTCGAGGAAGTTTTTCGAGCCTGTACGAATATAAACATCAATGCTGATTGCTTGTCAGCACTTTAGTCAAAAAAAAAGCGATAACGGCTCATTATCGCTTTTTTCCAAGGTGTCAACGTAGAAGCAGGTTCACTTCTCTTCTGCGAAAGCTCTTACTTAAGTTTATGCACGGCCTCCATAAACATGTCTCCTCTTTGCTCAAAAGTTTTATATTGATCCCAGCTTGCACAAGCAGGGGAGAGAAGAATGCAGTCGCCTTCATTTGATAATTCAAATGCAGCCGGCACGGCCTTTTCTACATTATCGACACGTTTTATATTCGCTATTCCTATTTCTTTGGCTACCCGCTCAATTTTTTCTGCAGTTTCGCCAAAAGTTATCACGGCTTTGACATTTTTCATAGCCGGTTTTAACTCATCGAATTCATTTCCGCGATCCAACCCGCCTGCCAATAGGATGACAGGTTCCGTAAAGGATGTTAACGCTTTGGATGCAGCTAGGATGTTCGTCGCTTTCGAATCATTATAAAACTTACGGTTTTCGATCGTCGCTACATACTGCAGACGGTGCTCCACACCAAAAAATGTTTTCAGGACAGTCTGAATGGCTTCGTTAGCGACACCCTTCAGTTTGGCCGCCGAGATGGCTGCAAGCACATTTTCCAAATTATGTTTTCCAGGAAGGGCTATCTCTGAAACATCAATGACTTTTTCTCCTCGGAAATAAACGGCACCTTCTTCCACATATGCGCCATTCTCATGTTTCACTTCAGTTGAAAAAGGAACAAGTTCAGCCTTGGTCTTTTTCGCCATGGATAAAACGGCATCTTGATCTGCATTAAAAATCATGAAATCTGAGCCTATTTGATTTTTCGTAATCGCAGCTTTTGCTTCTGCATATTCCTGTTTGGAGCTATGATAATCCAAATGCGCATCATATAGATTAGTCAAGATCGAGATTTCTGGACGAAACTCCTCTATCCCCATTAACTGGAATGATGATAATTCAATGACGATCGAGTCATCGGATTTTGCTTTTTCAGCAACACCAGAAGCAACTGTACCGATATTTCCAGCAATAAGCGGGGATTTTTCACCGATTTTCAACATTTCGAATACCAATGTTGTCGTAGTCGTTTTTCCATTTGTACCAGTGATGCCTATGAAAGGGGCCTCACTGATCTGATAGGCCAGTTCAACTTCCGTGATAACTGGAATCCCTTTTTCCAATGCCCCTTTTACAATAGGATTCCGATAGGGGATTCCCGGGTTTTTCACGATCAACTCGAAACCTTCATCAAGTAGCTCGATCGGATGACTTCCGCAGATGACTTTGATTCCCTGTTCAAGAAGTCCTTGGGCTTCAGGATTTTCCGATAATGGCTTCATGTCATTAACCGTCACGAAAGCACCTAATTTATGTAGAAGCGAAGCTGCCATCACTCCGCTTTTTGCCAATCCTAATACCAATATCTTTTTCTCTGAATACTTTGCAGTCTCTTTCAATTATATCCACACCTCTAAATAGATTCCGAGTACCGCACACAGCAGCCCCACTGTCCAGAAAGTCACGACGACACGCCATTCCGACCAGCCAGAAAGCTCATAATGGTGGTGAAGCGGACTCATTTTAAAAATACGTTTACCAGTCGTTTTAAAAGATCCTACCTGTAAGATGACAGAGAGGGTCTCAATGACGAAGACTCCGCCAATGATTACCAGGAGGATTTCAAGCTTGGTTAACAGGGCGATGGTAGCGATGGCTCCTCCAAGTGCCAAGGAACCTGTATCCCCCATGAATACCTTTGCAGGATGGGCATTGAATACCAAAAATCCTAGTACTGCACCGACAACCGCAACAGAAAATATGGCGACATCATATTGTGACTGACTCCAGGCCAAAATGGCAAAAGCACCAAAAGCAATGGCTGATGTGCCTGAGACAAGTCCATCAAGCCCATCCGTCAAATTGACGGCATTCGAAAAACCTACCAGCCAGAAAATAACGATGAAGAGATAAAACCAGCCAAAATCAACAGCATAGTCTGTACCTGGAATCGTCAATTCAGGATTAAAACGGTCTGTCTGCTTAAAGACGAAGTAAAAGATGACCGAAATCACAATTTGTCCAAGCAGTTTTTGCTTTGAAGTCAGTCCTAGATTACGTTTCATCACCACTTTGATGAAATCGTCCAAGAAACCTAATAAACCAAATCCTAAAGTAACGAATAATAATAAATAAGTTTCTGTTGATGGTTCCGAAAATTTAAAAGTCATGACAAGTGTAGCGATAGTAACAGATAGTAATATGACCAAACCGCCCATGGTGGGTGTTCCCGTTTTCTTCAGATGCGATTGTGGGCCTTCTTCCCTGATACTTTGCCCGAATTTCAATCTTCGTAAAAACGGGATGAAAACCGGCGAAAGAAGAACGGTTACTAAAAACGCCACCAAAATCGTATAAAAAATTACTTGTTCCAACATTCCTTACTCCCTCATTCCTAACACAATTCAAAATAAAATTCTGCTTGTTGTCATTTCTTGTTTGTTGACGGGACAAATTCACCGCTGGTTCATACTGAACCCAAACGACTTTGAATCGCCTTTTCTGCCTCTTCACGGTCATCGAAGTGAAGCACCTCGTCACCGACCAATTGATATGTTTCATGACCTTTTCCAGCAATTAAAATAACGTCTCCCTCTTCCGCCTTGGCAACTGCATAATTAATCGCCTGCTTGCGGTCTTCGATAACCGTATATTCTTTGCCTGCTACACCAGCTTCCATATCCCGCAGGATTTGGGCAGCATCTTCACTGCGTGGATTATCCGAGGTGAAAATCGGGTCAGTCGCCAACCTGCATGCAATTTCGGCCATGATAGGACGCTTTGTCTTGTCTCGGTCCCCGCCGCAGCCCACTATCACAAAAATTTTCTTTTCAGCAAACTCACCAACAGTCTTTAGGACATTCTCTAAACTGTCCGGTGTATGGGCATAGTCAACTATGACCGGGAAGGACTGATTTGCTGTAATAAGCTCAAAACGGCCTGCAACACCTTTTATATCCTCAATTGATCTAATGGTCTCATCTAGATCGTTACCCGCGCACAGAGCGGCTGAGATGGCTGAGAGAACATTATAAACACTGAATTCACCAATTAGCTTCAGCTGAATGAAACGCTCCTCTTTGCCCGCTGTCAAGGTGAATGATGTGCCATTTGCATCAATTTTTATGTCCTTGGCCCTGATATCCGCTTCTTTGTCTATCCCGTATGTAACGACTGTAGCAGCGGTCACTTTAATGAAATCAGCTGTTGCCTCATCATCAACATTAAGAACAGCATATTTTGGACGGTTTTCTATGTAGGCATTGCCGAGCTGGGAGAAAAATAATGATTTTGCCTGCCTGTATCTGTCCATGGTTTTATGGAAATCCAAATGATCCTGTGTGAGATTCGTAAAAACGGCAATATCATAATCACAGCCATGGACGCGACCAAGCTCAAGTGCATGCGAAGAAACTTCCATAATGGCCGTGGAAACAGACGCTTCGGCCATTTCATGAAAAGCCTTCTGCAGTGTAACGCTATCTGGCGTCGTATTCTTAGTTTCGTATACCGTATCGGCAACTTTTGTATACATCGTGCCAATCAATCCTGTTTTTTCATTTCGATCCTCGAAAATCTTTTCCAATAAGTGACTGGTGGTCGTTTTTCCATTCGTACCTGTAATTCCAATCAAGCGCATCTTTTGCGTAGGATGGCCATAAAATGCATCGGCAAGCATTGCCATCGCCCTGCTTGAATCCCTGACAACGATCACGGGAACATCGAGGTCAAGCTGCCTTTCTGCAATGACTGCTGCAGCTCCATGTTCTACAGCAGATTGGGCAAAATCATGACCATCGACTGTATAACCTTTTATACAAACAAATAAACTTCCGTCTATGACTTTACGGTTATCATTTTCAATGGAGGTGATTTCAGGATTTTCTCCTTCATACGTAAATAAGGAGTGTAAATAAGATAGTAATTTGTGAAGCTTCATTTTTCCATCCCTCTCAACTTAATTTGAGGATTCATTATATGTGATTAGTCTTGGCTTGTCGAGAAGCCAATTTCAATTATACGGGGTTATCACGACTCCGTAAACAAAGCGGCTGATGATTCTTCAGCCGCTTTAACTATTCATATATTATATTATACTTATTCTGTATTTTCGCCAAGATAAATTCTTATCGTGGACCCTTCTTTTACTTTAACACCTGGATCCGGAGCTTGATTTATGACTTTATCCCCATTGCCGGCAATATCCAGCTTAAGGTCGATGAGCTGGGTTTGCAACTCTTTTTTGCTGAGTCCCACAACGTCAGGTACCTCAACCATGACAGGATCCGTCCAAACAGTTTCCTTCTCAATCTGGTTTTTTCTTGGCTTGATGCCCATGGCCCTAAGTGAATCCTCCATGATATTCCCTACGATCGGAGCAGCAACGACCCCACCGAATTGTACTGTTCCTTTCGGATTATCCACCGCTATATAGACAACGATTTGCGGATCATCCGCTGGAGCGACACCAATGAATGAGAGAATATAATTATTTTCAAGGTATCGGCCATTTTCAGCTTTTTGTGCTGTACCCGTTTTCCCGCCGACTCGGTACGACTCCACGAATGCTCCTTTACCGCTCCCTTTAGCAACAACGGATTCAAGTGCTTCTCGGACTTTCTTCGAGGTTGCTTCTGAAATTACTTTTTTCTTCGCCTGCGGGGTCTTTCGCATCAGTACTTCTCCATTTTTTGGATCTACCAGTTCCTTTGCGATATAGGGCGTATACAACGTACCGCCATTCACAGCCGCCGATACCGCTGTCACCTGCTGAATGGGCGTTACGGCAACACCTTGTCCAAATGCAGTGGTTGCCTGCTCAACAGGACCCACTCGATCCATGTTGAACATGATTCCTTTTCCTTCTCCGGTTAAATCAATCCCCGTTTTTTGTCCAAACCCGAAATCATTTATATATTTAAACAGCTTGTCTTTACCAAGCCGGTTCCCTAATTCTACAAAACCAGGGTTACATGAGTTCTCGACGACTTCAAGAAAAGTTTGATCCCCATGTCCTCCGCTTTTCCAGCAATGCAGTGTAGAACCTGACACTTCCACATGTCCGGAATCATAAAAATGTTCCTTTTGTAAGTCGACCTTCCCTTCCTCCAGCGCTGCAGCAAGGGTGATGATCTTAAAAGTCGAACCTGGTTCATAAATACTCCAAACTGGTAAATTGCGGTTATACACTTCTGAAGGTACATTTTGAAAATTAGCTGGGTCAAAGGTTGGCCTGCTCGACATCGCCAATATTTCCCCTGTATTCGGGTCCATGGCAATGGCAATTAGACCATCGGGGTTATATGTCGCCTCCGCATTATCGAGCTCCCTCTCCACGATTGTCTGGATTTTGCTATCGATCGTAAGCTTCAAGTTATCACCATCAACAGGGGGCTTATAGTCATCGGCCATATTTTCGAGCCTTTTCCCTTTCGCATCGGAATAAAATTTAACAAATCCTTTTTCCCCACTTAGTTCCTTATCATAAGACAATTCAATTCCCATCAACCCTTGATTATCGGAGCCCGTAAAGCCAAGAACATGCGAAAGATATTCACCAAATGGGTAATGACGCTTTGAATCTTCAGCGATATAAACGCCCTTTATCCCTAATGCTTTAATTTCCTTCGCCTTTTCGTGAGATATCTTTCTGCCTTCCGGGATTCTGACGCTCATCTCCTGTTTCGTTAACCATTGATAAGCCTTTTCCTTTGTCATATCCAATATTGAAGCAAGCTGTTCCGCCGTTTCCCCAGGATTCTCAATCTGTCTTGGGATGACATAGACTGTTGGCGCAGAAATATTCGTTGCCAGCTCGACACCATTCCGATCCAGGATTTCACCTCGTTTAGCTTCAAAAGGAATATTCCTGCTCCAGGAATCTTTAGCCAGCCCCGTCAGCTTATCCCCTAAATAAAATTGTACAATTCCCAAACGGACATCAATGATAAAAAAAACAACGATACCCACTGCCAATGCGATTGCCAGCCGTTTTCGGACAGTAACATTCGAAACACGCAAAAACAGGCACCTCCATTTCATACATGGTTCAATATATGCTTGTCTGCCCGATGCTAGACTAAGAAACTTTTAAAGAAATAAAAAGGGAATCCGTTTGGATTCCCTCTTTATCATCACTCTGTTTTCTCTTTATTCGGTATATCCTCTGCAGCTTTAGGCTGGGTTAATTCAATATTGAAGGTATCTCCTTCCTTCATCTTTTTCCCAGCTTCGATACCCTGTTTACTCACATAGCCAGTTCCTGTAGTTTTCAGATCCAGTTTTGCAACCTTAGCTAATTTCATGACATCGCGCAAGGACCATCCCTTCATCTCAGGAACTTTCATTTCCCCTTCGGTTTTCAAGATTATTTTTTCACCCTGTAATAGGGTACTACCGGCTTTCGGGGATTGATCGAGCACTTTACGCCCACTTCCGATCGTACTTACATCATAGCCAAGATCCTTCAGCTCTTTGACCGCTGAACTCTCGGTTTGATTCGTATAGTCAACGATTTTATTGGCTTTTTGTTTTTTAACGTCAGAAGGTTTTATGTTCAGATATTGCAGGCTATTTTGCATGACAGGGTTAAATATCTCTGACAAAGGATCAGCCCCGACATAAGATACACCTAATTTCGGCTGCTTGACCGCCACATACATGACCAACTCCGGGTCATCTTTTGGAGCCATACCTAAAAAGGAGAATACATAGTTATTTTTCCCTTCTAAATATTTACCTGTCGGACCAGCAATTTGTGCCGTTCCTGTTTTCCCTGCTACTTCATATCCATCAAGTGCATATTTTTTCCCTGTTCCTTTTTTCGCAGAAATTACCGTTTCCAAATAGTCTCGGACTTGTTTTGCAGTTTCTGCCGAAATCGGTTGCCCTGTCACTTTCGGCTTTGTCGTTTTCAAAACTTTTCCGGTATCCTGATCGGAAATGCTTTTTATCACGTACGGCTGCATCATTTTACCGTCATTGGCTATTGCGGAAGCAGCCTGGATCTGTTGAATCGGCGTAACGGTCGAACCTTGTCCAAAGGAAGTGGTAACTTTTTCAAGCTTATACTTGTATTGAATTTTACCGGTTATCTCGTTCGGCAAATCTATCCCAGTTTTTTTATCGAAACCGAACTTTGTCAAATACTCACGAAAAGTATCCGCTCCGATCTTATCCATTGCAAGAGTAGCAAAAGCGACGTTAGAAGAACGTTGAACCCCTTCAAGAAAGGTCATGCTCTTCCCTCTTTCGATTCCGCTATGATCATGAATTTCCCCTGAACCCGCTTTGTAAGTTCCTGCAACAAAAGTTTCATTTGGATTAAAGACCCCTTCCTCAACAGCCGCGGCAAGGGTGAATGTTTTCATGGTTGATCCCGGTTCAAAGGAGTCTTCAATAGCCAGGTTACGCCAAGTATCCGTTAGCCCGACTCTCGTTGTTGGGTTGAAGGAAGGCCTTTGCCCCATCGCCATAATCTCCCCTGTTTTGGGATTGGAAACAATCGCTATGATTTCCTCGGGATCGTATTTTTGTTGCACTTTGCTCATCGAATCTTCCAGGAGCGTTTGTATTTTCTTGTCGATGGTAAGCATGACATCATTGCCATTATCCGGAGCAACCACCTTTTCCTTTGTATCCGGCAAAAGGAAGCCCCAAGAGTCACTGTCATATGTCAGCTCCCCGTTTGTTTCCTGCAATTGTTTATTGAGATACTTTTCAATGCCGAACTTACCAGCCGTTTCTCCCGTTTTTTCATCTTTTTCTACATAGCCAATCAGATGGGATGCGAAGATTCCATTAGGATAAAAACGTTTATTGGTTCTTCCGAATGTAATTCCCGGCAGTTCCAATTTTTCTATTTTCTGCTTGACGACCTGAGTCAGATCCTTGCCGGCACTACCGAACTCTACCTGGTATGCCTTTTTTTTCGTTAACCTTTCATAGATGTCCTGTTCATCCATGTCGATATATTTAGCAAGCTTTTTCGCAGTCATCTCCGGATCTTTGACATGCTCAGGTTCCTTTTTACTGAGTACAGCCCTTAAAATATAGGAGGAAGTATCCTCGGCGATGACTTCACCTTTTGTATCGAGTATGCTACCTCTTTTTGCTTTTATGCTCTGTGTTTTTTGATATTTCTTGTCGATTTTCGAAGCCAGTACTTCCCCGCCTGCGGTACCAGTCACCTCTATATACAAAAAGCGGCAGATTAATACAAAAAAGAGCAGGCCGAATAAGAAAAATAATCCGGCTGCCCCATGCTTCATATTTTTTTGTTTCTGCATTATCACTGCACACCCTTCACATTATTCTCATTTAACTTGAACCCTAGAGCTGCAGCTTTTTTCCAAATTCTTTCGTATGTACTAAGTTCAGCAACCTGCACTTTCAAATCATCATTCACTTTTCCTTGTTCTTCAATTGAATTTTCCACTAGCTGTATTTCTTTATTCGTTTCATAAATGTCCGCTTGATTAGAGACTATTTTCACTCCCATAAAGGTAACCATGATAGCAAGGGCACATAGTAAGAAAACTTCACCAATGGATATCTTCGCTTTACGGATGACCACTGTCTGATGTGTCTGTTGCTGCTGTTGGTCTTCATTTTGCTGTTCTTGTATTTTTTTGGCTATGGAACTCATTCATGTTCCCCCTTACTGATTTTTTTCTGTAATTATTGCTTTTCGGCGATTCTTAGCTTAGCCGATCGGGAACGATTATTTCCTTCCAATTCTTCTTCTGAAGGTAAAATCGGTTTTCTCGTAATTATTTTCATAGGCGGTTTGAATTCATCCGGGATAACTGGAAGTCCCGGTGGAAGGTCTGGCAAGCTACTTGCTTTTTTAAATACCGTTTTACAAATTCTATCTTCAAGAGAATGGAATGTAATGACAGATATTCTTCCTTCTTTATCCAAAAGCGATATGGCTTGCTCTAAGGAATCTTCAAAGACACCAAGTTCATCATTCACAGCGATTCTTATTGCTTGGAAAACTCGTTTCGCAGGGTGTCCGCCTTTACGTCTTGCGGGGGCCGGTATCCCATCCTTAATTAGTTCTACAAGCTCAAACGTCGTTTCAATCGGTTTTATTTCACGAGCCGCTTCAATTTTCCTGGCAATTTGCTTCGAAAACTTTTCTTCTCCATATTGAAAGAAAATTCTCATCAAATCATGGAATGACCAGGTGTTCACGACATCATAGGCAGAAATGGCAGCACTTTGGTCCATCCTCATATCCAAAGGAGCATCATGGTTATAACTGAAACCACGTTCCGGTGTATCCAATTGTGGGGATGACACACCTAAATCATAAAGAATCCCGTCTACTTTCTCGATTCCCCGGGCATTCAACTCTTCTTTTAAGTATTTAAAATTATTAGGAACAAGAACAATACGTTCGCCAAATCTTTCCAACTTTTCCTTGGCATTCCGAATTGCCGTTTCGTCCTGATCAAAAGCATAAAGCCTACCATTGTCAGAGAGCTGTGAAAGTAAGTATTCGCTGTGACCGGCTCCTCCTAAAGTACAATCCACATAAATTCCATCAGGTTTGATGTTCAATCCATCAACCGTCTCTTTTAATAACACTGTTGTATGTTGAAACATGCTAGACATCCTTCCAATCAGTTATTGAGTGACTCTATTTTTGAGGGCAGCTTTAAATATCAAAGCCAATCATATTTTCTGCTATCTCAGCGAAAGAATCCTCCGAAGCTGAAAAATAGTTTTCCCAAAGGGATTTGCTCCAAATCTCAATACGATTGGTAACACCAAGAATTACACATTCTTTTTCCAATTGGCCATATGAAGTAAGCGGCGTGGGGATATTAATTCGCCCTTGTTTATCAATTTCGCATTCTGTAGCTGCAGAAAAGAAAAAACGGGTAAAGGCACGGGCATCTTTTTTTGTTAAAGGCAGGGCTTTAAGCTTTTCTTCAAGCAGCTTCCACTCTTCCATAGGGTAACCAAATAAACATTGATCGAGTCCGCGGGTAAGGACAAATTGCTCCCCGAGATCGTCCCTGAATTTCACTGGAACTATCAAACGGCCCTTTATATCGATGTTATGATGGTACTCTCCCATGAACATACCCACTACCCCCACATTCTAATCTCAATGTACCACATTCCCCCACCTTTCTCCACTTGTTTTTACTTTCTCCTTCCAAGTAAAAATTACCTTCTTTTCAACTTAAGTTTATTTAGTCAATTTATTTATTGAAACCTGCATTCCACTCGAATGGACTCAGACTAAGACGCAGTCCCACTATTTCTGTCGAAGTACTGCCAGTCAAGTGCCCTGGAACCAAAAAAAAGACAGGCTTTAACGAGGCTGCTGAAAAACTCACGTTTTTCTAACTAGTACGGTAAATTAAACTAAAAAAAGACAATTCTCATTCGATACTTGAATGGAAATCGTCTTTTTTTGCTTCTGTTTGTCACTTGTTCAGGCCATTAATTTCAATATTCTTTTCAAGTTAACGGTGAAAATAGCCATTGCTCCTTATAATTCCATGCCAAATAGACCCGAGGATTTTGCAACATCATACCCGTGTCTTTGTTTCGATTCACTGTTTTTCGCTTCTATTTTATAACGTTCTTTTGATTTTTCTTTAAAATACTACTCCCTATCCCGGAATGTAGACTGTTCTGTATGTTCATTGGATTTAATACTGACAGAATAGGTCCTGCGTAACATGTTATCCTTTGAAACCACTACATCATAAATGGCCATATATGGACTAAAAACCATAGACGTTTGTTTTTGAATCATCGTACTCACCCACATAAATATATTACCTTTGATTATAAAACAAAAAAAGGTAGATTTCCTCAGACTAAACTGAGAAAATCTACCTCTATTGGTCCGAAGGGACTTTTTCAGTGCCCTCGCTTTAACGCCTGTCTTTTTTCCATTTTTCAATCCCTCCGTCAGATAGGGATGTGGAAATCCTCATTCAAAATGATTAGTCCACCACTTTTCCCCAAACGGATGGTTTTTCTACATGAAAATCAATTTATGCTGATTATTGAACCGGTATTCCAATTTCATGATATCCCGAACGAACTCTGGTCCATATAGATTCAAGTAATAAAAAACATTCCAAATCCTCTCCTGGGGTGATCCAAGAGGATACATCGAATTTGCTATCCGTTCATATTTTTTCAATATGACCGAATGACGTTCCTTTGTACGGTCACCAATTTTCCCATACATAAAATCCAGTTGCTTTTGGATGAATTCAATGTTTTTATTCAACATTGGCTCAAGTCCTCTATCTATAGAGACAGCGCGGACAAAAAGTTTTCCATGGTTCTCTTCAAGCTGTGATTTCAACGTCCCAAACAGCTGGTCAATCGTCTCATCTTTCACGGAATCGAGATAACTTTTTACTGCATTAGCGGTTCCTTCAGTCAGAACAGTTTCCAAACTGAGTTCCATTTCTTCAAGATCTGCATGGATACTGCGCTCCACAAGCGTGATGTTTAACCTAGGAATGATTGGAGGCATCTTCATGGAAAACAGCTCAAAAGCCTTTTTTAATTCTGCCCAATAGGCTATTTCCCCTGGCCCAGAAATGAAAGCCAAAACAGGGAAAAGCATTTCCTGCATAAGTGGGCGTGTAATGACATTGTTGCTCAATCGTTCTGGATGGTTTTTGGCTATCTGCAGGAGTTCCTGCCTGGAAAAGGATACCTCGCCGTTTTTCCCGCTGAAACCGCCTTCTACACGTTCGAGTAAACATCGGTCTTTTTTTTCTGGATCATAATAAAATAAATTCGCTGCCTGTTTATCCATTCCTATCATTTTTGCATACCCTTTAGCATGCATGAATGACTGCTGTTCCTCGACCACTTCAGCAATCCTTTCACTTTCATTGATCATCGATTCGAAGTAGGCCCTCTCGATTCGCCTTAATTCCGGATCTCCCGCATCGACTAGTAAAAGTCCATATTCTTTGAACCATTCATGAATCAGCCGTGCGAAAAAATCGACGAAGGTTTTTGATTGCCTGATGGTTTCTTTCATATCAATCAGAAGTTTATTCGTAAAGGCCGTTTCACCATATGTTTCAATGATTTCTTCAAACCACTTCTCTGCCTTTTCCGTTTCCAGTTCCACATCAGAAACCATTGTTTTATACGGCTGATAGGAAGGATAGGTTTTTTTGTAGGGTTTACCGTTTTTCATTACATAAACATGATTGACTTCAGCTAAATCATGATCTTCTCCAGCTATCCAAAAAACTGGAATCACTGGCTGCCCTAGTTCTTTTTCCTGTTCTTCCGCAAGCTTAATGACCGAAATCACTTTATGAATGGTATACAGCGGACCAGATAATAACCCAGCCTGCTGTCCTCCGATAACGACCACGGAATCATCCCTGCGCAACCTTTCAATATTTCCCTTAACGGACTCACTGCTTGAAAGACGAGACATGTATTGTTGTATGTAATCCGACAATTCACCACGTAAAAAAGAGCGGTTCATCAATTCATTATATCTATTGCGATAAATGTCAGGCTTAGACAAGTCATAGTGAAAATAATCTTCCGTTTCAAGGCGGTTTTGTAAATAGTCCGATGCAAAACGGTTTAACGATGGTAACGCGAGATCTTTCATCTCCATTTCTGTTCTCCCTTTCTCTGCAACTACAATTCTTTTTAGAGTATAACATTCCGGTTTAAGAAAACAAAAGAAGTTGCCCAGCAGCAGAAAATTGATGCGATGTTCTATGTTATGTAGTCAATATCTTAGTAATACTTGTAATTAAACCAATGGAAAATAACAGAAGATAAGCTAAGAAAAAGAAGGCGAAGTTCACTCTCCAAAAACCCTTTAATACCTTACGGAAAATGATTTCTTCCTTCACCTTGTAATGGACAAGGACCACCACGAATGCGTTGATGAGCATGATGAGCATGATCACCCAAAGAATTTGCTTATCCCAAATTGTAATAATTAAATAATGGACGGATATTACGAACAGCAGCGTACTCATGTCCATAGCAAATTGAACGGAGCGCCTATGGTTTCCAGTGAATTGTTTGGCACTTATAAAAAAAAGTATATACCCTACGAAAGGCAAGGTAATGAATATCGCGGCAAGGCTTGAAACAACGTTCGGCACACTCTCATCCCCCCTGAGACTCTTTTCCTTTGACCATCTTATATAGAGAAGACGTCAGGCAATCACTTTTCCCTTTACTCTTTGCCTCCGAGAGGATATGACCCAAAATAGCATCAATTTCCGTTTTTCGGCCATTTTCTAAATCTGTTAGCATCGACGATCGATTTTCCGCTGTCGCCATACAAACGGATTTCACATGTTCAAATGACTCTGTTCTATTTTGGATTTCCAAAATACCAGAGATTTCTTCAAAAAGGGCTTGAAACAATTGATAATAATAGGCATTAGTGATTAGACCGCCATTTTCCACAGCAAGGATCGCTGTTAATGGATTTATCACTGAATTAACGATAAGCTTATCCACCAGCATCGTATGATAATCTTCACTCTTAGTGAATGGGAATTGATCGAACATTTCATTAACTAACGAGAGTTGTTCAAGTTCCCCTTTAAATGAAGCGATTCTTGTAATGCCCAATCCAGTGTGTTCTACGGTATTCAAATCATGTTTCAATGCCCCATGCTCCACTACCCCCACATAGATGGCTTGGGATTGAAGCTGCCTCAAATAAGAAATATGCCCGTAGCCATTCTGCAAGAAAAGCAACGGAACCTGGATATCATTGATCCTAGGCAGTATTTGCGGCAGGTGATATTGCTTAACGGCCATTATAAGAAGATCCTCATCCGAAATCCCCTCATCCAAACTCTTTGAAACGATGCCTGCCAGCAGACGGCTTTCACCATCCACAATAAGACGTATACCTTCATGATTGATGATGGAGGCCTGTTCCGCAGTATGGGTATAAAGAGTCACTCTATGGTTTTCACTCAAATGAGATGCAAACAGCAGCCCGATGGCCCCTCCCCCAATGATTCCAATTCTCATAATAACCTTCCTTACTATTTGAAATATATTAACTATTTTAACACATTATCCTTTTTACCCTGCATCAATTTTCACATCAACAACTTTGGAAAACCCCGCTAATCAACTTAAATGAAGTTCCCCAGCCCATCAACAAGGGTCGCAATGGAATTCAATGAAAAGAATTTTAAATACCCATTAGAAGATATATTTCCTTCTTCAAGCGATAATTTAATGGTATATTATATAGGAAAAGCTTACATTCTTTAGACTATATAGGAACAAAGATACCCCCAATCTTAACTATCGAGAAATCGAAGGGAATGGGCGGGGGATAAAAGGCTGTAGGCATTTAGTCAGCAAGGATAAATCGGTCGATGTCATACTAGATTTAGCCTTTAGCTGGAATTCCACATGGTAAAGATCGGTGGGATGACTTTCAATGGGAAATGGG
Source organism: Peribacillus sp. SIMBA_075 (assembly GCF_046534585.1). Taxonomy (NCBI): domain Bacteria; kingdom Bacillati; phylum Bacillota; class Bacilli; order Caryophanales; family Bacillaceae; genus Peribacillus; species Peribacillus sp. SIMBA_075. The sequence continues at coordinate 111,139 of NZ_JAWRYN010000001.1, read as the reverse complement.
AAGAGGTTTATCAGAATTAAGGGGGAGCTTTTTTATGGAATACAAGGTGGAACGATTACTTGTTAATTTTAAAACGCTTGAGGAATTCAAAAAGTTCAAAGAATACGGGATACAGGAACTGTCAATGCTAGATGATTTAGAGGGTAACATCATTGAAAATGACAGCCAGTCACCTTTTTATGGAATCTTTTATGGCGACAAACTTGTAGCACGGATGAGCCTGTATAAAAGAAGCGCTAAATTTGACCAGTATTTTGACAATTCAAGGGACTTCCTTGTTCTTTGGAAACTTGAAGTCCTGCCTAACTATCAGAAAAAGGGGTATGGAAAAGCTTTAGTCGAATTCGCCAAAAGCCTGAACATGCCTATCAAAACCAACCCAAGAGTCCATTCACAAGACTTTTGGAAAAAAATGGGATTTTCTGCAGTTTCCTATGATATGGAAAGGGACCTTGGAGAAAACCCACTGATTTGGAGCCCATTTGACAAACAAGAAAATAAAGAAATAGATACACAAGGATAAGGAAATATAGAAAATGCGGGCGGATTTTCCCACCCGCATTTTCTATTTACTTACCCTTTCCAAATTTCCATTCTTATCCATTTGAAAACTCACCTTCGGATTCGTTTTTTCATCTTCTTGTACACTAAGCTTTCTTGCCCGCTCCATAATCTGCATTAACGCACGATAATCTTCCTCTACCGCTTTCAAGTTTTCTTTAAGCAGTGAATTCTCTTCCCGTAATCGTCCATTTTCCCGGTCAAGTAATAGGGACCGCTCAAAAATCCGTTCTTTTTCCTTATTTTCAAGCTGAAAAAATTCATCCATTTTGGTTAAATATAATATAACTTCCTGGAGGGTGATAGATTCTTTTTCTTCCTCCTGGGGCGATTTTTGTTCAATAGTGTTATTTTCCACCACTGGAACGGAATCCCTTTCCAAATCAGGATCATTGACCACCTGTTCTTTCCTTTGTTTTTTTGCCAGCTCAATCCCTGATTTATATTGCTTCCTTACAAATGAATTCCAACGGAATCCACATGCAGCCGATGTCCTCGATAATTGTTTCCCCACTTCTTCAAAAGCCTTTAATTGTGTACTGCCTTCCCGTATATGCCTTAGTACCACTTCAGCCAACAACAAATCTTCATCGTGAGTCCATGCATCTTGTCTCGCAATCGACATCTCTCTACCTCCTTAGCAAGTTTTAATTCATAATATGCACATGCTAGGAAAGATAGAAGATATATAGAGCGGGTAATATTTATTTTTTCTTATTTAAAAAACGGTCAACTGCAGCATGATGCTCATCACTCGCCCACAGTTTAGAACATTCCCGGATTTCCGCATCCATCCTTCCTCTAAGCCCGCTATACTCCCATTTATGGACAAGCAATCTTTTATAAGCCATCAATACCCCTGTCTCATGGCGAAGAAAATCTTCTGCGAACTTCTCCCACCCATCCAATCCTGCTCCGACTATCTCATCTACGAAACCAAATTCCTTTGCTTCCTCAGCTTTATGTATTTTTGCATCCAATAATAGCTTCAGCGCTTTTTGCTCTGGTATTTTTTCAAGCAAAAGTGAAGCTCCGCCCCAGCCAGTCGTGATTCCTAGAGTTCCTTGTACAAATCCTAGCTTAGCTCCGCTCTTTGCCAATCTGAAATCACAAGCTGTCGCTATTTCGCATCCTCCGCCGACTGCGCTTCCGTTGATGAGCGCAAATGTTGGTTTAGGAAAAACTGCTAGTGTATAAAGTATTTCACCCATTTTCGATAACATAGTAAAGGCCTCTTCTTCTGTATGCAAATCCTGAAATTCACTTAAATCCCCACCTGAACAGAATGCCTCAGAGCCCGCCCCTGTCAGGACGAGTAACTTAACTTCTTCATCGTGTGCCGCTTCTGACAATATCGACTTAAGTTCGTCCATCAATTGATAATTCACGGCATTCCTTTTCTCCGGTCTATTAATTAGGACCTTCATGATACCGCGTATATCCTTTTCAACCTTAATCATCCGATACACATATTCACCTTCTCCAAAATCACCATCGAATATAGATGATTCTAAATATTCTGCCAAATAAATTTGCAAAAAAAACACAGAGATATATCTCTGCGCTTTTTTTAGCGTGTTGCATCAAGAAAGCAAAGCTCTCAAGTAGGTCAAGAAATTATTTTGCGACAACTTCTTTTCCTTTATATGTTCCACATTCTTTACAAACGTGATGTGAAAGAGTCATTCCACCACAGCTCGGGCATTCTACCATACCAGGTACTTGAAGCTTGAAGTGTGTACGACGTTTTCTTTTTACAGTTTTCGACGTTCTTCTAAAAGGTACAGCCATTATTCCCACCTCCTTAAAAAATATAAAAAAGCTGGAAAAATCGGATTAGCGATTTTTCGTTCCAATCAAGATTCTTTATTGTTGTCAAAAAAGTCGGCAAGCTTTGCAAATCTCGGATCAACCTTATGCTCATTTTCTACTTCAGAAATAACAGCCCAGTCTTTCCCAGATTGAGGAGCAGCTTCGTTTGAATCGACATCCTCACAAAAAACCTGCATCGGAATTTCTAGCAATAAATTTTCTTTAATTACCGGTATAAGGTCTACAACGTCACCTTCCACAACAGTGACATCATCTCCGTAGAAATCAGTGCCATCTGCCTTTAAAAGAAAGGTTTCCTTTGTATCAATATCAATCGGATATTTAACGTCTACCAGTGTACGGGAGCAAGGTAATGTTAATTCACCTGAAAGATGCAAGTGAAAAGTAATCTCGGTAGAGCTTATATCAGCTCTTCCTGTTACTCTAATCGGAGAAACATCGCGAATTTGCGGGTCTCTTTCTCTAATGTCTAAGACATCCACCAGTTCATCAAACCGTAAATCTTTGTCCCGAATTTTTTGAAGTTGACTAATTGTCCATTTCAAATGAAATCACCTCAAGGCAACAAAAATAATTATAGCTTTCAATTATAAGTTTGTCAATATTTTTTCTTTACACTATAATGTAGTCATCCTAACTGATTATCCATGGTTAAGAATCTTTTCAAACAAAAAATCAAGACGAATCATTATAGTAATTTTACTTGAAATACTATTTTAGCACTAAGTTGAAAAAATACAAAGTTTTTCTCTGAGGTGAACGAATGAAAGCTTGCGGTTTAGTTGTCGAATATAACCCTTTTCATAATGGACATGTTTTACATGCAAGAGAAAGTAGAGAAAAAACAGGGGCAGATATTGTTGTGGCAGTTATGAGTGGACCCTTTTTACAACGTGGCGAGCCTGCTATCGTCAGCAAGTGGACACGTGCCGAAATGGCCTTGAATGGCGGCATAGATCTTGTCATCGAGCTTCCCTATGCTTTTGCAACACAGAAGGCGGAGATATTTGCAAAAGGATCTATCTCTCTTTTGGAATCCCTTGGCTGTGATTCTTTTTGCTTCGGAAGTGAGGATGGCAGAATTGAACCATTCATCACCGCCCATAGAATTCTTACGGATAAATCCGCTGCATTCGATGCCGCCATTAAATCGTACATGGATGCCGGTAATAGTTATCCGTCCAGTGCTGCCAAGGCCTATCGATCGATCACCAATGGTGATGCGGCACTGGATTTGACGAAGCCTAATAATATTCTTGGAAAGGAATATGTAAGTGCAGCCCTTTCTAACGGCTTTTCCATTCGCCCTTATACGATTCAAAGGGTTGCTGCCGGATACCATGAAACAAAGTTGTCTAAAGACCCTATTGCCAGCGCAACTGGGATACGTAAAGCCATCCATGAACAGCAGGAATTGAATCCCGTTTCCAGTTATATTCCTCAACCGACAATGAGTGCTCTTGAGCAATATTTATCGACCTATCATGCATTACATGACTGGGAAATGTATTGGACCATGTTGAAATACCGAATCCTGTCTTCCTCTTTAATCGAATTGGCAGAGATTTACGAAATTGAAGAAGGCATAGAACACCGAATAAAGGAGATGGCCAAACAATCTTCGAGCTTTACTGGATTCATGGCCGCTCTGAAGACAAAACGCTATACATGGACACGCCTTCAGCGGATGTGTGTCCATGTATTGACTCATACATTAAAGGAACAAGTGATTCACAATGACCAACCAGCCTATATCAGACTTCTTGGCATGAATGGCCGGGGACAAGAATATCTTCGTACCGTTAAAAAAGGCTTACCTCTCCCGCTCATCTCTAAACTTTCGTCCTATCAGAAGCAGGACATCGATATGGACTTACGAGCGGCACAGGTGTATGCACTGGGCTTGCCCGAACCGTATCAAGCTGACTTGATGAAACGGGAATATGAAGCCCCCATCATTATCAAATGAAGATGCATTTAAGCTTGGCCTGCCCGGTCCTTACATGTAAAATCAGCTAATCAAAAAAAGCGGAAACAGAAGATGACTGTGAAGTGAACACAAAAAGTTTAGACACGTCATTTAGTTACGCTGCTCCTAAGGATTGAGTTCGGTATTGCACCGGACTTAGTCCTATTAATTTTGCCTTGATCCGTTTGTGATTATAGTATTCGATATAGTTTTCCAGCTCTTGTTTGAAATGGGACATCCTGTAGTATCCTTGCAGGTAATGTAATTTTGATTCAAATTTTTGATAACCGCGTCCTCGAGACAGTTTCCTTTACGGGACATACTTTGTGTAATCCCATGATCCTCGAGAGCTTGTACATATTGCCTCAATTTATTTGCCACCCTTGATCCGAATGAAGGACAGGGGTCTCTAAGCAAGCTTGATCTAACATCTTGGACACAAGCTCGAAAGACAGGGCGTGTTTCAATCGTATAAGAAATAATTTCACCATTGTATAAATCGAGAATAGGTAAAGATATCATTTTTCAACAAAGAGATGAAACTCTGTCACATCTGTCACCCATTTTCGTTCAGGTTTAATGCCGTGAAATTATTGAAGCTGGGCTCACGGAATGAGATGCATGGTACTCAGCGATTTAACGGGATCCTATCCTTCCAAGTACTGCGAAACCACTTCTACTTTATCTTCAAATAATCGCACCATAAAAAATACACCTCCAATTGCTAGACTTTTGTCTAACAATTGGGGTGCAGTTCACTGCCTGCGCTTTTTTTATTTTTCTTTTTCTTTTTCTTTTAGATTAGTTAAATAGGCTAAAGCATCCTCAAAGTTGTCAACCGGAACGATCTTCATGTCCGTTCCAATGTCCTTTGCAGCAATGAGTGCATCTTCATAATTCGAACCAGCCGCTCCGTTTTCATTTGGGGCAAAGAATATTTCTGCCCCAGATTTATCGGCAGCCACTATTTTCTGTTGAATCCCGCCAATTGGACCGACTGTACCATCATCCGACATCGTTCCTGTACCGGCAATATCATATCCTTTTGTAAGGTCGCCTTCTGTTAATTGATTATAAATCTCCAAAGAAAACATTAAACCGGCAGAAGGTCCGCCTATTTGTTCTGAATCTATGGCAATCGCCGGTTTTGTGGTCACCTTTCGATTATCATCTAGCGAAATGCCTATTCCAACCCTATTTGGGTCATCTTTAAAAGGCTGCAATGAAAGAACGGCTGTTTTCTTCGTCTCCTCCCGCTTATACACTATTTTTACTTCATCTCCAGCTTTTTTTCCATTAATGTAATCCATGAATTCCTGTGCAGACTTGAAATTAACATTATCGACCTGAATGATTTGGTCGCCCGCTTTCAGTACTTTAGCTGCCGGCATTCCTTTAAGCACGTCCAAAACATACACACCCAGGTACTTGTAATCAACTTCTTTCCCTGCTTTTTCATATGCTATCTGAATGGCATTATTTTTAGATTCATCCATTAAGTGAAGCTGCCTGATATTATATTCTTCATCTGTTTCATCTTCGCTTCGAATGGAGGTTTCCGGATAAAGCTCCTGATATTTGCTCCACTTCGCCAGCATATAGGAATAAATATTCGCCCGGCCCATCCTTACAGTGGTTAACATAAAACTGCCTTTCGCTTCATCTCCTCCGGAAACCTCTATGATTGGCTCCAATTCTTTAGCCATTCCTGGTTTTGTTACATAAAAAGGTAGGGAATAAAGGGCTGATGCTATGAGAAGTATAGCCACCACCAGGAAAGTGCGTACATACATTTTACGGCTCATTTTCAAAGGACTCCTTCCAAGTAACAATGCTTTGCTTAATTTGATCTATCTTTCCTCTTGCAGCTTCTTCTCCAATACTAATTATTTCCTGAACGTTTGTAAATGATTTCGAGCTGTATTTCTCAACCCTGGGGCGGATCATGACGTCTGAAGCAAACTCCCTGCTTTTAACCAGCTCCATTTGCAGGATATCGAGGCTTTGCATAATGACATCATATATGGAGTTTATCTCCATATCCTGTTTCACGTGGGCTACATCCACTCCAATTATGATATCGGCTCCCATATCCTTCACGACGGAAACAGGGACCCTGTCAACAACCCCGCCATCAACAAGCAGCCGATTTCCAATTTTCTCGGGAATGAAAATGCCTGGAATGGAGATGCTTGCCCTTACAGCTGGAGCGATGGGACCTTCCTGAAAAATGACCTTTTCCCCCGTTTTTATATCAGTGGCGACCACTGCCACAGGAATATCGAGTTCTTCAAATTTCTTACCATATGTAAATACCCTGATTAAATCCTTTGTCCGTTTACCTGAAATGAGGCCCATTTTAGGTATGGTAAAGTCTAAGTAATACTTTCGCTTAAATGCACGGGACAACTTATACAGCCTCTCGATATCCGAACCTGCTCCATAAAAGGCCGCAACCATGGCACCCATGCTGCTTCCAGCAATCATATCTATCGGAATGCCTTCTTGCTGTAATACCTTTATCACTCCAATATGTGCAAAACCCCTAGCTCCTCCTGACCCAAGTGCAAGCCCGACCTTTGGTCTCGACAAAGATATCCCCCCCGCTGAAATAACACTCATTCAAAGTTATGGTCTTAAACGGATTTATAGAAGCATATTATTTATATTGACAGTGAAACAAGCATTGCAGTAAAAGCCTATAACCATGTAATTGAATGGCTACATTGAAATTTCCATTGTACGGATCATCCTCATTTCATCCTGTACATTACTTTTCGAGAAAAGGAAATTCATATTTTATTATATACGAAACGGACTGCCCTTATTTAGTAACCTTCAAGAGGAGGCTGAATTTTGCTAAAATCAAAATCTAAAACAGTACTGTTAGCTACCTCCGTCACGATGATGGCAGTTGGCTTGATCATCTTCCCCCAAGAATCTTTCGAAGCTTCCAAAAGCGGGCTGAATATGTGGTGGAAAATTGTTTTCCCTTCTCTTCTACCTTTCTTGATTTTCTCGGAGTTATTAATCAGTTTTGGGGTTGTCAGGTTCATCGGCGTCATTCTCGAACCATTTATGCGTCCATTGTTCCGTGTACCGGGAGTGGGCGGGTTTGTTTGGGCGATGGGACTTGCATCAGGGTTTCCAGCTGGAGCGAAGTTCACTGTAAGGTTGCGTCAGGAGGAGCAATTGACCCGCATTGAAGCTGAAAGACTTGTTTGTTTTACTAATTCATCAAATCCATTGTTCCTGTTCGTTGCCGTCGCCGTTGGGTTTTTCCACAATCCTCATTTAGGGATCATCCTTGCGCTTTCCCACTACCTAGGAAATTTTTTTGTAGGCATCATCATGCGTTTTTACCGTTGGAAAGAAGAAAAATCCCCTACAAAAGTAATGAATAAGCTCCCCTCCATTAGACAAGCGTTTAGCCAGATGCACAGAACCCGAATAAAAGAAACAAGACCATTTGGCAGTTTACTTGGAGATGCCGTGATCTCATCCATTCAAACCTTATTAATGATTGGAGGATTCATCATACTCTTTTCGGTGGTCAACAAACTTTTATTTCACATGAACATTACCGGATCGCTCGCATCTTTGGTCGCAGGGATTTTACATATTTTTAATTTCCCGGATTCCTTAAGCCTACCGTTCATATCAGGCATGTTTGAAATGACTCTTGGTTCAAAATTAACCAGTTCGGTCGAAAATGCAAATCTCTTTCAGCAAACTGTGATGACAAGTTTCATCTTGGCTTTCAACGGATTCAGCATTCAAGCGCAAGTTGCCAGCATCATAGCAGCAACAGACATTCGTTTCACTCCCTTTTTTCTGGCTAGGATAGCACATGGCCTTCTGGCATCCATAATCACCGTCTTGCTTTGGGAACCATTCTATAATGACAATAGGTACAGCGGCAACCCGATACACGCCTTCCCAGTCAGCGGATCTGGTGAACATGCGCATTCCCTTTATCAGAACATGCTTGATTTCGGTCCTATTCTTACCCTCGCGTTTTTGATCCTATACATCATTATATTTACCAAAAGGCTGTTCAAAGGCCTTTCTTAAACCGAAAAAAGAGCATTGCGCGGTTAGCAATGCTCTTTTTTCTATTCTTTCTGTTCCTCGTACTTTTTAGAAAGAGCTTTCTGGACAACAGGTGGCACTAGTTCAGAGATATCCCCGCCATATTTCGCAACCTCTTTCACGATACTTGAACTCAAGAAAGAATATTGATTTTTCGTCATGATAAAGAATGACTCTATTTTACTGTTAAGGAAACGGTTCATTGAAGTTCCCTGCATTTCATATTCAAAGTCGGAAGTCGCCCTCAGTCCCCTGATAATGGCATTCGCGGAAACGCTTTCAGCATAGTCGACCGTCAATCCTTGATAGAAATCCACTTTAACATTTGGCATATGGGCCGTTGCTTCAGTAATCAATTCCAGCCTCTCCTCCACTGTGAACAGTGAATTTTTCGCTGAATTGTTCACGATGACCACATATACTTCATCAAAAACATTCGCCCCCCTTTGAATGATATCAAGATGACCAAATGTTATTGGATCAAAACTCCCCGGACAAATCGCTATTTTGGACATTCATAGTTCCCCCTGTTCGTGTACGTTTCCCCATTGATAAATCGTAACGGCAATGACGCCATAAACCTCTTTTCTCTTAACGTTAAAATCGCCAACTCTTTCTGGCAATGTAACATCATGGCCATGTTCACAAACAATATATCCCATATCGCTCAGCAATCGGTATTTATGTATTTCTTCAAGAATCTCCACAAGCTTTTGTTTCTTATAAGGTGGATCAAGAAAAATTAATTCAAAAGTCATTTCCCTTTTCACCAAAGCTTTCAATGCACGCTCTGAATCATTTTTATAAACTTCAGCACGGTCTGAAAACTTACATAGTTCCAAATTGGCCTTAACCGTTTGATTTGCTTTAAAATCCCGGTCAACAAATATGGCTTTATCCATGCCCCTGCTTAACGCTTCAATTCCCAGTCCACCGCTCCCGGCAAACAAGTCCAGGACTTGCCCTCCTTCGAAATAAGGCCCAATCATATTGAAAATGGATTCCTTAACTTTATCAGTAGTCGGCCGGGTTCCTGTACCCGGTACAGCCTTAAGTGGTCTTCCTTTGCAAATTCCGGAAACGACCCTCATCATTCTCACCACATTTTTTGACAAATTTCTGTTACTTTCCTATCCTAACATATTAGAAAAAGCTAGCCAATAATAAAAGCCATTTCCTTCAATTCCTAGATGAAAATCAACTTATCATTTCGTACCTTGGATAGATGATATCCATTCTTTAGATAAATCACTTACATTTTGAATAATAAAGTGGTTTTTGGCAATAATAAGAATAACAACATTCCTTTTTAAGGTGTTGTTGCCAACCGCGGAGAAGGCTTACGTTTCCCCATAAGTTCTTCCTCCGGTTTCTCCTCTCCCTTTGCCTTCTGGTCCTTATTTAGACATAGAAGGACCCTGCAAATTTTTGCAGGGCTTTTTTTATTGATAAAACCTATGATACCTAAGTTTCTTTTTCATAATTCGTCAATGAAGTTGTCCTTCTCTTTTATGAGGGATAATGATAAAGTAATGAATAAAAGTTAGTTAGGAGAGGTTTAATTGATTCAACGTTTTATTGAACTTGGACAAGGATATTCCGATATATATGAGTTGCTGGAAGTAGGACGCAGCCAGAAACATCGGGTCGCAAGGCTTTTGGCTTTGCATACTACAATAAATGATAAAAAGGTAACGTCATTGGTTATCGTCATGCAGCCTACAGATCCAGGGAAATTCCAGCCGCTTTACATTTGCCGTGAAGGTATACCGAACCCCCATGCCACCAAAAACAAACGCTATGAGCTTTTTGAGAACTTGGCGGAGGAACTGGATAAATCCATAATTGAAATCGATATGAAACCTTCGGTGCTCTTTGCAGAAATCGAGTTGTACTACCAACACTTAATCGGAATTTTGCGAATGAACAGATATCTGCCTCCATTAGGTTGAGAGATATTGATGCACTAATTGAAAAAGGCTGACTCCGCAAGAGTCAGCTTTTTTTAAATTCCCATTTTATAATCATATTCTTTCGCTTTATCCGGTTTGGAGTTTTCGAATTCCACCTTCAAAAAAGGCTTGTAAGAAAGGTCCACTTTTTTTACGAACGAATAATTATTCAGCTTTTCCACCAGTGGTTCCACTTCATCCATATTCGTATAAAGGACTACGTATTTCAACTTTTTTGAAACATAATGGATATTCCCAAATTTCCTAAGCATTTTGGCTTGTTTTAATGTATGTAAATAGACGATGATTCCCTGTCTCGCTCCAAGCATATCAATAACTCCCTTTTATAAAGGTTTTAACTAAGTGTAGCATAGCAGAATCTTTACTTTCAACCAAGAAAAAAGATTATAAACGAAATTCTCTTACTATTATGAATATACATACTGTGAAGGGAGCCGAAAAAACGATGGATTTAGACCAAATTTGGCAACAATTTTTGGATCATCTATTAGATAATGATGAAATCACCAAAGTTTCGATAAAAAAATTCACAGGTATACCATTTTTATATATCGATTTTCATTCGGCACAAAATGATAAAAGTAAGCTTTCTATCATAATAAAAAAAGCCGCAGGCCTTTCAATGCGTGGCAAGCAGCTCCATTGTGAAACCATTTTCGTACGGCAGGAAGAACCTTTATATGTATTCCGTCATCGTTTTTATGTGCCGCAGCAAAAGATGTTTTGCTGCGGCAATCTTTGTCCGGACTGTATCCTATACCGCAGTTAACCCCTTTTAGTCTTCAATCGCACTTGTAACGTATCCATAATATAAAAAAAGGCGAAAAACTGGTGTAAGGTTCAATGAAGGAGTTTTTTATACATGCATCGTTTCATTCCTAACACTTTCAGTAGAAGGTGCCGTATATGAAACAGCCACCGAACTCCGAAATAATATCGAATTTCGATGGCTGCAGGTTCTTTCCATAAACCACAAAAGCCGGGCAAATGATGGTTATGATCTGGCTATTTCATTAAGCAGAGCATCCACAACTTCCGCCGGTTCCGCAACTTCCCGTCGAACATCCACCTGATGATACAAAAAATGGATTCCCCGCAGGGGTTTTGACCTGTTCTGAAACCGCTCGTCCTATTCTTCCGCTTATTTCATCAAGAACGGATTGCAATTCGGTCTCCGCCCGCTTAAACTCGGCAACGGCAGGATGCATATCCATGTCTCGTTTAGCTTCCCTTGTCTCTAAATTGATACGCTTATAATCCGGATGATATTTACCGAACCTTTGAACATCTTCAAATAGATCCTTTAGTGAAGTAAACTTGGAAATTTTCCGCTGTGCCTCTTTGTCGCTCTGTAATTTATATAAACTAAGGAGATATTCTTCCCCTATTTCAGAATGAAGGATCATTTCAGCTAATCCTTCAGCCTGTTGTAAAATGTCGATGATTTCCATAGTAGCAAGCATTAACAAGCTCACCTCCATCACCATTTTACCATTTCTCTCTTTCACATGCTAATGGTTTGATTAAATCGAGGAAGTGATATGTACTTCAAACTCTTTTTGAAGCCCTGTTTTTTCACCTGAATCATTCAAAATCTCCAGCTTAATTTTATGCATGCCATTCGGGACATCCTTTAAGATAAATGCAGCCGTTCTCATATCGACTTTCTTTTGATTATCAATAAATACAGATACAGTTGCCAATTGTTCAGAATTCGTTTCAGAAAACACATAGTTTTTCAAGTAGCACTCCACATAGACGGAGTTGCCTTTCACAAAAGTTTTTACCCGAAAGTCCTCATCTGAGTTTCGGACGCTCGATACAGTGGTGGCAGCTTTAAGGGAAGGTTCACCTTGTAGGGCTACTCCTGAATTTTCAGGTTCCGGTATTTTCTTTCCACATCCCGATGCTGCCATCAACACTGTTAGAATCACAATCAACTTTCTCATAACATCGTCCCCCTTTTGCCTTTATTGTTCGCCAAAAGGAGTAATTTACTCTTTTTTTCTTCATTCACCTGGAGCATTCATCGCTTGAAACATATGAAGCATCATGGAGGCAACCTGGACGCTTTCCGAAAATTTAGAAACCCGATGTGGAATAGACTTCTCAAAAAAATATTTCGCTTCAGTTTCAAATACATCCACTTCATGAGGATTACGCATTAACCTTTTGTACCAGGCAGGTTGAATCCTCAAGTAATTTCGCATATCATCATTCGTTTGAATGAATTCATATATATTCTGACGCATGAAAAACCCTCCTTAATCTTTAGTGAATAAAAAAGGGTTAGCTCTCTGCTCTCTTTCTTTTTTAGGGGGACTGGTATCTTCTGATTTATTCCCTTGGAAAGCAGATAGCACTCCTTGGATTGCACCAATGGCCTGATTGGCATTTGTAATATATTGTTGAATCTGGCCCATATCCATATTTTTAACTGCACTCATTAACGAACCGATCAACTCAGTACTTTGGTCTCCTTTTTCTACCGGCGGTGATGGGGCTTCTGAATTCACTTCGGACTTATCCACGCTTACATCAGCCTGCCAGCGTGGATGATCTTCTCCGAGTAAATACCATTCTTCAAAAAGTTCCTGCCATGTTGCTTGCTTGTTTCTCACTTCATTCACTAAAAAAGGATGCTCCTTGACAAACTCCCGAAATCGATCGACGGAGGGGCGCTTTCTTTTTGCCATTACTCTCACCTCACACTTAGACATCGCCTATTGCACCATATGCTATAAGCAAATAAAATGTGCATCAAATTCCGCTTCAAATGCAATTGGATTTCATATAGTAAAAAAGGATGTATTTTCATACCGGATACAAGTGAATTAAACAAGGATTTCCAGAACCCGGTTCAGTCTGTAGATGAAACGGAGTTATCGGTTTTATCTGGAATTGACTCAGATCTAAAAGCCAAAAGAGCCCCAAAGTAAATATTCTTGTATTTCTAACCTACTGCAATTAAAAATTGCAAACAGGGGAAGACACTTACAATGATCATGCCTAAAAACCCCTCTTGTACATAATGTATTGAAAATTACATATGGGGCATGATTGCTACCTTGATAGATTCGGGGATGGGTGCCTTGCAAACTCAACATGTCCACAAGGGTACCGTTATTACGGATTTCCAAGTTCGATATGTGAAACCCTCCAATGGTGATCGATTAAAGTGTACGAGTAAATTAATAATAGAGGTAGTAAAACGATCATCATCGTGGGGAAGGTCAACCATGATGACGGGGAACTTTATGCTGTATAGACAGGAAATTTTCTAGAACAAGAAAACGGACCCCAAACGGATCCGTTTTTTTATTTTTTTATAAAATTCTGGGTGTAATACCTTTTATAAACCCCAACACCCAGACCTGTAAATTCCTCGTTCAGCATCGCATCCCGATGCCCTTTACTATTTAGCCAGCCCTCCATGACTGCAGCCGCGTCCACATAATTGGCCGCAATATTTTCACCTGCTGCCTTGTATTTAACATGACCTGCATCGAGACGTTTTTCCAAATCCCCTTTTGTTTCAGAAACATGGGTTCCTTCAGGAGCGTCCGTCATTTCCCGGCTATGAAGGTAGGCAACCTCAGCAGTTGGACCATCCCATTCTAAAGGATTAAGTTTAAACCTGCTGCGCATTATATTTGTAATATCGAAAATTTGCTGCTCATTGCCAACTTCCACTTTCGCCAAGTCTTCTTTAGAAAGTTCCTTGACGGTCACAAGTTTACCATGATAGGTCAATTCATACGGCTTTTGTTTTAATAGGGCGGAATCATTCAAAAATCGGACGCTTGAAACAGTCCCTGTGAATTTATCCAAATAAAGCTGAACATAAATGTTCCCTAGATCAATCAATGGCCTCATGTTCATATCTTCCTCCGACAATTCAAAACGATAGGAACTGTCGCCAACTTCAATATCAACAGTAGGTTCCACATATAAGCTGGAATAGATGGCATCAATCGATTCTCCAATTTTAAAAGGAGCGACATTAACCTTATCACCGATTCCATAAGCAGATACCACTTTTCCATTCTCTACGGCCAGTTGAAAATAATTGTTATAGTCCTTTTTATAAACCCACCATTCATATCCATAGGCGGACATATCAATTCGATCCGGCTTACCATATTCCTTTTCTATTTCTTTTGCCTTTTTTCCAATTGTTACTCCCAGACCTTCTGTCACTTTAGTCACCCCTTCTTTTTCGGAAGAAGTACTTTTTTCATTTATATGTCCATTGGGGTTAACGCCTTTGTTACCATCAATAAGAGGGTTACCTTCATTTTCATCGCCGATATTGAGATAAATACCTATTACGAAAAAAATAACGATTAACACCAAAACCTTTCCTAATCTGCGCAGAGGAACACTCCCTCTCTCTATCTAATTTATGTATCCAATGCAAAAAACATTCTGTCCTGATTATATCACTGTTCAATCATAATTTTCTAATTTACGATAGACTGCCCCTTCATTAAATTTATTTTAAAGTGGAACTTTTGTGAATCATTAAAATACCGTGGTTGAGTTCATTGCAACTTCCACCATTTCGTACTATTATAAAATATAGGATAAAATGGTATATTATAAACATACTTGGAGATTTTTAATATATTCATGTACATAATATTTTCCCGGTATGTCATTTTAATTCCCAATAGAAACATAGGAGGTACTATTCGTGAAATTTGAAAGCTTTGGAATCGAAAACATCACAGCCGACTTAAACCGATTAGATGACCTAATGCCGCAATATGGTTTAATACGTGCCGAACAATGGGATTACGAAAGAGTCAGTTACGATCGTAAGTTCGAATTAAAAGAAGGAACGTTTTACCTGCGAATACTTGGCTATGCTACAGAGGGCGATGTAGGCGCTCACAGAGCCGTCATCAAACTGATGGTTCCTCTATTAGGAAAACATTATTATCCACACGGAGTTGAATATGGCGAAGGGGAGGACTTCCCTGCATCATTAGTTAAACAAAGTGAAAAAATCCTCGCTCAGATCAAAGAAGAACTTACACAATTCACCGGCCTGTAAAAGCCGTTAGTAAAAAGTGCGGTACAAGGGAGCGGATCATGAGTGATGCTCTCTTTTTTTCCATTACAAAAGCCTGATGCTTTTTTTGCATCAGGCTTCTTCATCATTTTAAAATCCTAGGATCGCCTTTATTAAAGATGTTGTTTCGCCGCCATGATAGATGACATAAAGCAGGATGTAAACGGCTACTCCAGTAATCCCAGTGAAAAACCAAATGACGCTTGTCGTAGGTCCGATTTTTTTATGAATGGCGAATTTACCTTTAAACCCAGTGGTAAGCATGATGATCCCCAAAACAGCTCCAGTTGTAGCAAGTGTTATATGGAAGATTAAAAAAATCGTATAATAAATTTTAATGTCATCCGGTCCACCAAATGACGTACTGCCAATAAAGACCGTACGAGTAAGATATATAGTGAAAAAGATTACCGCAAAAACCGCAGCTACCATCATGGTTTTTTTATGAGTCTCGATTTTGCGTTGTTTAATTTGATACCAGCCTATTGCAACAGTGATGGCACTTAATACAATGAAGGCTGTACTTATCGTTGGAAGGATTGGTAAAGACATATGAATTGTAGTCCTCTCTTTATTTATTAATCAACTACCATTTTATAAAAGGTAATCATAAATTTCAATAAAATCAAGTATTTTTAACAGAATGCTCACTTTTATGGTGATATCCAAGACAAAACACTGGCTATTTGCTTAGCGATAACCATTTACAATGTCACCGGTAAAACCTAGCAGGCAATGACAACATATAAAAAACTTGCCTCCCCCCCAAGACAAGTCTTTTATGGTACAACTATTCCACATGCTGAAATTCCGAAGGTATCGGATCGATTTCATTTTGTCCGCCATTTTCCTTTTTGAACCAAGCAAAGAAAATGACACCTAATACATAGCCTAATACGATTTCTTGGATCACCTTCATAAGAACCCCACCAAGCTGTTGATCCTCAAGCAATGGCAGTCCATTGAACATTTCTGGACCGCTGAGTGTCAAACCCGACAGTGCTGAAGCGGGAACGCAAAGTTCCATGGCACTTGCCCAAGATTCCGCATTGGTAAACGTATCATACATCGGATCATTAGCAAAAATGATTAAAGCGCAGGCTGGGGTCATTAAAATGCCACTGCCGAAAATATAAGCTACTTTTTTTACACCTGTTAGACTTTCGTGTTCTGGCAATTGATTGACAAGTGGGAACCACATCAAAACTGCAGTAGTAAATAATAGCACCGTATATCCGGCATGTATCCACATCCCCGTTTTGATAAAGTCGAACACTAACGGGATATGGTACAACGAGAAAAGGACATTAAATAGTAAAAGGGCGACAAGCGGTCTCGTGAAAAATTGAAATAACGCCTTCACTCCCCTTGAATTTATGAAAGTTCTCAATAGCCAATCCGGAATCGCAATGATAAATAAAGGCGGAATCACAAGATAGAGCAATGCCATTTGAAACATGTGGGCACTGAACATAATGTGACTCAATAAATCCAGTGGCGAACCCTTTACCACATAAAGCAGGAACATGGCTGTTAAAAAATAAGTTGTCTGTTTAACGGAAAGCTGTGAACTGCCTGAAAACGCCTTCCCTTTTTTTGTCACAAACAAAAAATAGCCAAGGGTTATAAGTACGAGGGCGGCAAAATAATAAGGACTCCACAAAGCGCGAAATCCGAAAATATCAATGGACAAAAAAATCACCTCGTTCAAAACAATTTTCTTACCTTCATTATAACTAAAATGATACATGATAACAAATATAGATAAACTTGGATTTTTTTCTAGTGAATCAACACATAAAGAAAACCGGCTATCATTCAATAGCCGATTTTCTTATGGTTTATAACCAAACGATCGTTGTGAAAACAAGGACAGTTATTAAGCCGACTGCAAGGCCAGAAAATAAAAACAATGCAATGGTACCATGCCCTTTGTGCTTCATGTGCATAAAATAATACAATTGGAAAACCACTTGTATGACTGCCAGTAGCAAAATGACTGGTTTAATGAACCAATGTGAAAACCCTTCGATTCCTACTGCAGCAAAAGCAAGTAATGTAAAGAAAATCATTAGTATAAATGTTATCACTTGATGTTTCATCTCTTCAGCATTTTTCTTACGGCGATATTTTAAATCGACATTCGGGTTCGCTGAATTTGATTGATCATTCGCCATCAGTTATCCCACCATTCCCATTAAGTATACGACTGTAAAGATAAACACCCAGACTACGTCAATGAAATGCCAATAAAGACTCGCAACAAAAAATTTAGGAGCGTTATATAAATTCAAACCCCTTCCTGCATTACGTACCATTAGAGTTATGATCCAAAGCAAACCGAAAGCAACGTGTCCTCCGTGAAAACCAACTAAAGTATAAAACGCAGAGCCGAAGGCACTACTCGTAAATGTATGATGGAATTCATGAACATAGTGATTAAATTCATAAATCTCGAGGGCTAAGAAACCAAAACCAAGGGCAACCGTAATAACAAGCCATGCCTGCATTTGTTTAAAGTGGTTATTTTTCATATGATACATCGCATACACACTAGTCAATGAACTGGTCAATAATAGCATGGTTGCAACAAAAGTAAGCGGTAGCTCGAATAAGTCTTTTGCTAGGGCTGCGTCACCATTTGGAACTTTATCCTTCAATGCAAGGTAAGTTGCAAATAGTGAGGCGAATAATACCGTCTCTCCACCAAGAAACAACCAGAATCCCAAATACTTATTTTTACCTTCTAAAGTCGCTTTCTCGGGAGAAGCAGGCCAAGTAGCATCCGTGAATCTTTCATCTGCTTGCATTATGCCTTACCTCCCTTGTCTTTATCGTCCATAAGCTCTTCTTTATGAATATGGTATCCATGATCGTCTTTAACGGAACGGATAAACATTGAACCAAATGTCACCAAAAGTCCAACAATGATAATAGACAGTGTCCACGACTTATCATCCATATGGTATAAAGCACCGAATGCTGCTATAAATAAACCGGAAGCAGTCGTTAGAGGAAGAATGGATGAATTTGGCATATGGATATCCCCAAGTGGTTCTGCAGGAGTCATTTCCTTTTTACCTTCCATTTTTTCAACCCAATAAGGATCTAATCCGCGGACTAGCGGCAATTGTTTAAAATTATAAAAAGGCGGTGGTGATGGAATGGCCCATTCAAGCGTACGGCCATCTCCCCATGGATCATTTCCGACTTTTTCATTCTTCACAGATGTAATGATGATATTGATGACCATAACCAAGACACCAAATGCCATCAAAAAGGCTCCAACAGTACTAATCATATTACCTGTATTGAGACCTTGATTGTCCAAGAATGTAAATACGCGACGAGGCATCCCCATCAGACCTAAGAAATGTTGGATGAAGAATGTTAAATGGAAACCAATCAAAAACGTCCAAAATGTGATTTTCCCCAATTTTTCGCTTAACATAGTTCCAAACATCTTCGGCCAATAGAAATTGATTCCAGCCAGTAAACCTAATACAACCCCACCGACGATTACATAGTGGAAATGGGCAACAACGAAATAACTATCATGGTATTGATAATCAGCAGGTGCTGATGCAAGCATGATACCTGTCACGCCACCCATTGTAAAAGTAGGAATAAAGGCAACTGCATAAAGCATCGGGACCGTGAACTTAACGCTTCCTCCCCACATCGTAAAGATCCAGTTGAATATCTTAATACCAGTTGGTACAGCGATAGCCATAGTCGCTACGGCAAAGATTGCATTGGCAATAGGACCTAGACCAGTGGTAAACATATGATGGGCCCAAACCATGAAACCTAAGAAACCGATTAATACGGTTGCAAAAACCATCGATGAATAACCAAATAATCTTTTTCTGGAGAATGTTGCAAAAATTTCTGAAAAAATACCGAACGCTGGAAGAATCAGAATATATACTTCCGGGTGACCGAATATCCAGAATAAATGCTCCCAAATAATCGTATTTCCCCCTGCTGCTACATCAAAGAAATTCGCGCCAAACATCCGATCGAACATCATTAACACCAATCCCACGGTAAGCGGAGGAAAAGCGAATAATATCAATGCAGAAACAACGAAAGTTGACCATGTAAACAGCGGCATACGCATATATGTCATACCAGGCGCACGCATATTAATAATGGTTACAAGGAAATTGATCCCTGCAATTAGTGTTCCAAAACCCGATATTTGTAGTCCGAGGACATAAAAATCAATGCCATGGCCTTCGGAATGCAGGGAAAGTGATGCATACGATGTCCAGCCTGCATCAGGAGCGCCCCCTAAAAACCATGAAAGATTTAAAAAGATTCCCCCAAAGAAAAATAACCAAAAACCTAATGAGTTCAAATACGGGAACGCAACATCACGTGCCCCTATCTGTAATGGTACAACCGCATTCATAACAGCAAATACTAATGGCATGGCCGCCAGAAATATCATTGTCGTACCGTGCATGGTCAAAATTTCATTATAAAATCCGGCACTTACGAAGTCATTATTTGGGATTGCAAGCTGGATACGGATAAACATCGCTTCCAAACCGCCGATTACAAAGAATAACCCGCCAGAGATAAGATATAAAATGGCGATTTTCTTATGGTCTACCGTCGTCAGATAATCCCAAATCGTAGCGCCAAATCCTTTTTTATTAGCGTACGTACTCACGATTTAACCTCCTTAATCAATGTTCTATTTTTCTTCCACCTTAAGCTCTAAAAGATAGGCAGCCAGTGCATTAATATCTGAATCTGAAAGTTGGCCGTAAGTACCGGTCATTGTGTTACCCGGTTTATACTTCTCAGGATCCTTGATCCATTTTTTCACATTTTCTTCCGTGTGATCCAATACGCCAGCTATTTTTTGACGTTCACCGAATGTAGCCAGATTCGGTGCCTGACGAGCAGCCTCAGGCCTGCTGTCATTTGGTGTCACCGCATGACAACCTATACAACTTTGATTAAAGACATCTTCACCCTGTTTTGCTAGATCACCTTCCACGACAGGTTCTTTCGCGGCTTTCATATCTTTAGTCCAAGCTACAAAGTCGCTTTTAGACTTCGGTACGACCTTAAAATCCATCAAGGCATGGGAAGGACCGCAAAGTTCAGCACATTTCCCGTAAAATAAGTTGTTCGAATCTTCTGCCTTTTCACTATCGAATTCTAAGAAAAACTGATTGACCCCATCTGTATTTGTATCCATCTTTCCTCCGGCAGCCGGTATCCAGAATGAATGCTTAACATCAGAAGCAGTAAGATTGAAGTACACTTTTTGATCGGTAGGCACAACCAGATCCTGACTTGTGACAACGCCAAGGTCAGGATATTCAAACTCCCACCAATAAAGATTTGCCCTAACATTCACGACAAGGGCATCCTTCGTTTTTCCATCCTTATCTTTCTTATCCATTGCCTTTGTGTCAGCTAGGTCGAATGTAGTGACGACGGTTGGAACAGCCAGAACAATTAAAAGAAGGATAGGAATAACAGTCCAGATAATTTCAAGTTTATGACTTCCTTCAATTTGTTTCGGTATTGTTTCGTCGCCTTTCTTCCGACGGAAGCGCAGTAAAACTACAACGAACAAAATAATCACAACAATAATTACCAGAACCATGATTAGTGTACTCAATATCAGTAAGTCATACTGAGATTGCGCAACATTGCCTGCTGGCTTCAGTGCGGATAGAAATGGTTCGCCACAGCCCGAAAGGACAAGTCCTACAATTCCCAGCAAAGCAATTAGGCGCCATTTGTGCAGCCTTTTTTTCATAGCTTCAGAAACCCCTCTTTCGTCAAAATTTTCTCACAAAAATAAAAATGGGCGCAATTGCGAATATTCTCTCTATGTCAATTTCTAAAAAGAAAGAATCCCTAATTTAAGGAATTATTATGATGATTCATGTAACCACCCTTATGAATGATCCTGTTGAAGTTCTCCGTTAATATGTATGAATGGCGGTCAATGCATTATATATAAGTAAGCTGCAGCCTGTAAAAAACAGGCCGCGCAGCAACTTTTATTTAACAAAAACTAGATGAGTGTGACGATAACCATAGCTACAAATAAAATGGTCATATAATTTAAAGAATAAACAAACATGGATGTAGCCCATTTAACATCATCTTTCTTCCTATACCCCTTAATCCCCAAAATAAGCCAACCTGTGCTCAATAATGCAGCAAGAATAACCAGTGGAGTTCCTAATGGAGTTAAAAAGAAAGGAACGAACATTAAACAGATGATCCATAACATGATTGATCTTTTTGCGGCCTTGAACCCTTTTACAACCGGAAGCATTGGTACCCCCGCTGCACGATATTCTTCGACACGCCTCATTGCAAGTGCATAAAAATGAGGAGGCTGCCACAAGAACATGATCGCGAACAGGACCCAAGCGATCGTATCAAGGCTCGGGTCGACGGCTGCCCACCCGATAAGTGGAGGTACCGCTCCTGATATACTGCCTATTATCGTATTCGAGACAAATCTCCGTTTAAAAACCATGGTATATAAGACAACATAGGCGAAGACGCCGAATGCACCAAGTATAGCAGTTGTCATATTAGTCAAAGCAAGCAATACCAGTCCTGCAGCAATTAAGCCAAAGCTTAACGCCAATACCTTTGAAGGCTGTACTTTACCAGTTACCGTTGGCCGGTTTTTCGTTCTTTCCATTAAATGATCGATATCACGGTCATAATAATTATTGAAACTGCAGGAACCTGCCATTATGAGCGCCGAACCTGCAAGTGTATAAAACACTACATCAAGATTACTTAAGAAGCTAAGCCCCGAAAAATGAAGGGCTAACCATACGCCGGTAAAAGCTGTAATTATATTTGAATTGACAATCCCCACTTTTATAAGTGCGAGAAAATCCTTCCAAGCTGTTGTTTCCGGTATATCCGATTGAAGGGCGGCTTTACTGTCCTTCATGACAGCATCTGACAAACCCCTTGTTTCTGACATTTGTTTTCCTCCTTTAAATCATTCAGCACAGACGCAAATGCAAAAAATGCCTACTTACATATGCTATAGAACATTATTTCATACTTTTTGATATTTGTAACCAAAGAAGCGTACACAAAAAGTAAATTATTTACCAATGGCCGTTGTAAATGGAATCCATCGAGAGCTTTCATTCTTAATATCATGCTTAAAAACAGTAAAATTTAGTAAAATCATTTCTTCAATATATTAAAACACATTTTTGGAAGGTTTTGTGAAAATTTTTCGGTTATTTTTTGACCAATTTGTGTCTCAATACTTTCAATTCACTTGTTAGATGTTCATCAAGAACATGAATAGTATGCTGTTATCATCATCCCCTAGGCTCTGTCCCTATTTTGGTCCTACTTGAAGGTATACACTCCCTTTATTTCTATCAAAGTCTTTTGTAACTTTCAACTATTTCCGGCATTTTAATTAATAGCAATTATATTAACTGAACTTGTAAAATCATTCTAAATTGTGTAATATCGAGGAAGTTCGACAAATATTATGAAAAGTCTTATGCTATTATTAATTTTATTGAACAACCTATTTTGGCTACAGAGAAAAAGGTGGGACTACTAGTGAAATCGTCTCTTAAATGGTTTGCTGTTTTAACTACGATTGTAATGCTTTTCATCTTACTGGGTGGAGCTTTAGTCACGAAGACGGATTCCGGCATGGGATGCGGCAGGTCCTGGCCATTATGCAATGGCCAATTGATCCCAGACAAAATCACGTTAGAATTGGTCATTGAGCTTTCACATCGACTCGTATCAGGTGCCGGGGGGTTCTTGGTTTTAATTTTATCGTATTTGTCCTGGCGAAAAATCGGCCATATCCGTGAAGCACGTTTCTTATCCGTCCTTTCTTTTGGTTTTCTGTTATTACAAGGGTTGATTGGAGCTGCTGCCGTCCTTTGGTCTCAATCCGATTTCGTCCTTGCCCTTCATTTTGGCATATCACTCATTTCCTTTGCTGCCGTCTTTTTACTGACACTATTGATTTTTGAAGTCGACAAGAAGTTCGAAGCCGAAAAACTTATAGTTGATAAACGAATGAAATTCCATATTATTGGCGTATTGATTTTTTGTCTGGTAGTCGTATATACGGGTGCTCTCGTAAGGCATACGGAATCCAGTCTAATCTGTAAGGATTGGCCTTTATGTGTAAATGACAGCCTCGCGCTCCCCTCCAACCTTTATGAGTGGATTCAGATGGGGCACCGTGCAATTGCTGGCGCTATTTTCATTTGGGTTTCCTATGTGGCTTATATTGCAAAAAAATATTACAGGGATCAAAAAGTGTTGTATGGCGGTTGGATTGCTGCATTCATTCTCGTTTTTTTACAGGTTACCGCTGGGGCCTTTATAATTTTCTCAAGGCAGAACTTATATATCGCATTGGCACACGCTTTATTCATTGCCTGCTTTTTTGGTGTAATGAGCTATTTGATGCTACTGACTTCAAGAAGCAAAAAAAATGCCCTGGCCAAGCAAAAAGGGAGCCCCACCCACACGGTCAAAAGGCAGGGTGAACACGATATAACGCCAACGATACCCGCCCGTTAATGTCTGATTGTTCAATCAATAAGATAATAAGGTAAAACAAAAACCACCATTATGGTGGTTTTTGTTTTACCTTAAAGAGAGACTCGAGTGACCGTACATTGCCTAAAAGAGGGTACAGAGCAGCTTGAAACCTCAAGCATACCATTTACACCCGAAATCATTTACAAGCTCACAGTCACGGTATTACTTAGTTATTTCAATCAATAAATCACTAGTACTGATCGCTTCTCCATCTTTTACATAGATGTCTTTAATGGTCCCAGAGAATGGCGCTTGTACGGTAGTTTCCATTTTCATCGCTTCCGTAATGATCAGGTGATCACCCTGTTTGACCTGATCGCCTTTCTCTACTACTACACGAATAACCGTACCTGGCATTGTCGCACCGATTTGTTCTTTATTTTTAGGGTCAGCTTTCATTTTTGATATAACGGAAGATTTAATGTTTTCATCCTTGATGATCACTTCACGTGATTGACCATTCAACTCAAAATACACGACCCGTGTTCCATCAGCCAATGGTTGACCGATTGAAACTAATTTAACGATGAGCGTTTTACCCTTTTCAATTTCGACTTCGATTTCTTCACCTAGCCTCATACCATATAAGAAAGTCGCGGTATCAAGGTTGGAAACATCTCCAAACAGCTCAATTGTTTTATTGTAGTCCAAGAACACTTTTGGATATAGGGCGTATGCAAGCGCATCGAAATCAGTGACAGCCCGTCCCAATTCCTTGAATAATTCTTCTTTAAGGGAAGTAAAGTCCACTTCCTCCAATAATTCACCCGGTCTTACTGTTATAGGTTTTTTCCCTTTCAGGATAACCTCCTGAAGCTCTACAGGGAATCCACCAACAGGCTGACCCAGATAGCCTTCGAATAACTCTATGACTGAATCAGGGAAATCGATGGATTTGCCTTTTGTCAGAACATCTTCTTCAGAAAGGTTATTTTGCACCATGAATAAGGCCATGTCTCCTACAACTTTTGATGAAGGCGTTACTTTTACGATATCTCCGAACATTGCATTGACGCGCTGGTACATTTCTTTCACTTCATTCCAGCTATCTCCCAGCCCCACAGCTTTAGCTTGCTGCTGCAGATTACTATATTGACCGCCAGGCATCTCGTGTTTGTACACTTCGGTATGAGGTGCATTCATGCCACTTTCGAAGTCATGGTAGAATTTTCTTACCTCTCCCCAGTATTCGCCTAACCGCTCTAGTGAATCGACTTCCAATTTAGGCTGTCTGCTCGACCCCTCCAGAGCATAATGAAGCGTTTGTACACTTGGCTGCGAAGTAAGGCCAGCTAAAGACCCAATCGCCGTATCAACGATATCCACACCAGCTTCAATCGCTTTTGAATACATGAAAATTCCATTTCCGCTTGTATCATGAGTATGCAAATGGATCGGAAGGGAGGTAGTTTCTTTCAGTTCCGATACAAGTCGGTAAGCAGCATCCGGTTTCAAGAGGCCAGCCATATCCTTGATCGCTAAAATATGGGCACCGGCATTTTCTAATTCCACCGCCATATTTTTATAGTATCCGATATTATATTTACTGCGTGATGGATCATTCAAATCCCCGGTATAACAAATGGCCGCTTCCGCAATTTTGCCGGATTGACGGACTGCATCAATAGCCACTTCCATCCCTTTAACCCAGTTTAAACTATCGAAAATCCGGAAAACATCAATGCCAGCATCCGCTGATTTCTCGACGAATTCACGAATGACATTATCAGGGTAATTTTTATAACCAACTGCATTTGAAGCCCTTAAAAGCATTTGTAAAAGGACATTCGGTGCTTTTTTCCTGAAACTTAACAGCCTGTCCCATGGATCTTCTTTCAAGAATCGATAAGCTACATCGAAAGTAGCCCCGCCCCACATTTCCATTGAAAATAAATCAGGAAGGAGTTTTGCTGTAGGCTCAGCGATATCAAGGATATCCTTCGATCTAATTCTCGTCGCCAGTAAAGATTGATGTGCATCACGGAAAGTCGTATCTGTGATCAATACCTCTTTCTGTTCTTTAATCCAATTGACCAGTCCCTCTGCACCTTGCTGTTCAAGTATATTTTTTGTACCCGAGATAAGCGGCAGGCCACCAACATTCGGAATTGGAGCTGGATCGAAAACAGGTTTTTTCTTTTTCTCGACGCCTGGGAAACCATTCACAGTTACATTTCCGATATATGAAAGCATTTTGGTCCCACGGTCTTTTCTGATTGGGAAGCTAAATAATTCCGGTGTTGAATCGATGAATGATGTATCGTATTCCCCATTTATGAATTTTTCATGTTTAACAACATTTTCAAGGAAGGGGATATTTGTTTTAATTCCACGAATCCTGAATTCCTTAAGGTTACGAACCATTTTAGAAGCTGCCTGCTCAAATGAAAGTGCATGAGTAGAAAGTTTAACGAGAAGGGAATCATAATATGGTGTGATGACTGCACCTTGGAATCCATTCCCAGCGTCCAGACGGACACCAAATCCTCCACCTGAACGATATACCATCATTTTCCCGGTATCAGGCATGAAATTATTCAACGGGTCCTCAGTGGTCACCCGTGATTGAATTGCGTATCCATGCGTTTTAATCCCTGCTTGTTCGGGGATCCCGATCTTTTTGCCATGGAGCTCATGCCCTTCGGCTACCATGATTTGAGATTGAACGATATCAATGCCCGTAATCATTTCAGTAATGGTATGTTCAACCTGCACCCGTGGATTGACTTCAATAAAGTAAAATTCGCCATTTGCCACAAGGAACTCGACCGTACCGGCATTTACATAATCAATATTCTTCGCCAACTTGACCGCTGCCTCACAAATCCTTTCCCTTAAATCCTCGGAAAGGGATACGGAAGGTGCCACTTCCACAACTTTTTGATGCCTTCTTTGAACGGAACAGTCACGTTCATATAGATGGACGATATTCCCATGAGTATCAGCCAAAATCTGAACTTCGATATGCTTTGGATTCTGTATGAATCTCTCTACATAGACTTCATCGTTACCAAAGGCTGCTTTAGCTTCTGATTTTGCGCGATCATATGCCTCTTCAACTTCTTCGATTTTTTCGACAATCCGCATTCCACGTCCGCCGCCGCCCAATGATGCTTTTATAATAATTGGAAAACCGTATTGTTTTCCAAATTCCTTTACTTCTTCAACATTGGTCACCGGTCCCTCGCTACCAGGGATGACCGGAATATCAGCTAGTTCAGCTTGTGTTCTAGCTTTCACTTTGTCACCAAACATATCTAGGTGTCTTGATTCTGGTCCGATGAAGATGATTCCTTCTTCCTCACAACGTTTTGCAAAGTCAATATTTTCTGAAAGGAAACCATAACCGGGATGAATCGCATCAACTCCGCTCATTTTGGCAATCGCGATTATGCCTTCAATATCCAGGTATGCATCAATCGGCTTTTTGCCTTCCCCAACCAAATATGCCTCATCCGCTTTATATCGGTGATAAGAACCATAATCTTCCTTCGAATAGATTGCAACTGTATGAATGTCTAATTCCGTACATGCCCGAAAAATTCGTATCGCTATTTCTCCACGATTTGCCGCAAGTACTTTTTCTATACGTTTCCCCATTGCTACCACCCTAATCAATATGTATTTTTATTGAATATATAGAAAAAAAGCGTGATAGATTCACCACTTTTTATTCATAAGTTTATTTCCCCAAAAGGGAGACCGATCTGATAAGGCTCTTTTTGTTGCTGATGTAATTATTTCGATATATATTAATATTTTCGTTTTTTCATCCATAAATACAAAATAGGAACCTTACCAAATTAGCAAAAGAAAATTTAGTTATTATAATATATTATCAAAAGGTAATCAGTTGGATTTAAAATACAATTAATATAACCATAATACTAAAATAAACTGAATACAATAAAAAAATGAAAAATTACGAACATTCGTAGGTAAACACAAGGAATTCGCTGTTCTTCCACCTAACGGATCGATTGTTAATTCAACAATGCCACCACAAGGTTTAAATGCTAGATTGAAAGAGTCGATGGGATTTAACACTAAATTGAAAATTCAAAAAACAAAAAAATAAAAAAAAGCCTATTAAGCATATGCACATTTAATTAGTATGACATTATTTAATATAGTATAACACTTTCGACTAATAGATGTACATAAATAAAAAACTCAAACAATCATCGAGATTTGTTTGAGTTAGTATGTTTTATTTATTATTTTTTTAATGATGCTTCATGCAAAACTGACAATTCCTGTTCAAGGGTTTCCAAAAGAGATTTGCCCTCGGTTTCCTCTACCAAGCCTAAGCGTACGGCAAAATCAATTTCTCGTGATAGGCCGAACATTTGTGTATCAAGTACCTCTTCATATAAAGGACATTGAGGCATAGTGAGATTTTCCATTTGAACTTTTATCAGTTTTAGAATCTTGTCAGCATCTGCTTTTAATAAAGCATAAGCTTTTTCTCGATGATTGACAAGCATATCAGATGCCATGTTAAATCCCCCCGCTCAGAGCGATTAAATCTTATCTTTAAATTCTACCTTTAGTTTTATGAAAAAGCAAGGACATTGACAAACAATTTACCATCGAGATAGCCCACACACCCCTCAGCTGAAAATAGCCAGATATAGAAATTGTTCACCATCGTGCAGATGTGACATTTCAATTATAATTGATTATAATTATTAAAGAGCAACAGAAAGGAATGAGATATTTGGAACCCATCGTATTTATTAATGGAAAAGTGAAATATCCAATTACGCTAGATCCTGGAGTGTGGATTTTTGATGATCGTAAAGTTGAAATTGATACATATTTCCACGCTGAAAAAGTCCAAGTCAATGAATTAGAAGAATATACGATTGCCGCCTCCAAACACTGGCAAAAAGAAATACAGGAAGGCGCAACAATGCCACCCACATTAAAAACGGAACGAAAATTCGAGAAGCAAAGATTGCTGGAAGGGACCTTCGGCATCCCGTTTGAACCTTTTTTAAAAAATGCGGAACTTGAAAATGGGGTAACTGAAGTCATCGTTACGACCGATGATAAGGAACTTACATTCCCGTTGGAAGTTGCACTTGAATTTTTCCTTGGCTTTTCAAAGGATGGAAAGCCGCTTAAAGTATCCGAGGGTGGTCCTTTGGAAATTTATTTCGGAGATGCTTCCAACATCAATGATCCGATAAAAAATGTACGGTCTTTCACTGTTAAATAAGACTTAGCCCATAATGATCACAAAACTTTAAGGCAATCGGCAAGGGGGACTCCCTTGCCGATTGTATTATAAAAGTGTTGCAGCGAGTTGGGCCAATCCCGATCTTTCCCCTTTTATCAATTTAACATGGCCTGCAATACGCTCGGTCTTGAATTTTTCAACCACATAGGTCAACCCATTATTATATTCATCTAAATAAGGATGATCTATTTGCTCAGGATCTCCCATTAATACAATTTTGCTCCGCTCCCCGACTCTCGTCAATATGGTCTTAACCTCATGTTTTGTTAAATTCTGGGCTTCATCGATGATGATGAACTGATCTGGGATGCTCCTTCCCCTGATATATGTCAGGGCTTCCACTTCAATCGAACTCATGCCAGCTAAAATGGCATCCAATTCCCCTGGTTTTTTCGTATTGAACAAAAATTGAAGATTATCAAAAATAGGCTGCATCCACGGTCTTAACTTTTCTTCTTTTTCCCCTGGCAGATAACCAATATCCTTACCAACCGGCACAATTGGCCTGGCGACCAGAAGTTTCTTATATTGTGACAAATCTTCAGTTTGCATTAATCCTGTTGCCAATGCCAATAAAGTCTTACCTGTCCCTGCCTTACCAATAAGCGTCACAAGTTGAATATCCGAACGAAGCAGCAAATCGAGGGCCATCGTCTGCTGGACGTTTCTCGGTTTAATTCCCCAAATATGTTCCCCTTCATACATCAATTTCTTAACCAACCTGCAGTTCTCATCCACAATCCCAATCGCAGAAGCTGAGCTGCCCAGCGTGTCCTTCATCAAAAGGAATTGATTTGGATAATAGGAATCCTTTGTAAGCTCTTCAAGTGCCAAAAAACTTTTCTCATAAAACTTATTCAGATTATCAATTGATACAAATACTTCTTTATGGCCACCGTATATATGATCCATTTCTACGACACGATCATTTAAAAAGTCTTCTGCCTCGAGTCCGATTGCATCGGCTTTTACCCTGACGAGAGTATCTTTGCTAACCAAAATGACCGTTTTCCCATTTTCCTTTGTCTCTTCTTCCAAAGATAAATTTTTTGCGACAGCCAATATTCTGTTATCGTTCGTTTTCTCCACGAAAATTTCCTGAAGCTTATGAAATGAACGGTGATTGAGTTCAATTCTTAGGCTGCCCCCATTATGAAGCGGAATGCTTTGATGAAGCTTCCCTTTTTCACGGAAGCTGTCGATCAATTTCGATACTTGCCTGGCATTCCTTCCGATTTCATCCATATACCTTTTCTTCGAATCCAATTCTTCTAGTACGACTGCTGGAATGACAACTTCATTATCTCCGAATGAATAAATCGAATATGGATCCTGCAACAGGACATTCGTATCTAAAACATAGATTTTTTTCCCCAATATGACGCCTCCTGCCTGCTCTTTAGGATATGCCTTACCATTTACTACACTAAGCAGTTATGTAGCGGACGAGACTGTTGATAAAATATATGTTCCTTTGCATAAAGATAGAAGAACATTTACAGACTATAAAGAAAACTTCCAGCAAAGAATGCTTTACTCAACATGGATTACATCCTGCTTCGCTTCATTTTATACTTATATGCATCAGACTTAGCCGGTGTGGACAGGCTGTAACTAATGATAAACATTAAGGAGGTTGTACATTGCAAAAAATCATATTGTCACTCGCTGCTGTTCTGCTGATGACAGGTTGCTCAATGAATAATAAAAATGGAGCGTCTGAAAATAATGCTAAAAATAATATAACAAAAGTCAATAACTCGACCATCCAGGAAACAGACAGAACTACAGGTCAGGAAACAGCACAGAGACTCACAGGTTTGGCTAAATCCATTCCGGAGGTGAACGATGCCACGGCAGTCGTACTTGGCAAATATGCCATTGTCGGAATAGATATTGACCAAGATATTGAGCGTTCACAGGTAGGAACGATTAAGTATTCAGTTGGAGAAACTTTAAAACACGATCCTAACGGTGCAAATGCCATCATCGTTGCGGACCCGGATTTAAATGAACGGATCAGGGAGGTAGCCAAGGATATTAAAGACGGTAAACCGGTAACAGGGATACTAAATGAATTGGCTGATATCACAAGTCGAGTCATTCCTGAGGTTCCTGGTGATATTTTAACCCCAACGCCTTCAAAGGCCATCGATAAGGAAAAAAATAAACTTGATAATTCGGAAAGGAAAAAACTTGATAAAGAGCAAGATGATCAATCTAATCACTATAAAGAATGAATTTTCCCAACCCGAAGTGAATCTTCGGGTTTTTGTCTACGATCAAATGTAGTTTCACTTTATCCTCGTTTTACCATAAAATTATTGGTATACTTAAAAGCATATTCAAATTGAAGTGGGGTTCAAATTATATGAAGGTTAAATGTGTAATATGCGATCAAATCGAATCTATACCTGACGATAGCCCAGAAGCAAAGAAACTTCGTAACCGTCCTATACATACCTATATGTGCAATGCATGCAATCAACGCATAGAAAAGCGTACGAACGAACGGATTGCAACTGGAAACTTCCGTCTTTACCGGACAATCAAAAATGAAGATGAATGGTAAAACATTTTATAAAGTTTCCCTGATTGGTCTCATAAATGGAATCATGCTTGGATTGGCAATGAAGTTGGTTGAAATGTTTTCTGGTAAACAAGTCTATCAACTGTTATTGAATGTGGATTTCCTTCCTGTAATTGGAGCTGTTCCCTGGAGTGAGGCATCATTGTACTTTTTCCATCTTCTATTCTCACTGGCAATTACGTTTAGTTACGTTTATATCCTTCATCCCTTGAAGTTTTTTAGGGAATGGAACAAATACACACTTGCTTTTCTCACGATTATTCCTGCCATCATGCTTTACTTTCCATTATCGGCGCTGTCCATAACAGAAGTTGTCCTTCCTTCTGATTTGACAGCCTTCTTTTTGTGGTCACTCTTACATCTTTTTTATGGACTATTCCTCCCTAAAGCAATATAAAAAGAACCGTGCGGGAAATCGCACGGTTCTTTTTATCATCACTCGATATTTTTATACTTTTCTGGCTCAAGCTGAATTTGGTCTAGCATGATATCAATCAATTCGATCGGAAAACGCTGCTTTTTCATTTCGTCTCCCAATAGATACTCGACGAAATAAAAAGGTTCCGTTTTTGAAACTGAATCGATGATTACCTGATGATCGGCTTTCAACATCTGCATGAAAAACATTTCTGTATCGCGGGCAGCTGTATCATCAGGCCTTGCATCACAGACAACTTTGATCGTCAACCAATTGTATAAAGCATCCTGTAATGATTTCATCGTCTTAAGCCTGTTCTTCTTTTCTCGAATTATGAAGACGGATTCTATAAATCCCAAGAACAAGTGAAGCGATGACTAATGCTTCCCCCATAGGAAGAAACACCGCAAAGAAAGAAAGAAGGGTACATCCAAGTGCCATTACCGCATAAATGATCACATTTTTTAGCAAAGGTAACTTTTTGGCAAAACCTAACTGATAGACAAGGATGCATAATCCAAAGATCGTCAAATATAGATACCACATTCCTGCTTCAGGATTTTCATCCACTCTGTACAATGCTGCAAAAAATGATAATCGCTCTTGGATATCCAATCTTTTCTCCTCCTCTTGCTATTTATTTTTCTTCAACAGCAACTTTTTTTCTTTTAGCTGCTCTTTCACGTTCGTTTTTATCAAGAATTTTTTTACGAAGACGGATTGACTCCGGAGTTACTTCACAGTACTCATCGTCGTTCAAATACTCTAGAGCTTCTTCAAGAGACAAAATTCTTGGTTTCTTCATTGAAGAAGTTTGGTCTTTATTAGCTGAACGCATATTTGTCATTTGTTTCGCTTTTACGATATTAACAGTCAAATCGCTATCACGGTTATGTTCCCCGACAATCATACCTTCATAAATATCAGTACCTGGCTCAATGAAAATTACGCCGCGGTCTTCTACTTGCATCGTACCATATTGTGTAGTTTTTCCAGATTCCATTGAAACAAGTACACCTTGACGTCTTCCGCCGACTTGACCTTGGGCCATTGGTTGGTAGCTGTCAAATGAGTGGTTCATGATACCATAACCACGTGTGATTGTTAAGAACTCAGTAGAATAACCAATAAGTCCGCGAGCTGGGATCGTGAATAGTAAACGAACTTGACCGCTTCCGCTATTAATCATATCCAACAATTCACCTTTACGTGCTCCCATGGATTCCATGATAGAACCAGTGTGCTCTTCAGGAACATCGATTTGAACACGTTCAACTGGCTCACAACGCACTCCATCAATCAAACGAACGATAACTTCAGGTTTAGAAACTTGCAGTTCATAACCTTCACGTCTCATGTTTTCAATTAAGATAGAAAGGTGAAGCTCTCCACGACCTGAAACAATCCAGACATCTGGAGAATCTGTATTTTCAACTCTTAAGCTAACATCAGTTTGCAATTGGCTTTTCAAACGCTCTTCAATTTTACGAGCTGTTACAAATTTACCTTCACGGCCTGCGAATGGGCTGTTGTTTACAAGGAAAGTCATTTGTAATGTTGGCTCATCGATACGTAGAATTGGTAGGGCATCAGGATGTTCAATAGGACAAACTGTTTCCCCAACGTTAATATCTTCCATACCAGAAACAGCAATTAAATCACCGGCAACAGCTTCTTGGATTTCAACTTTTTTCAAGCCAATATAACCAAAGATTTTCGTTACACGGAATTGCTTAACCGATCCATCAAGTTTCATTAATGAAACTTGTTGACCTACATGCATTTTCCCACGGAATACACGGCCAACACCAATACGTCCTACATAATCATTGTAATCAAGTAAAGCCACTTGGAATTGAAGTGGTTCATCAGTGTTATCAATTGGTGCAGGGATCGTTTCGACGATTGTTTCGAATAATGGGGTCATGTCTTTTTCTTGTTTGGCAGGATCTGAATCCAAGCTTGCTGTACCAGCAATACCTGAAGTAAAGACAACAGGGAATTCTAATTGTTCTTCTTCAGCTCCAAGTTCGATGAATAAGTCAATTACTTCATCTACAACTTCGTTTGGACGGGCAGAGTCTTTATCAATTTTATTCACGACAACGATTGGCGTGATCTTTTGTTCCAATGCTTTTTTCAACACGAAACGAGTTTGCGGCATACATCCTTCATATGCATCAACAACAAGTAAAACACCATCAACCATTTTCATGATCCGTTCTACTTCACCACCAAAGTCGGCATGACCAGGTGTATCCAAAATATTGATTCTTGTATCTTGGTATTGAACTGCTGTATTTTTCGCAAGAATCGTAATTCCGCGTTCTTTTTCAATAGCATTAGAATCCATCGCACGTTCTTCCACATGTTCATTTTCACGGAAAGTACCAGATTGCTTAAGCAACTGATCCACTAATGTCGTTTTACCATGGTCAACGTGGGCAATGATGGCTATATTACGAATATTTTCTCTTAATTTCAAAAAATTCACTCCTAAAAAAGTTTGTGTTTAACGTATCACTAGTATTAACTTACATATTATATCACAAACATACTAGAAACAAATACAGAAATTATGTACAATAGATATATTAGGGGTGATATTAATGAATATTAAATGGAATTTCTTAATATTAGCGGTATTGGCAGCATCCAGCATTGGCTCCATTGGCATCTTCATTGCTGAAAAAAGCTTGCTTGGAATATTAGCTGCAATCGTTATACTTTGCGGAGTTATGGGGTTCGGTTTCACTCAAAAGAAGAAATTACGCGAAGCAGGAAAGTTATAATATTAAAACTCGCTGTCGGACAGCGAGTTTTTTTTGTTAATTATTTGAAATTCAGTTTTTAACCCCATACTTGCCGGAACCTGGAAAAACCATAACCTTTTCGGCTTACCATTAACTTTGGCCATGGCACTAATTGCTGGAAGTACCTGATAAGTATTTATCGAATACTTCTTTATGCAGCCTTGGTTTAGAGACGAAAAGTGAGTCACCTTCTAAAAAATCCAATTTGTCACCCTTAATATTACTAACTTCCCCGCCCACTTCCTCAACCAGTATAACTCCCCCGGCAAAGTCCCAGGGCATGAGTCTCATGGTTATGTATGCATCGATCCTTCCAGCTGCCACGAATGCAAGCTCCAATGCTGCCGAGCCATAGGAACGGGTCCCTCTTGCATCCCGAACAAGTGGTGCAAGAAGGCTCGGATCAATCCTACGGTTTTCCGTTACCCAGCTTGCATTAATGGAAACGATGGCTTTGCTTACTGATGCCTCTTCAAGGGATGGAAGCCTTTGATCATTCATGAATGCTCCCTGCCCCTTAATCGCATGATATAATTCATCGGTAACCACATCATAAACCATACCAATTTTTCCGATGCCATCCTCATAAACCCCAAGAGAAATTGCAAAATTCCGCTGTTGATGAATGAAATTCAAAGTTCCATCAATCGGATCAATAATCCATACAGTTCCTTTTAGGTCTTTAATATCATTACCCATTCCCTCTTCCCCAAAAATCCGGTGTTCAGGAAAGACTTCGCTAATCTTTTCACAAAAAAATTTTTCTATCGCTTTATCCATATTTGTAACTAAATCATTGGGATTCGTTTTCATTTCAATATTCAACTTGGTTTTAAAGGACGCCCTTAGCCTCGTACCCGCTTCTTTCATCCATAACTTAGCATATGTATCCATTTCACTAATCGATACCATTATAATATCCCCGTCCTTTTATGATCAGAAACTACATTAAAATGATCCTCTACTAAAGATTAAAGCAAATAGAGCTTGTCTTCAAGTTTTTAACATCTTAAATTTTCCATTATTAAAACAAAAATGAGGAATGATGGTTATCTTCCTCACCCATCCATTACGATTTCCCAATCATGAATAAGCCAGTACAAATACTTTCAAATCACTCTACCGGTTCCCTTCCTTATTAAATGGAGCCGCCCCAATGATGCTTGATAAAAAATACGCGGCCTTATATATATTGGACATTTAATGAAAAACGGACACATTATTTTTTAAATAAAATAAGTGTCCGTTCATCTATAATAAAATTCCTTGTATTGAAATTGATTCATTTCTTTCACTCATTCTCCTTCAAGATCTATGCAGCCAATCATTACAAGGCTTTCAGTTTCAACAGTTCCAACCGGATGCGTTCAAGCCTTTGCTTACATTGTGACCTCTTTTGGTCATTCTCTTCACCAATTGCTTCAAAAAGGGTTGCTAATTCATAGTCCATTTCCATTCTTAACACTGCAGCTCTATGTCTTTCAACTTCTTTAGCTTTTAATGCTTGGTTCATGACTTGTTTCATAATTAACATTCTCCCTTCATCAATTAACTTAATCTTCTGAATTTATTTTATTTTATCATATGACTTCCTACCACAAATAGCAACTAATTTGTGCTTTAACCTATAAGGAATTTT
This sequence comes from Peribacillus sp. SIMBA_075, assembly GCF_046534585.1. Lineage (NCBI taxonomy): Bacteria > Bacillati > Bacillota > Bacilli > Caryophanales > Bacillaceae > Peribacillus > Peribacillus sp. SIMBA_075. The sequence continues at coordinate 74,328 of NZ_JAWRYN010000001.1, read as the reverse complement.
GCAGTGCCCATCCAAATCATATTTTTTAAATTTCACTTTTACTTATGCTACAATATGTGCAGATATTACGGTAGGAGAGATGATTATGAATATAGCTAGTTTTACAGCTGATGATTTTAATGTTTTTAAAATTGATGGATTGGAACCCCGAATGGATGCTTTAAAAGAACATATCCAGCCTAAACTACAAGCTCTTGGAGAGCAATTTTCACAACAACTGTCAGTTTTGACGGGCGATGAAATGTACCCTCACGTCGCAAAGCATGCCAGACGGAAAGTGAATCCTCCTAATGATACATGGGTTGCTTTCGCTGCCAACAACAGAGGTTATAAAATGATGCCGCATTTCCAAATTGGGTTGTGGGAAACACATATGTTCATTTGGTACGCCGTCATTTATGAAGCACCTAATAAAATTGAAATCGGAAAGCATCTTGAGCAGCAGGCGGCTCGGTTAGTGAATAGCATTCCCACCCATTATGTTTGGTCAATGGACCATACAAAACCTGATGTCATTCCTCACGATGGTCTTGGAGTCGATGATTTAAATTCAATGTTCACTCGCCTGCAAACTGTAAAGAAAGCCGAAATCCTATGCGGCATAAGAATTTCCCGTGATGACGCGATTAAGTTAAATGATAATGATTTCATTCAAACCATTCAAGATGCGTTTGAACATCTTTTACCCTTATATAAATTAAATTAAACACCTTTGATCAGTATTCAGGTGAATTATCGGAATTAAATTGATTAAGAAAAAAGGAGAGCCCTGAAGGCCCTCCTTTCCTTATTTACGCACTAACCCTTTACTAGCTTGTATCAAGTCACTAATTTGATCTTCTTTACCTGTTTCAAAGCATTCGATGATCTTGCTGCCTACAATGACACCATCGCAGTATTGCATTGCATCACGGACATGATCTGGCGTCGATATGCCGAACCCAGCAAGAACGGGAACGGGACTTAGCTCTTTTACCTTCTTTAAATAGCCTCCAACTTCTTCCCCGAAGGCTTCACGGGCGCCTGTAATGCCTTTGACTGTAACTGCGTAGATAAAACCCTCAGCCCCTGCGGTAATCTCGGTGATACGTTCTTTCGAAGACGTCAGTGTCACAAGTCGAATAAGAACGATCCCTGCAGTTTTGATTGATGAAAAGATGGCTTCTTCTTCAATCGGTAAATCGGGGATGATGCACCCGGAAATTCCTGCTTGAAGACAATCATCCGTAAACTCTTTAAGTCCATATGCCAGGATTGAATTCGAATAACCCATTAAAATAATTGGAATGTTCACATCATCTTTGATTTCCATAACTTTTTTCAGGACATCTTTTAACGTTGTTCCATTATTCAAAGAACGGATGCCAGCCTGTTGGATAACCGGTCCATCTGCGACAGGGTCAGAGAATGGTATTCCTAGTTCAACAGCTGTCGCCCCGTTGCTTTCAAGGAAAAGAAGCTGGCTCCTTAAGCGTTCAAGACCGCCATCACCTGCCATAATATAAGGAATGAATGCTTTTTCCTGCTTTACTTGACATTCTTCAAGCGCTTTTGTCAATTTATTCATGTTCACTACCCCCTATTAATGATTGGACTGTTTCTACATCCTTATCACCACGGCCAGACAGGCAAATCACCAGTCCTGTTCCTTTCTCCATTTGTTTAGCAAGTTTTAAACCATAGGAAATGGCATGTGAACTTTCCAAAGCAGGGATGATCCCTTCTTCCCTTGAAAGCATCACTAGAGCTTCCAATGCTTCATCATCGGTTACGGAAGTATACACCACCCGATTGGTATCCTTTAAATAACTATGTTCAGGCCCTACCCCCGGATAATCCAACCCTGCTGAAATTGAATGTGCCTCCTGGATCTGACCGTCCTCGTTCTGCAATACATACATGAATGCCCCGTGGAGCACCCCAGGTTTCCCCTTCGTCAAACTTGAAGCATGTAATGGTGTTTCCAGTCCATGACCTGCCGCTTCCACTCCATATAATTTTACCGTTTCATCCTCAATGAAGGGATAGAACATTCCCATGGCATTACTGCCTCCACCTATGCAAGCGACTACTGCATCCGGAAGGGAATGAACAGTCTCCGAATACTGACGCTTTGTTTCATTCCCTATCACACTTTGAAAATCTCGTACAATAACGGGGAATGGATGCGGTCCAAGTACTGATCCCATTATATAATGGGTGTCATCCACGTTCGCAACCCAATAACGTAACGCCTCATTCACTGCATCCTTCAGTGTCCCGCTTCCTTGTGATACAGATATGACCTTGGCTCCCAAAAGCTCCATCCTGAACACATTCAATTTCTGTCTCCTGATATCTTCTTCTCCCATAAAAATGATGCATTCCAACTTCAGCAAAGCGCACACAGTCGCAGTTGCAACGCCATGCTGACCTGCACCCGTTTCGGCAATCACCTTTTTCTTGCCCATTTTCTGAGTCAGCAAAGCCTGACCGATCGTATTATTAATTTTGTGGGCTCCGGTATGATTCAAGTCCTCACGCTTCAGATAAATATCTGCACCACCCGCTAGTTTCGTTAAGTTCTCCGCAAAATAAAGTGGTGTTTCACGACCGATATATTGTTTCAGGTAATAGTTTAGCTGTTTTTGGAATTCCGGATCCTTTTTAGATTGTTCATATGCATCTTCAAGCTCCATAATCGCCGACATTAAAGTTTCCGGAACGAAACGGCCTCCATACGCTCCAAAATGTCCAGTTTTATCAGGCTGTGTATAAGTACTCATCTATTCATTCCTCTTTTCCGGCTGTATATTTCGCCTCATTTATAAATGCTTTTATTTTTACAGCATCTTTTAATCCGTTTGTTTCAACACCACTAGCTACGTCAACTGCGAATGGTGAAACGGCACTGATCGCTTTTCCGACATTTCCAGGAGTCAGCCCACCCGCTAGAATCACCTTTCCCCTTGGCAGATCCGCTTTTCGGATCATTTCCCAGTCCAAAGTCTGCCCCTTACCAGATGAACCTTTAGGTAGATCCACTAAAATAAAATCTGCTGGGTACTGATGAAGGTTTTCAAGGTCTTGCTCTGATTCGATTGCAAAGGCCTTTATCACCGGTAGGGGCATTCTGCGGGCGAAACTGGCAGACTCGTTGCCATGAAGCTGAATATAATCCAACCCTGCAATTTCAGCACTTTTTATCACTTCTTGTTCAGTTTGATTGGCAAACACTCCGACTTTTTTCACATGTCCAGGTAGATTAGCTCCGAATTCACCTACTAAATCCGGCTCGACTTTCCTGCTACTCTCGGCAAAAATGAATCCAATAAAGTCTGCCCCGGATTTAACAGCAGTCTGAGCAGCTGCCAATGTCTTAATCCCACAGATTTTCACTAACATATTAATCTCCTTATATACTCATTTGCAGTTCTGCCATCGTATGTGGAAGATTTGATGAAGTCATAAGCGTCTCCCCGACTAAAATCCCTTTTGCACCAGCTTCCTTCACACGCATTACGTCTTCTTTTGTCTTGATTCCACTTTCACTGATAATGATGTGGCTTTTTGGATCAAGTAAATTCGCCAGTCGTTCCGTTACAGCCAAATCCACTTTGAAGGTCTTTAGATTCCGATTGTTGATCCCTATGAGCTCTGCGTTTAGTTCGAGCGCTCGTTCCAGTTCGGCTTCATCATGGACTTCTGTTAATACTTCAAGCCCTTTATTTTTTGCATATTGATATAATTCATGAAGGCGTCCTTTAGAAAGTGCTGCGACAATTAATAGAATGATGGTTGCACCACTTTGATAGGCACGATCGATTTGGATTTCATCGATGATGAAATCTTTGCACAACCTGGGAATCCGTATGGCTTCGCTTACGTTTCTCAAATCGGCAATGGATCCTTTAAAGAAAACCTCATCCGTCAATACGGATATCGCTGCAGCTCCTCCCCTTTCATATGAAAGAGCCTGCTCGATTGGATTTACATTGATTTTAATGTCCCCTTTTGAAGGGGACGCCCGTTTTATTTCAGCGATAACCGCCATTGATTTTGCCATTTTCAAATTTTCCACCAGAGATGGTCTGACTATGTTGATCATTACCGAATCATCTAAATCCATTTCTTTTTTTAATTTTGCTACTTCGACCTTTTTCTGTTCGATGATTTTCGTTAAAATATTTTCCATTTACATGACCACCTTATTTCTTTTGCCATAAGCAATCAGATTTTCTAACTTTTCAAGAGCCGATCCGCTATCAATGCTTTCTTTGGCCATGGAGATTCCTTTTTTGATCGTTGCTGCCGTACCATGTGCGTATAATCCCAATCCAGCATTCAATAAAACGGTATCACGATAGGCCCCTTTTTCCCCTTTAAGAAGGCGGAGCATAATATCGGCATTTTGTTTGGCGTCACCTCCACGGATGGCATCATTTCCGTAAACCGGCAGATCCACTTCTTCAGGATGCAGCGTAAATGGGATAATCTCCCCTTGTTCCATCAGCACAAGTGAATTTTCACCCTGGAGGCTTGCTTCATCCATAAAACCGGCACCATTGATCACGACCGCACGTGTCCTGCCTAATTTATGCAGGACTTCCGCAAATAGCTCGAGCATATCGCGTCGATGAATTCCCAATAATTGAGTGTCAAGTTGGACTGGGTTTGTCAAAGGTCCGATAAGATTAAATATTGTCGGGATTTTCAATTCTTTTCTGACTTTCATGATTCGTGCAATATTAGGGTGTACGGATGGTGCAAATAGGAATGTGATCCCATTTTCCTCCAACAGTTCTTTTAACATGTAAGGCTCCAAGTACAAATTAACACCTAGCTCTTCCAATACATCCGCACTGCCCGTTTTACTTGAAATGCTGCGGTTTCCATGTTTGGCAACCTTGACACCTGCCCCTGCCAATACAAAAGCCGATGCGGTACTTATATTGAAGCTTTGTGATCCATCTCCTCCCGTCCCGCAATTATCCATTACATTAAGGGAGCTTGTTTGCACACTTCTTGCTTCTTTTCTCATGACTCGGACAAGGCTTGCTATTTCACCTGCCGTTTCCCCTTTGGATTTTAGGGCTATGATGAAAGCTGAAATTTCGCTTTCGGTGATATCTTTAGAAAATAACGCTTGGGCTGCTCTGCTCATCTCTTCTTCCGTCAATGTTTGACGCTCTGCTAACTTCGCTAAATACTCCTTCACCGCTAACTCCCCCAGTCGTTTTTTATAAAACGGATTTTTCCTTCCCTGATTGGAAGGTTCCGGCAATCTTATAAAATTGATGTAATAATTCCTTGCCGATTTTCGTCCCTATTGATTCAGGGTGGAATTGTAAACCGTATAGCGGGTAATCTTGATGTTTTAGAGCCATGATTTCCCCATCATCCAATGCTACTGCCGTCACAGTCAGTTCCTTTGGCAAACTCGCCCTTTCAACTACGAGGGAATGATATCGCATTACCGGGAATTCTAAGTCCTGTTTGGCAAATACCCCTGTTCCCTCATGCTTGATAACCGATGTTTTCCCGTGCATGATATGTTTTGCCCCAACCACATTCGCACCAAAAACCGCACCAATTGCTTGATGCCCCAAACATATGCCTAAAAGCGGGACCTTTTCATAAAAATTACGGATGATCTCCATACTGATACCGGCATCTTCCGGCCGGCCAGGTCCCGGAGAAATGACGATTGCCATTGGATTCAATTCCTCAATTTCAGCAAGAGTGATTTCGTCATTCCTTTTTACTAAGATTTCATTTTCTACTTCTCCTAAATATTGGTATAAGTTGTAAGTAAAAGAGTCATAGTTATCAATTAATAAAATCATTTTGTGTGAACCTCCATAAGAGCGCGTGCTTTATTTTGTGTTTCTTCATATTCCGTTTTTGGATCTGAATCATATACAATACCTGCTCCTGCCTGTACATATGCCTTGCCATCTTTTATGATCATCGTCCGAATGGCTAAAGCCATATCAAGATCCCCTCCAAAACCTATGAATCCTATCGATCCCGAATACATCCCGCGTTTACAATTTTCCAGTTCATTAATCAGCTCCATTGCCCTGATTTTAGGAGCACCCGAAACTGTCCCAGCAGGGAGGCAGACCGTCAGCGCATCTAAACTCGTGAACCCTTCCCTAAGCTTTCCGCTAACCTTTGAAGCAATATGCATGACATGCTGATATCTTTGAATTTCCATTTCCTCGGTAAGGTGGATTGAACCGATTTCGCAAACCCTGCCAAGATCATTCCTACCCAAATCAACAAGCATCTTATGCTCGGCAAGTTCCTTTTCATCCATCAGCAGGCTTTTTTCGAAGCCTTTATCTTCTTCATCCGTTTTCCCTCTCGGCCGTGTACCGGCAATGGGATTAACATGAACCATTCCTGATGAAACATTGATCAAACTTTCTGGAGACGACCCGATAATGGTATATTCACCAAATTCAATATAAAACATATAAGGAGATGGGTTAGCTAATCGCAGACGACGGTAGGCATCGAAAGGCTCCCCATCGAAGTCCGCCTTAAATCGTTGTGATAAAACAACTTGGAACACCTCACCAGCCACAATCGCCGCTTTAATTTCAAGGACCATTTTCTCGAATTCATCCTGACTGAAATTCGACTTGAATTCCAAATATTCCGACGATATTTCCTTTGACGGTTTGCTTGCCTGATTGATTTTTTCCTTCATCCCCAATAAACTTTTTTCACTATCTTCTTCCGCGGTCAACAGATGAATCTTCTGCAGGACATGGTCGAATATATACAATTCTTTAAAAAAAAGAAAATGTGCATCAGGCATCTGCAGAGAATCAGGAGGCACCGGGCCAATATTTTCATATAGGCGAATGATATCATAACCCATATATCCAATCGCGCCTCCATTAAATGGAGGAAGATGTACGGGGGCCTCACCTATCTCCACTAACAATTCACTTTTTAGAAACTCGATGATATTGATGTCCTTTACGAATTCGTCTCCTGTTTCAGGGTCTTTCACAATTACTTGATCAGCAAGTGAAGTCACCTCCAGGTATGGGTTTGAACCTAGATAAGAGTAGCGGCCGTTGTCATGATGCGAATTCGAACTTTCCAATAAAAATTTCTGTTCATCATCTAATTTTTGAAATATTGCGATGGGTGTATGAATATCCCCTTCAATTGTTTCCATTTTAAAGCGAAGTATTTTTTTTTCATCCAAATTGTTCATCCCAATTCCCTCCTGATTCTTAAACGATCATGTTAACTGCCGATGAAAACCCTTTTGTTCTCCAATGTATATTGAAAATCCATAAAAAAATCCCCTGCAAACACAAATATGTGTCTGCAGAGGACGGTATACCGCGGTGCCACCTCAAGTTGGAAAAACTCATCATTTTTCCCTCTTAAGCAAGAAATCAAAATTTCTTGCCAATACCCTTTAACGGTGGCAGCCGAGTTTCCCTACTTAGTTCAAGAAACCACTCATAAGTCCATTCATCTTCTTATATCGTACCGGTTTCCACCTATTCCGGCTCTCTGTAACGCATCTAAAAAGATTACTACTCTTATTCATAGATTTAATTATCATTTTCATAAAAACGCAAAAAGGGCCCTCATCCAAAGGACGAGGAACCCGTGGTACCACCTTAATTAGCTAAATTAGCTCACTTTACGGCATTAACATGCCTATCTCCAATAACGATGAGATAATCGCCAAAGCCTACTCCGTCCATCCGTTTCGGTTTGGGGCTCGGAAGTCCATTCGCTTAAATTCGTTCACCAGTTTTCAGCAACCACTGGCTCTCTGCAGAACAGCATTAAGGTACTCTTCTTCGTCACTGCCTTTATCTTTTTCTTGATTATTATGTTAAAACAATCTTTTCAGTAAGTCAATGGAGTTCTCTAAAAATTATATTTTTAATTTTTCATTTTTATCCATTCTTCGTCTTCTATTCCTTTTGCCTTCTTAATTACAAGATATGATGAATAGTTGCTGACTGACTCAAACTCATCCGTATACTTTTTCTCATCCGCCTTACCTGGGACTATTTCCTTGAACCTTCGGTAGGCTTTCATAAATTCTTCCTTTTGTATTTTATTTTCATAAGCCTTTTCTACAGCTTCAAAGAATTTGATCACATCTACGATTTCTTCAGTAGACCAATCAAGATCCATTGGATATTGATAATCCATACCCTAAACACGCTCCTTCTAGATAGTTTTTCATGCTGTCCGGCAGACCATGCATCATCAGTCTGCCCATTTTGAACGAATTGCTTCCGCCTGGTGGATAATCCGGCTGATTAGGTCAGCAGTCGATGGTACATCATGAATCAGCCCCATCACTTGTCCAGCCCATGCATACCCTTCACCTTCAACACCATCATGGATATAACGCTGGTTCGCTTTTCCACTTATGTAATCCTTCAGTTGCTCATATCCGCCATTTTCTTTTTCTATTTCAAGGATCTTTTCAGTCCAGCTATTTGCAATTACCCTTGCTGGGGCACCAATGGACCGCTTAATGACAACGGTATCATTTTCTGTGCCGGAAACCAAGGCATTTTTATATAATTCATGTGCGTGAACACACTCCTTGACTGCTATGAATCGTGTTCCCATCTCGATTCCATCGGCACCAAGTGCCAACGCTGACATCAAACCGCGCCCATCGCCAAAACCACCCGAGGCGATGACTGGAATTTTAACGGAATCCACAACTTGAGGAATTAACACGGAAGTTCCAATATCATCACGGCCTAAATGTCCACCGCCCTCCTGACCAACTACCATCACTGCATCTGCACCAAGCTGTTCAGCCTTCACTGCCTGTCTTCTTGCAGCAACAAGCACCAGTTTTTTCACCTGAGTACCTTTGACGTAATCAAGAAATGGTGAAGGGTTGCCGCCTGTTACGGAAACAACTGCGATATCCTCTTTCAAGGCTGCTTCAAGCATGTGTTCATAAGGCCTTCCATGCTGACCGATTGCAAAGTTCACACCAAACGGTTTATCCGTCATTGATTTCGTTTTTCTTATTTCATCTACCAGTTGCTCTGGGTTGTCCAAGGACATGGCCGTTACCTGCCCTAGCCCCCCTGCATTCGAAACTGCCGCAGCCAGGTCTGCATATGCTAAATGAGCCAGTCCCCCTTGTACGATTGGGTATTGAATCCCTAACAAATCGGTCACACGCGTATTCCACTCCAAACTCTCATCTCCCTTTTTAATGGTTTGTTTTATTTATAAGCAATCTATATCACAGCTTTATTATGGCAAATATAATTTACCCGTTCAATTTTTAAACTCATACCCATTCAATATTTATAAAAGAAGAATTCTTGGGTCAATCCAGTTAATACTAGGGATATAGACAATTATAACCGGCTGTTATTTTTATTGGGCCCCACATCAAAGAAATTTAGAAATTGTTTATGTCAGTACATTAAAGTCACGCTAGGCATTTATTATAAGACGTGCTATAATTCATTTGTTTTATGTCTATCCAAAAGACCATTTGAATGGAATCGGAGAAACATGCGATCGTTAATATTTGGGAGTATATCTCCCCAATATTTCGTACCTATTATATTGAAAAGGGGCTACAAAGAATTGTCACAGAATGAAACACCCTTATACACTGCCTTATTGCAGCACGCAAAAAAAAATCCCGTTCAATTTCATATTCCAGGTCATAAAAAAGGAAAAGGAATGGACGCTGATTTCCGTGATTTTATTGGAGAAAATGCATTATCCATAGATTTAATCAATATAGCACCACTCGATGATCTCCATCGGCCAAAGGGCATCATTAAACAAGCTCAGGATCTTGCCGCTGAAGCTTTTGGTGCAGATCACACATTCTTTTCCGTTCAAGGAACAAGCGGAGCAATCATGACGATGGTCATGACAGTCTGCGGCCCTGGGGACAAAATCATCGTTCCGAGGAATGTGCATAAATCCGTAATGTCTGCCATTGTATTTTCCGGAGCGGTTCCCGTTTTCATCAATCCTGAAATAGATAAGGACTTGGGCATTTCACACGGAATAACCATCGATGCCGTTGAAAAAACTTTAAGTGAACATAGTGATGCAAAAGGATTGCTTGTAATCAACCCCACCTATTTCGGCATTTCGGCTGATTTGCAAAAAATAGTGGAAGTTGCTCATTCCTACCAAATCCCAGTACTCGTAGATGAAGCACACGGTGTCCATATTCACTTCCATGAGGATTTGCCGATGTCAGCCATGCAAGCCGGAGCAGATATGGCTGCTACGAGTGTTCATAAACTGGGCGGTTCACTAACGGGAAGTTCCATATTAAATGTTAAGAATGGACTGGTTTCAGCAAATCGTGTTCAATCAATTTTGAGCATGCTCACTACTACCTCAACCTCCTATATCCTTCTAGCTTCTCTGGATACAGCTAGAAGACAACTTGCGACGGTAGGCAGGGAAATGATCGATGAAGCCATAAATCTTGCAGGATATATCCGTGAGGCCGTGAATGAGATTCCTTATCTATACTGTGTCGGCAGCGAAATCCTAAGCAGTAAGGCAGCCTTTAGTTATGATCCGACAAAACTGATCATTTCCATTAAGGAATTGAATATTACCGGGTACGACGTTGAGAAATGGCTTCGTGAAAAGCATAATATCGAAGTGGAGCTTTCTGACTTGTACAATATCCTTTGCCTGATAACACCGGGGGACTCAAAAACAGAAGCGGACCTGCTGATTGCAGCCCTTAGAGACTTATCGAATGAGTTTAAGGAAATGGCTGCTGAACATGAAAAAATTGAAGTACTGCTTCCTGATACACCGCCACTGGCTTTATCTCCCAGGGAAGCTTTTTATGCAGAAACCGAAGTGGTTCCAATCGAGGAATCCGTCGGCAAAATCAGCGCTGAATTCATCATGGTTTACCCGCCGGGAATCCCGATCTTTATACCCGGTGAACTGATAACCGAAGATAATATCAATTACATCCGGAAGAACATCGAGGCAGGCCTACCAGTTCAAGGTCCAGAGGATCCAGAGATAAAATATTTACGCATCATTAAAAACTGATTGAATTTCATCAAACCGGAGCAGATACCTGCTCTGGTTTTTTTGCCCATTCTATTGTTTCAATTGTAATTGAGCAAAGTGCACTTGTCGAAAACGGAAGAATACTCCCTTATTAACCCCTATAAAAAGGGTGCTCCAGGTTGCAATCCTGAAACACCCTTAAATTCTATTTATCTTTAAGTTCCTTTTTCCATTTATTTTTCAGAGGCAGCTGTGTCACAGCATTGGCAGTTGTGATTGTGTGTATAAAGTACACTTACTTTTTCATCTTCAAAATGTTCAATCGTGCTATTGCAAGTTTGACATACGATAGTTCCCATTTTTACAACCCCTTCCTCTATATTGTATGCATTATTAACGTAATGTAACCGCTTCATATGAATTATAATATAACACATTTATTATTTCAAGCCAAAAAGTATAACATATATATATTTTCCCATTTAATACATTTGAATTCAAAAAATACAGGGTTCTCGGGGCTGTTTTTTACACATTAAGCCATTCCAATCTCAGCCAAGCAAATTGAAAATGGAATTTTACCTATAAATTTACATATAGATTAGTATATAATACGAACATAAAATGTTAATATATACTTACATCTATAGATCTAAGGGGGTTCCAAATGACTGAAAATGCCTATATCAAACTTGTTCCCGAGTCCGTGAAAGCGACAGTAACAATCGAAGACGTTAAAGAATTGCTGAATTATTATCAAATGATCACTGCGAAAACCGGAAAGCAACTGGATTGGGACTATGAAAAGAAAGCATTTCCATATGAAATGAAAGAACCTGAAAGAATGAAAGATAAGGCAATATACCTTCAATCCAATGAGGATCGTTACCATATGATATTGATAGGCGTTGACCAAGAAGTCGTTAGGGATGAAGATGGATTAGAGCGGATTCAATCCTATATTCAATTCACACTCCCAGAAACAGCAACATCCGGTGATAAAGGAAAAGCAAATGAATTGTGCAAGTTCCTTGCAAAGAAATTACGGGCGCAGCTGCATCTCTTCAATAATCGAGTGATGTATTACTATCCTAGGAAATAAAAAACCTGCTGAAGCCGAAAATCAGCTCATGCAGGCGTTTCAATTAATTTTGGATCAAGGATCTTATAACCTTTCTTTTGTAATCCTTTCACGATATCCTCTATCGCTTCACTCGTCCATTTCCGGTCATGCATCAGTAAGTTCGCGCCATTTCCTAAATAAGGGCTGTTCCGCATGATTTCAGTTAAAGCTTTTTTATCTTGATATTCTTTTTCCCAGTCATATCCATATGTCCAATTCATGACCAACATTTTTTCTTTCTCAGCGGCTTTTATTGAATGATCTGTATTCGATCCGAAAGGCGCCCTGAAATACTTAGGGCGTTCCCCGATAATACCCTCAACCAAATTGTTCAATTTTACGATTTCCCTCTCTTGTTCCTTTTCACTCAACTCTTTTAAATTCACATGAGAATATGTATGATTACCGATAGGAAAACCCATTTCATGAATTTCTTTTAGCATCGCTTTATTTTCATCATTTTCAAGAAAGTGACCATTCACGAAAAAAAGCGCAGGTACCTCATGTCGTTTAAGGGTTTTGGCGATCTTTAGCGAATATTTATCAGGTGCATCATCAAAGGTTAACAATACAACTTTCGGATTTGCATTCCCAATGGGTTTAAATGACCAATCATCTTTGTCCAACCGATATTCTGCCTTAACATTCATTTCCCCATCTGTTTTTGATGTTTCTACTTTCAGATTTTTCTCGTGCTGGCTTTCATCTTGGACGGTAGTTGTCGTTTCCACACTTTTTTGATTCTCATGTTCAGTTTGATCGACATTGGTTTCATTGCAGCCCATAAATAAAAATGATACAAATGTAAATAATACTAATACTTTGTTAATCATAATTCCCCCGTGGATTCTTGTGTCGTTGTTGACCTTACGAAGATTTCAATAAACCGGTACAAGCGTTTCCAATAGGATTTGCAAAATTCCGTAACACAATAAACTTATCACGGTAACAAGCAAGGTGCGCTTATTCGATTTTAAAATCATTTTACCAATGTAAATGGCTAAATAAGAGAAGACCAGAAACATGAATACTTTGAAAACAAATCGATCATTTACGGAAAGCCATTCAACTAATGTATACCCACTCCAAACGATTAGTTGAAAGAGGATTACCAGATAATTTTTCAAGTGATCCACCCCATTTTAATATGAATATATCAGCAATAAACTTTTTATTGGAAAAAATATTCGTTCAGCAAATCGCTCTTCTTATTTTTTATCCTCTTTTACCTTATTCAAACCTTTTCAAGGAAAAAAGTAAGACGTCCTTTTTATAGCTTATGCCCTTTTTGTCCTTTTCATTTAACTAGTGTAAAGAAAAATTTATGAATTGGGGTAATCCTTCATTTTATCTGGCAAATAAGAAAAAGCGTACTGCATTTGCAGTACGCTTTTTAAAAAATAATTACTTAATGATGTGAATAGGAGTTCCAAGGGCAACTTCAGCAGCTTCCATTGTGATTTCCCCTAATGTTGGATGTGCATGGATTGTCATGGCGATATCTTCGGCAGTCATTCCCGCTTCGATAGCTAAACCAAGTTCTGCAATCATATCAGAAGCGTTTGGTCCTGCAATTTGTGCTCCTATAACCAATCCGTCTTCTTTGCGAGTGATAAGCTTCACAAATCCGTCCGTATTATTTAATGAAAGGGCACGTCCATTTGCAGCGAATGGGAATTTAGAAGCAAGAGCTTCGATTCCAGCTTCCTTCGCTTCTTTTTCATTATAACCGACAGAAGCAAGTTCCGGTTCAGAGAATACAACAGCCGGAATAGCAAGATAGTCGATTTCAGATGAATGTCCTGCAATGGCTTCAGCAGCAATTTTACCTTCATAAGAAGCTTTATGAGCCAACTGAGGTCCAGAAACGATATCTCCGATTGCATAAATGTTTTTCACGCTTGTACGGCATTGTTTATCCGTTTCGACCAAACCGCGGTCAGTCATTTTGATTCCGACTTGTTCCAAACCGATTTCTGCAGTATTAGGACGACGTCCCACTGTTACTAAAACGTAATCGGCTTCAACTTTTTTCTCTTCGCCTTTTACTTCATAAGTAACGGTTACACCTGTTTCAGTTTCTTCCACGCCTTTAGCATTTGCTTTAGTAACAATTTCAGCGCCCTTGTTTTTAAGGTTACGTTTAACAAGTGCTGCCATTTGTTTTTCAAAGCCTGCAGAAAGAATTTCTTCTGTACCTTCAAGGATGGTCACTTTAGTGCCAAAACTTGCGAACGCTCCGCCAAGCTCAGTACCAATATAACCTCCGCCGATTACCACGATCGAACTTGGAACTTCTTCCAGAGCAAGAGCACCAGTGGAATTAAGTACACGTTTCGTATATTTAAATGACGGAATCTCGATTGGCGATGAACCAGTAGCGATGATTGCGTTTTTAAATGTATATGTTTGCGCTGAGTCTTCATTCATAACACGGATGCTGTTTTCATCAACGAAGTAAGCTTCGCCAGTTACAACATCAACATTATTACCTTTTAACAGGCTGCTTACACCGCCAGTTAATTTTTTTACAACAGTACCTTTCCAAGCTTGTACTTTAGAAAAATCAACAGTAACTTTTTCTGCAAAGATACCCATGTCTTCTGAATGCTGAGCTTCATGGAAGCGGTGTCCTGCCGAAATTAAAGCTTTCGATGGGATACAGCCTACATTTAAACAAACTCCGCCGATTGTTCCTTTTTCAACGACCGTTACTTTCTGTCCAAGCTGCGCTGCGCGAATTGCGGCAACATATCCCCCTGGGCCTGAACCGATCACTAAAGTATCTGTTTCGATTGGAAAATCTCCTACTACCATTGTTTACGCCTCCATTAACAATAATTCTGGGTCGTTCAATAACTTTTTGATATGATTCAATGCATGCTGAGCAGTAGCCCCATCAATCATGCGGTGATCAAAGCTCAGTGATAATGCCAGAACTGGAGCGGCGATAATTTCCCCGTCGCGTACAATTGCTTTTTCGGCAATGCGTCCAATCCCTAGAATGGCAACTTCTGGATGATTGATTACAGGTGTGAACCATTGACCGCCTGCGGAACCGATATTCGTAATGGAGCAAGAAGCACCTTTCATTTCGTTAGGAGCCAATTTGCCGTCACGGGCTTTCGTCGCTAATTCATTAATTTCTTGTGAAATAGCAAAAGTTGATTTACGATCTGCATCTTTTACAACTGGAACGAGCAGCCCTTTGTCTGTGTCTGCAGCAATTCCGATATTGTAATAGTGTTTATGGATAATCTCACTAGCCTCATCATCAAATGATGTGTTTAGCATAGGGAATTCACGCAATGCACTTGTTAACGCTTTAACAACATAAGGTAGGAAAGTAAGCTTGATTCCTTTTTCTGCAGCAATTCCCTTGAATTTTTTACGGTGAGCAACCAATAGCGTCACATCGATTTCATCCATTAATGTTACATGTGGAGCTGTCTGTTTGGATTTAACCATTGCTTTGGCGATCGCTTTTCTCATACCGCTCATTTTCTCGCGAGTTTCAGGATATTGCCCTTCTGGAATTGAAACTTTTTGTTTTTCGGTTTTTTCCGTATCAGTTTGTTGTGAAGCTTCACTTTGAGCTGCTGGTTGCTGTGGAGCCGTTTTGCCGTTTTTGAAAGCATCGATGTCATCTTTCATGATGCGGCCGTTATCCCCAGAACCAGAAATCTCACGAATATTTACCCCTTGTTCGCGTGCATATTTTCTAACAGAAGGCATGGCGATAATACGTCGTGAAGGATCCGCCTCAACTTGTGGTTGTGATCCCGCGCCCGTTTCTGCACTATTTTCTTGAACCGGAGCAGCCTCTTTCTTGACTTCCTGTCCAGCTTCAGCTGTAGCTTGAACCTGGGCCTCCGTATTCTTAGCACCCTCTGCCTTCGCTTCTTCTCCATGATCCCCTTTAAACTGAAGATCTTCATATCCTGGAGCATCGAATGTTACAAGTACATCACCTACAACGGCAACCGTTCCTTCTTGAACAAGGATTTCTTCAACGGTACCTTCCACTGGTGATGGGATTTCAACAACGGCCTTATCGTTTTGAACCTCGCAAAGCACGTCATCTTCTTGAATCTTATCTCCTGGTTTTACAAACCATTTCACTATTTCACCTTCGTGTATACCTTCTCCGATATCAGGGAGTCTAAATTGGAATGCCACTGAGTTCAACCTCCTATATTAAATCATACTTAGTGCTTTGAATAAAGTCCTTTATCTTGCATTACCGTTAATGCGAAATTACTTTCTCAAGCAGGACATTCATTCCATTGCTTAAGATTGTTAAAACTTCAAGACTTTAGTCGCCGTTTCAATAATGTCTTTATAATTAGGGAGCCATACTGTTTCAGCTTGTGAAAACGCGAATACCGTATCAGCAGCCGCCACTCGCAGTACTGGAGCATCCAAGCTCAAAATGGCACGTTCGTTAATTTCCGCGACAACATTCGCTGCTATACCAGCTTGTTTTTGTGCTTCTTGAACAACGATTGCGCGTCCTGTTTTTTCTACAGAAGCAATGATTGTATCAATATCCAATGGAGATACAGTCCGTAAGTCGACCACTTCTACGGAATGACCTTCCTTAGCCAATTCTTCAGCTGCCTTGATTGATTCCTGTACCATCGCACCATACGTAATAATGGATAAATCCGTTCCTTCTCTTTTCACATCCGCTTTTCCTAATGGAATTGTATATTCTTCCTCAGGAACTTCCTGACGGAAAGAGCGGTACAATTTCATGTGCTCAAGGAAAATGACAGGGTCATTATCACGAATCGCCGAAATCAATAAGCCTTTAGCATCGTAAGGAGTGGAAGGGATAACTACCTTTAACCCAGGTTGCTGAGCCATTAAACCTTCTAAGCTATCAGCGTGCATTTCCGGAGTATGCACTCCGCCTCCAAAAGGTGAGCGAATTGTAACCGGCGCACTGTAACGTCCGCCTGAACGGTAGCGCATACGAGCAAGCTGACCGCTTACGGAGTCCATTACTTCATATATGAAACCGAAGAATTGTATTTCAGGAACAGGACGGAAACCTTGCAAGGAAAGACCGACAGCTAATCCACCGATTCCGGATTCAGCTAGAGGTGTATCAAATACACGATCTTCGCCGAATTCTTTTTGAAGATTTTCCGTTGCACGGAAAACTCCTCCATTAAGACCAACATCTTCTCCAAAAACGAGTACATTCTCGTCATTTTTAAGTTCTGTACGTAATGCTTCTGTAATTGCTTGAATCATCGTCAATTGAGCCATGGCTTACTTCGACTCCTTCTCTTTATAAATTTCATATTGTTCTTTTAAGTTATAAGGCATTTCTTCATACATGTTTTCAATAAGGTCTGTAACCTTTTGCTTAGGTTCTGCATCAGCCTTTTTGATTGCTTCTTTAATATCGTCTTTTGCTTTTTCTATTGTTTCGTTCTCTAATTCTTCATTCCAGAGTTTTTTGTTTTCCAAGAACTTGCGGAAACGAACCAATGGATCTTTTAATTCCCACTCATTATCCATATCTGAAGTACGGTAACGTGTCGGGTCATCCCCAGCCATCGTATGTGGTCCATAACGGTAAGTTAATGTTTCAATCAATGTAGGGCCTTCACCATTAATTGCACGTTCACGCGCTTCTTTAACTGCTGTATAAACAGCCAATGCATCCATACCATCAACTTGGATGCCAGGAATACCTGCAGCCACACCCTTTTGGGCCAATGTTTTCGATGCTGATTGTAAATCAACCGGAGTTGAGATTGCGAAATGGTTATTTTGCACGATGAAGATAGCTGGCGCTTTAAATGCACCTGCAAAGTTAATTCCCTCATAGAAGTCACCTTGTGAGGTTCCACCGTCACCGGTATAAGTGATTGCTACAGCTTTTTTTCCGCGTTTCTTCATACCAAGTGCCACTCCGGCAGCTTGGATATATTGAGCACCGATAATGATTTGAGGGGAAATCACATTGACATCTTCAGGAATTTGATTTCCTTTAAAATGTCCCCGAGAGAATAAGAATGCTTGCCAAAGCGGCAGGCCATGCCAAACGATTTGCGGCACGTCACGGTAACCTGGAAGAATGAAATCCTCTTTTTCCAATGCATACTGGGAAGCGATCTGAGAAGCTTCTTGACCGGCAGTCGGTGCATAGAACCCTAATCTGCCTTGGCGGTTCAGTGATATAGAACGTTGATCCAAAATGCGGGTATAAACCATACGTTGCATTAATTCCTGCAGTTGTTCATCACTTAAATCAGGCATTGCCGCTTCGTTAACGACTTCTCCCTCTTCATTTAAAATTTGGAAAGTTTCAAATTGTTCTTCCACTTTCTTAAGCTGATCTTGAACATTAATTTTAGCTTGTTTAGTTTTTTGAGCCATTTGGCACCTCATCCTTTCATTAAAAAGGTTTGCTATTATTATTCTCTAAAGCAAAAATAGTTTGCTTTATAGTTTCTTCAACAATTCATTGTTTTATTTTTCCCTTAAGACCAATCCCTCAAACGTGGATATGCTTAATATGTCTCAATCTTATTCTGTACCATAAAAAAAATCAAGGAAAATGATACAAGAACTTTTACAGATTTAGTTTACAAGATGAATTAACATCAAGTCAATCACTTGGAGTTCCTTATTTTTTTGATTTACGAGAATCTACAATACTCATACTTCTTCTCTGTATCAGTTTTCATTTTACAACTGTACTATTAATCCCCCACCATTTCTCAATTTATGGATGAATAAAGATAATATTTCAATCCCTCAGCATATCCAATCGATTCCAAAACCGCTTTAACTAAAGGCATTTGAGCCTTTAAGATAATATTCTAAAAAAATATTCAAACGCTTTCATATCAGTCTGCTGTTAGATTTTCTATTTTCATTTTTTTTTAGTACAGGTACTGAAATTTACCCTCGGCTATCTGCATTTAAAAATCATTCTAGAATTTTTCAGTTTATAGAAAACTGGATCCACAAAAAATGGGCTGTGAGTGAGGATCACAGCCCATCATTACTTATATTATTTTGTTGAGTCAGCCATTTCTATGCCCGAACTGTCATAAAAACTTTCTTTTTTTTGATTGGACTTTACCGTTAATGCATTAAATTGCTCATTCGCTTTCAAAACTTTTGTATAGGAAGTATTGATTTTCTCGATTTGTCCTTGTAATTCATCCATTTTCAAATCCTCTTTTTTAAACAGTTCATATAATTCACGATCATTTGCCAGACTTTGCTGATAGGCATCATATAAGTTGTCGTAGGTGCTATAACGTTCACTCATGACCTTTTTCATTTCAGTCGCTTCTTTTTTTACCTTTTCATCCTCTATTTTCCCGATTTGTTCATCTATCTTATTAAATTGTTCTTTCGAGGATTGCATGCTGCTTTGTTCCTTTTCAATTATTTCCTCCCTTTGGTCAATATTTTTAGTTGCTTCATCTGAAAGCTCGACGATTTGTTCATACTCTTCCAAGCCAAGTTTAATGATTTTCTCATACTGTTCTTTTTCTTTTTTCTCCAAATCATTAAGTGGCTCCTGATTCTCGGTGAAATCACTTTCCTTTTCTGCAGTTTTCTCTAGGATCTTGTGGATTCTTTCTTCCGGTGAACCATTAAAACAACCGGTCAAGATCGCTAAAAAAAGAAGTAAAATAACATATGGACCAAAACGCTTCAACATAGACAGCTCCTTCTGATAGTTCTTTGTAGATTCATATTTCTCTAAATTTCTGTTTAAGCACAGACACTTGTACTAATCATATTCCGAACATGAATTTTTCATTACTGGGCGCAAGCCTACACCCTTTAAACCATACTGCATAGGCTGTAGGGACCGTTTCAAATCAGAGTGGTCAACATTTTACTAATACAAAAACGGAGGTATGAAAATATGTATGGAGGTTACAACCAGGATTGTTGTTATCCGGTTTCCGTTGAACCCAGCTTTGGTTACGGTGGTCAATGTGGTGGAGGCTGCGGCTTTGGAAGCGGCTTCGCCCTAATCATCGTCCTGTTCATTCTGCTCATCATTGTCGGCGCTTGCTTTTGCTAAACAGATAATTACTTTTACCTTTACCCGAAAATGTTATCTATTTACCCTATTCACAAAAAAATTTCTATTTTTTTTTAAAAGACCTCAACAAATAATGGCTGGGATAGGAATTTGTCGACCGATTCCATCCCTCCCATTAACTTTCAGCATTTTTTTTGTTAAAATAACCTATACATATTATAAGAATTTCTATGGGGTGAAAGATTATGCTTACTATGGATGATTTTGTTAAGGAAGACGATCCGATATTAAGGAAAGTCGCGCTGGAGGTTCCACTTCCGGCGTCAGATGAAGATAAGCAACTTTTAGCTAGCTTGATGGAATACGTCCAAAACAGCCAAAAGCCCGATATTGCTGCTTTATACGGGTTAAGGGCAGGAATAGGCTTGGCTGCACCACAGGTTAATGTTTCAAAAAGGATGATTGCGGTCCATTTGAAAGAAAAAGATGATCAACTGTATAGCTATGCACTTTTCAACCCAAAACTCATTAGTCATTCAGTGGAGAAAGCATACTTGACATCCGGAGAAGGCTGTCTTTCCGTTAATCGCCCCGTTTCCGGCTATGTACCACGTTATGCTCGAATAACGGTTGTAGGTACGGACCTGGAAGAAAATTCGGTTCAGCTCCGCCTTAAAGGCACCGCAGCCATTTGCTTTCAACATGAAATCGACCATCTTAATGGAATCATGTTTTATGATCATATCAATCAGGAAGAACCCTATGCCGTTCCGGAAAATTCCATTGCGGTGGAAAGGTAACGTATAAGCGACAAAAACTCCCGTCTTTTGGTTGACGGGAGTTTTTATTTAAATCAGTTCAAGTTCCTTCAAACCAAAAAGTATGCCATCATCATCGACATCCTTCGTTACAAAGTCGGCCTCTTGCTTCACAAGTTGACCGGCATTCCCCATTGCCACGCCATATCCCGCTACTTTTAACATTTCTATATCATTTAAGCCATCTCCAAAGGCGTAAACATCTTCAAGAGCAAACCCGACTTTATCCATTAATATTTTAATGCCTTCAGCTTTTGAACCCCCGAATGGAAGTACATCCGTCGAGTATTCATGCCATCTAATAAAGTGAAAGTCATTATATTTCCCAACAAAATTCCCTTCTTCATCTTCCGAGCAGAATAATAAGGCCTGGTATATTTCATGGTCCTCATAAAAGTCTGCCACATGTTCAGGGTGTGGGAACTTCAAGGTGCTTAATGCTTCTTCAATTCTGCTATGATGTGGGACACTCGATTTCATTGTCTCCTCATTCATGAAAACGATTGGTATTTTATTATTTTCAGCATGTTCGTGGAGCCTTTTTATCTCAGTTATGCTCAAAGGGTTTTTATAAACGACTTTCCCTTCAAAAACAACGTATTGTCCATTGAAACTAACGAATGTATCGATGCCCAGTTCTTCCCTTAAAGACTCGAACATAAACGGTGCCCTTCCAGTGGCAATCGCTACGAAAACCCCGCTATCCTGTAATTGCTTAATGGCTTTTTTCGTTGAAGCAGGTAACTTTTTTTCATGATCAAGCAATGTTCCGTCAATATCAAAAAATACGATTTTCACTAACGATTCACTTCCAATTCATTCATTTTTCCTTTTTTAATATGTACCCATTTAATAATTGTCATCAAGATAAGTCAAGTAACTCTACCGAATTCCACTCAAAGTTACGGTTTGTATTCAAGAATGAGCATATACTATTCTTAATAGAACTAAAACTCAGGTTTTCCATCTTACACTTCTCCCCTCCTTCTTGCCTCTGAAATCACAGTTGTCGGTATGAATGTGCCTTTTTTTTCAAAAATGGGCCAAGTACTTGTAAAGACATATTTACATTATTGAATAATCCTATACAATAATAACTAAGGGAGCGTGATCGCCATGTTAAAAAAGCTTCGTAAAAAGCTTGTTAAACAGTGGAATGATCTTTTAAGAAAAAAATCTATCGCATGATTTGCCATTCATATCCTGCCATGGCCGTCATCCATATGCGAATTTTTTTCGGACAGCCCTTCAAAAACTTGCGGAGGGCTTCTTCCTTGTTGTAAAGTTCTTGTTAAGCATTCTTTCTATCTTGGCATTGATATGCAAGGTGATTACATAATTCATCAAATTATTAGCCGTTGTCTTTTCATGAAACGCTGTACCCAATGGTACTATATAATTAAGAAAGAAATCGTCTGCGAAAAAGGATCCCATTTAAATAAGATAAAGTGAGTAAACTATTTTCGCATGAAAAGAAGCTTGCAGAAACTTTTCTTAGCGATTTAAGTTTTACACATAGTAAAAACGGATAGGATATATGATAGAGGAAGCTATAATTGGATTGATACCCGATATCTGCCATCTATTTTTTTATATACTTTTTTAGACATTGGTATATTTAATTCATCAAAACCCCTTCCGTTTTTATGGCGGAGCTGGGTTTATTTTTACATGATGTTGAAAAACATGAAAAAATTGTTGTTTTTATATATAATGAAAAAAGCAATGCAAACAAGTGAGGAGAGATTAAAATGGTTTTTAAGGTATACTATCAAGTAACCATAGCAGAGGTTCCCATCAGGGAGAATACTAAAACAGTGTTTGTTGAAGGTGAATCTGTTCGTGACGTCCGTTTAAAATTAAAAAAAGAACCTTATAACGTAGAAATTGTACTACCGGTAACCGGAGCATATTTAGAATATGAAAAACAAAATGAAGATTACAAAGTATTGGAGCTATAATTTATGAAATTTGTAAAAAATGATCAAACAGCTGTATTCGCCCTGGGCGGTTTAGGCGAAATCGGTAAGAACACATATGCTGTTCAGTTTCAAGATGAGATCATCGTCATTGATGCTGGAATTAAATTTCCTGAAGATGAACTTCTCGGTATTGACTATGTGATTCCGGATTACAGCTATTTAGAGAAAAATGTAGATAAAATTAAAGGTGTTTTCATCACGCATGGCCATGAAGACCATATTGGCGGGATTCCTTATTTACTTAGAAAAGTGAATGTCCCTGTGTACGGCGGGAAGCTTGCACTTGGATTACTTCGGAATAAATTGGAAGAACATGGCCTTTTACGTCAGACAACCATGATTGAAATCAGTGAAGATGAAGTGATCAAGTTCCGGAAGACTTCCGTCTCATTCTTCCGCACAACTCACAGTATCCCTGATTCTTATGGAATCGTTGTAAAAACGCCACCTGGGCAAATTGTCCATACTGGTGATTTTAAATTTGACTTCACACCTGTTGGCGAGCCAGCAAACTTGACCAAGATGGCTGAAATTGGCAAAGAAGGCGTATTGTGCTTACTCTCGGATAGCACAAATAGTGAAGTGCAGAACTTCACTATGTCTGAAAGCCGTGTCGGCGATACCATTCAAGACATTTTCCGTAAGGTTGACGGCCGGATCATTTTTGCAACGTTTGCATCGAACATCCATCGCCTTCAGCAAGTTGTAGAAGCAGCCGTGGCTAATGGCCGTAAAATAGCTGTTTTTGGCCGCAGTATGGATTCCGCCATATCAATTGGCCAAGACCTTGGTTATATCGTAGCGCCTAAAGATACATTTATAGATGTACAGCAATTAAATCGTATGCCTGCGAACAAAGTAACCATCCTTTGTACAGGCAGCCAAGGTGAACCAATGGCAGCACTGTCAAGGATAGCAAATGGGACTCACCGTCAAATTCAAATCATTCCTGGTGATACAGTCGTATTTTCTTCTTCACCTATTCCTGGTAATACAATCAGTGTTTCCAGAACGATTAATCAATTATATCGTGCAGGTGCAGACGTCATTTCAGGGCCACTGAATGATATTCATACTTCAGGTCATGGCGGACAGCAGGAACAAAAACTAATGCTTCGTTTGATAAAGCCAAAATTCTTCATGCCAATCCATGGTGAATATCGCATGCAAAAACTTCATGCCCGTCATGCAGTCGATTGCGGTGTCCCGGAAGAAAATTGCTTTATCATGGATAATGGTGAAGTTCTTTCCTTAAGTGAAAACACAGCACAAATTGCTGGTAAAATCCCTTCAGGCTCTGTTTATATCGATGGAAGCGGCATCGGGGATATCGGTAATATCGTCTTACGCGATCGTCGGATTCTTTCCGAAGAAGGTCTTGTGGTTGTCGTTGTCAGCATAAATATGAAGGAATTCAAAATTGCGTCCGGCCCTGACATCATCTCACGCGGATTTGTCTATATGAGGGAATCGGGAGACCTGATCAGTGATGCTCAATCCTTGATCACTAAGCATTTAAATAAAGTGATGGATCGCAAAACTACTCAATGGTCTGAAATTAAAAATGAGATTACAGACACTTTATCTCCATTCCTATATGAAAAAACTAAACGCCGTCCTATGATCCTACCGATCATCATGGAAGTCCAATAAACAAAAAACCCAGCCATCATATGGCTGGGTTTTCAGACTGTGGACAAACTCGATTATAATTGAGTTTGTCCACAGTTTTTTTAGGTTTACTAAATTTGACCGGCGATTGGAACGTAGGGCACTTGCTTTCGGGCATGACTTGGTGAAAGATATTTATTCAAAGGTCTGCTTTCTCTACGATCGCGAAAAAAAATGGGCGGAGCTTTAAAGATACTGGCCTGTTTGAACAGATTTTCTATCGGGTATTGATGATAGCTTCCGAAAGTAAGCGGCGACACGCTATTTTTGGCAAGAATTATGGAAGAAGCAGATCATCTGCGTCATAATGAAGATGTAAAATCCATATATGCGAAACGTAAAGAAACGAAAGAGCGTGTATTCTAAAGACGCAAAAGAAGTATCGTATGCGTTGGACTACTTTAAGGGAACTTAAAAAAATTTTCGCTGCAGGCTATTCTCGGTATCTGCTTCAAAACCAATAAAAAAACAAAAAGGTTTCGGAATGAGACCATTCCGAAACCTTTTTGTTTTCCTTTGATAAAAGAAAGTGAGCGCTGCCTGATACTAATTTAGCAGGACGCTTGCTTATTCTACAATCTTTTTTTCGAAACGATTGATGTCCGAATCCGCTCCGATGACGATCAATATATCACCTTTATGTATTAAATCGCTTGCCTGTGGGGAGACATTTATTTCGTTCCCTCTTTTAATCGCGACGATATTCAGCCCATAGTGGGCGCGGATATCAAGATCAAATATCGAATTTCCATTCATCTTTTGGCTTGCAACAATTTCGACGATGGAATGTTCATCAGATAGCTCCAAATAATCGAGAATATTATTGGAGACGATATTATGTGCAATCCTTCTCCCCATATCTCGTTCGGGGTGCACAACGAAGTCGGCCCCGATTTTACGAAGAACCTTCTCATGATAATCATTTTGCGCTTTTACCGTAACATTTCCGACACCCAATTCCTTAAGCATGAGAGTCGTCAATATACTTGCTTGAATATTCTCGCCAATCGCTACGATGACGTGATCAAAATTACGAATTCCTATGTTTCTCAGCACATTTTCATCTGTCGTATCCCCTACTACGGCATGAGAAGCTATTTTGGCAAATTCATTCACTCGATCTTCGTCTGCATCAATGGCCAGCACTCCTAATCCCTCTTCAGCCAATGTCTTGACTATACTGCCGCCAAAACGGCCAAGTCCAATCACCGCAAATTCTTTTTTCACAATAAGCCCTCCAACATCATTCGTTCTCTCTTTAATGTTCCGTCCTGAAAAGCGTTTTTTAAGCTCTGTTTCCTTTAAACGTTATATAATCCGTCAAATGGTTAATCGCGAGTTCGATCGCACTTTCATCCGGACTCAACTTAGCATGGTGCAATCCGTATTCTGATGAAACCCCTAGCCAGAACATGAAACCTGGAATCTCCTTTAACATATATCCAAAATCTTCACCGGTCATCGCTTCAGTACAGCGATGCAAATGAACATCCGATGCCTTGTCTGTAAATTCCATGAATTCCCGGGTCAGCCTTTCCTCATTATACACCTGGTGATACATCGCACCATAGTCGATTTCTGCCAAGCACTCATATCCAACTTGTATACCATCCACAAGCGCTTTAATTCTTGACTTGACCTTTACCATCGATTCGGGGTTAAGGGTTCGTATTGTGCCTTCTAGCCGCGCTGTCTCCGCAATAATATTTTGAACGGTTCCTCCAGTAATCTTCCCAACTGTAATGACAGCTGAATCAAGTGGATTTACATTCCGCGAAACGATGGTTTGCAGTTGCCCTACAAGCGAGCAGGCCGCGATGACCATGTCTTTTGTTTCATGTGGATAGGCTGCATGCCCTCCTTTACCTTTCAAATCGATGTACAATTCAGATGTATTGGCAAATAGAAGCCCTTCTTTAACGGCAATCGTTCCAACTTGATACTCTGGAGCAATATGTAAAGCAAGGATCATGTCAGGCTTCCATTTTTTCATGGTCTCCGATTTAAGCATCGGTTCCGCACCACCAGGGCCTTCTTCTGCCGGCTGGAAAATGAATAGCAAGTCATCATCGATTTGATTTTCGGCGAAATACGTCAATAATCCCAAACCGATGCTCATATGAAAATCATGGCCGCAGGCATGCATATGTTCCTCATGTTTGGATGCGAAGGGCAGCCCAGTTTCCTCTTTTATCGGCAGACCGTCTATATCTGCCCTATAGCCAATTATTTTCCGAGGGCTCCTTCCCTTCACTTTCACGAATATCCCCGTTCGCCAAGTTTCTATTTCTATTCGATCAGAGGCAAGATTCGTTATGTAATTCAATAGATATTGCTGGGTCTTATATTCTTTAAATCCTATCTCCGGTATTTGATGCAAATCACGCCGGATCTCGGCAAAAGGATTTGTTTTCACATTATTCCCTCCTATACAGAAAGCGTGGATAATTATATCCACGCTTAAGGCAATATTCACTTAAGAAATTAAAGTTGGCGAAGTTCTTGCATGATCTCTGTTTTTGATTTAGTTTTTTCATCAATTTGTTTAATGACCTTCGCCGGGATACCAGCAGCCACTGAGTAAGGCGGAACGTCTTTCGTTACAATTGCACCAGCCGCTACAACTGAACCTTGACCGATTTTCACACCTTCAAGAACCACCGCATTAGCTCCGATTAAAACATCGTCTTCCAAAATGACCGGTTGTGCAGAAGGAGGCTCGATGACACCTGCTAATACTGCACCTGCACCAACGTGACAGTTTTTACCCACTGTTGCACGTCCTCCCAGTATTGCATTCATGTCAATCATTGTGCCTTCACCAATGACGGAGCCAATATTGATCGATGCTCCCATCATGATCACTGCATTGTCACCGATCGATACTTGGTCACGGATTATTGCTCCAGGCTCGATACGGGCTTTGATGCCTTTTAGGTCCAATAAAGGAATGGCAGAGTTACGGCGATCGTTTTCAACTACATAATCCTCGATTTTTGTCCCCGCTGCCTCGATTGCCTCTTCGACCTCAGACCACTCACCGAATACAACCCCTGTATTTCCTGTAATGAAGGTTTTAGAAGCTGGTCCAAAATCCATACCTTCTAAATCACCTTTGACATATACTTTTACTGGTGTCGATTTTTTACTATTTGAGATAAAAGAAATAATTTCATTTGCATCCATTTTATTCATTCCGGGTAAAACCTCCTAATATGTATCATTACTCGTCTTAAATTTAACAGACAAATGCCGGCAAGACAAGTTGAATGTCACTCTTAAATATTATTCTGCCCTATTGACATTTTCGTCATCGGACTCATAACATTCCTTGTTGGCGAATATGCTCTTTTACCACTTCCGTGAATGCTTGGACTTGCTTTAACTGGAAAGCAGATTCATAGCCGCAAAGCCATGTATCCCGTTCGATTGAGTGATTATGCCCATCTAGAAGAGGGATTTTAAAAACATTCGTATCTTTATCATGTAAAGTGATGGCAGGCAGGATTGCATATCCAATGCCGTTAAATACCATTTGTTTGCATGTTTCGATTTGATCCACGACTATGGTGTTTTTGGGTGTCGTTTTAAATTGTCGGTGCCACCAGTCCTGAATTTCCTGGTAATAATTCGAATCGCTTTTAAACTGAATGAATGGCCGGTCCGTTTCAAACACTTGATTCAGTTCCTTCATTTCAGTATCCACCAAATAAAGCATATCTGTAAATAAATGCTGTTTAACCCCTTTCCAATCCGGGGCTCCCCTTATGATTCCAATATGTACTTGCCCTTCATACAAAGACTTTAAAATCTCACTGCTCCAGCCAGTGATTAATGAAATTTTGGCATAGGGATATTTTTGGACGAATTTTTTTAATACTTGCGGAAGCCAATTTTGACCGACAATCGAGGCACAGGCTATTTTCAAAGTACCATATACTTCATGATCCATAGCTTGGATACTTTCCCTGACCTTTTCTTCTTTTTCTATTACCTCATTGGCCAAACGGATTACCGCTTCCCCTGCAGGCGTCAGCGACAGCCCTTTTTGTGAACGCAGAAACAGTTTCGATCCCCAATCCTTTTCTATTGATTGTAAACGCTGTGATAAAGCCGGCTGGGAAACGAACAACCGCTCAGCAGCTTTTCTCATATTCATTTCCTGAGCAAGTACAGATAATAAATGAAATTCTGAAAACGACATACACACCAACCTCTTGATAATTAATTCTTATCATGCTGACTTAATTTATTTACATTTAATTATCAACAAAGTCCGCATATATTACAAGGGAAAAGAAATGGAGTGAATATCCTTTTACGATCATATTATTGCTGGTCATCAGTTTTGCAGCATTCAATGCAGGCACATCGACAGCTGAAATTCAACATACGGTCTCGAACGCATGATTGATTCCATTGATCATCCGAGTCACATTTCCCTCCCACTTAAAGGCAAGCCCCGATTATGAGTCTGCCTTATTCTCATATGCCTTCTTATTCTTTCTTAGTCTTGTAAGTAACATGAAACTGATTACTGAGAAGACTAGAACAATGAGATAAATCGTTTGTAAAGACAATGTAAGTCCTTCCTGCAAAACTTTTACCACATTTTCAGGAAGCTTCGTACGTTCTTCACTGTTCAACAGTTTATTTGCCGTATCTATCGTCACTCCCGATCCGGATGGTGCATGCTCGTTTAAATAGGCTTGAAGTCTCGTATTCATGATTCCTCCAAGTAATGCTGCACCTACCGTATTTCCTAAATTACGCATGAACATATTAGAAGCTGTCGCAATCCCCCTGCGTTCCCAGCTGACTGTTTTTTGAATGACGACAATGAATGAGGTAGAAGTCAAACCCATCCCTACACCGACAAAGAAGGATCCCATGGCAGCAATAAGGGGCCCTGCTTCTGGCTTCATCCATACTAGGATCAAACTCCCAAGGATCAGCGAGCACCCTCCAAGGAGGGAGGTCGCTTTGAAGCCTATTTTCATCAATAACTTGCCTGATACCATTGAAGCGATCGGCCAGCCAATTGACATGGCTGTCAATGTAAACCCAGCTACCGTAGGAGAGCGTTCCATCACACCCTGAACGAATGTTGGGAGGAAACTTGATAATCCTATCATCATCACCCCTGTCGTCAGAGATACAAGATTCGCAATCAAGATGGAGCGCTCCTGCCAGATTTCAAATGGCATCATCGGTTCGGTTGCTTTCATTTCCTGAAGAATGAATAAGATAAAGGCGATTATGGCCACTAATGCCAGGGAAATGACTGGAGCTGAAGCCCATGACCATTTTACTCCCCCTTCTACGAGTATCACCATAAGAGTGGATATGGATAACGTCAATAGGGTTGCACCAATGTAATCGATATCACGTTTTTTCTTTTCAATTTTTTCATGAAGGAAAAACCAAATCCCTATAAAAGATAGTAAGCCTAGAGGAATATTAACCCAAAATACAAGCTTCCAAGTCAGGGATTCAACGAGCATGCCGCCCAAAGCCGGCCCCATTACCGCTGAAATGCCCCAAACGCTCGATAGATACCCTTGAACGCGTGCCCTCTCCTCATTTTTATAGATATCACCAACAATCGTTGAAGCTACTGGAGCTAAAGCCCCTGCCCCAAAACCTTGTACAAAGCGATAAATGATGAGTTCCGTCATGGAATTGGCAAAGCCGCAAAGAAGGGAGCCAATTAAGAAAACAACGATCCCAAATAATAAGACAGGTTTTCTACCGAGAATATCTGAGAGCTTTCCATATATCAAGACTGTCACAGCGTTCATTAACAAATAGCCTGAAAACACCCAGCTGTAAAGTGAAAAACCACCTAAATCGCTTACAATGGCTGGCATAGCCGTCGAAACGATCGTTCCTTCAATAGCATTCATAAACATAGCCAACATGATGGCAGCTAAAACGAAGGGACGTTTCAATTTTTTATTCTGCACTTTTGCTCTATCCACTGCTTGGCCCAATTTCCGCCATCCTTTCCTAATAAGCAATAACTGTTTTTAGATTTTACCATCAACTGGTACAAATATGTAAAAATAAGAAAACTCGCCAACTGGCGAGTCTTAAGGTCCATATTCAGCCACATTTTTATTCAGCTGTATTTTGTTTAAATACTTTTTTCAAGATTGCTCTTCTAGTTAAGATACCTTCAAATACATGTTCGTCATTCTCTACACAGACAAACGGATGATCGATTAACAATTCCACACCCTTTGTCAAAGTATCTTCAATATGCAGGCGAGGTATTTCTATATTCATTATTTCAGAAACTTTTTTATTCTCAAGATTATCGAATTCAATTCGTTCCAGTCCCAAAATTGAATCAAGAATGACTGGTGTGCTGATTAAGCCATGCAGTTTATACATCGGATCTAACACAGGAATGGCCGTATAACCGCTCTTTGTTAATACCAAAAGTGCATGTTCTAAATTATTGGTTACCTGCACGTGGGCCACGCGTTCAGAAGAAATCATTAAGTCTTTAACGCTGGATTCCAATAAATCCCCATCATGAGTACCGATCATGTTAAAACCCCTTACCATATGTTTTTATATACAGCTCTTTCATTAGTTTAACATATGTAAGCAGAAAAGGCTCATTCCTAGATCAATAAAATCCCAAACTGTGGGATTTTGACAAAGCTCCTTACCCCTTACTAGTTTTAATGTTAACCTGTTTAAAACCGCATTCCGGGCATTGATAAATCACATTTTGGTTTGATTGTGCCGTTAATACATTTTCCATTTCCCTTTCTTCTCCGCAAACAGGACAAATTACCATTGGATTTTTCATTTTTATCCCTCCAATTAATAAGATGTCGTAAAAATCACTTCTTCATTCAAAAAGTAATAATTGAACGGTTTCATGCACAATAAAAAAAGCCGCTTCCATGGGAAGGCGACTTTTAATGATTTTTTAAGATTGAAGAAGATCAAAGATTTCAATGGTAATCATATCAATATTATCGAATTGATATTTTGCTGATTTCCCTTTATCACTGTATACTTCAAGCTCGAACATTTCTGTTTTGCTGAAATATGTAACCTGGCACTTTTTCACACCATCTATTTCAAAAAAACGTTGAGCAGATTCAGATTCCTTCGCTTGCTCTTGAAGACTTTTCAATCTGGTAAGAATGCCCTGTAATTGAGACATACTCCCTCTCCTTTCTGAATAAAACCTTTTCGATAGGTTCCACTATACCATACTTTTCTATCCAGTAGCCACGCTGAAATAAATTCAGAATAATTTAAAACTTCATTCTTTACATGGTACTATTAACAGAATAAAATAAGGAATGGATTTTGTACATGAAAAATTTTCTGGAGGTAGATTCTAGTTGCAAAACATTAGTGAACTTGGTCATCGCATTTCATTGATTGATGGTTTTGATTTGAATAGAAGAAATCGAACAGGAACATATGTAATTGCCGATACAGACATCACTTTAGTCGAAACTTCCGCCAGCCCTTCCATCCCCCATTTAATGAAGGGTCTTGAAGATTTGGGAATCTCCCCTGTGGATATTACATATATCATTCTTACCCATATACATTTGGACCATGCAGGTGGAGCGGGACTTTTTTTACAGCATTGTCCGAACGCCAAAGTGATCGTCCATCCAAAAGGTGCACGGCATCTAGAAGACCCAACACGTTTGATCGCTGGGGCTAAAGCTGTCTATGGTGAAGAATTCAATGAGCTTTTCAATCCGATTTTACCTATTCCATTTGAAAGAATGCTGACTTTACATGATAGGGAAGCCCTAAAGACCAGTGATAATTCCTCCTTGACCTTTTATGATACCCCAGGGCATGCAAACCATCATTTAAGCATTTTCGATTCCGTATCAAAAGGCATGTTTTCAGGTGACACCGTCGGCATCTTTTATCGTGAACTTGATGAAGAAGGTTTGGAATTTTATTTACCATCCACATCACCAAACCAATTTAATCCCGATGCGATGCTTGCTGCAGCGGAATTGTACGAAAGCATCGGCGTCGAGCGTATATATTTTGGTCATTACGGGGTATCGGAAAACCCTAAGGAAGTATATAAACAACTTCATTATTGGCTGCCCAAATTTGTGGAGACTGCCAAATCGGCATATAGAGAATATGATAGCTTCGAGGAACAAGTAGCGGCAACCAGTAAAAATATTTTCACGGAAGTCGCGGTTCATTTAGGTGAAAAAGGAATCATTACTGATCATCCCGTTTTTGAAATCATCGCCATGGACGTAAACGTTTGTTCCATGGGGCTGATAGACTATCTGATAAAACAGGAAAAGGTTAAGTAAAAAGGTTCCTTCAAGGTTTTTCCCTATTCAAATGTCCTGCGATTCTCTATAATGACAAAGTACATCTAACATATAGCATACATGGAGGAATGAAATGAAAGACGTGACGCTTTATACCCAACCTGATTGCCCTCCCTGCAAAATCATGAAAATGTTCTTTGATGATAATAATGTCGTATACAAAGAAAAGGATATTAAAGCAGATGGACATGCACGTAAAGAACTAACGAATAAATATGGCGCCTATTCCACGCCAACGGTCGTCATCGATGGGAAAGCCATTATCGGTTTTGAACTGGACGAAATAAAAAAAGAACTGAATATATAGCAAAAAGTCTAGAGAAGGCTGCCCTCCTCTAGACTTTTTCAGGCTCCATATTTTTCAGATGAAGGAAGACTTTCCTTTTGAATACTTCATCTCATTTTTTCGCTTTCATACTTTACGTCCATTACCTTCCAAACGTCATTCTCCTTTTTCAATGTAACTGATTCAACATGTTTTTCCATCGATACCGGTCCGTCCCCAGTGCCCTGGAATTCCTCTTGAACATAAATGACATCACCGTTTTTCCCATATACAATTTCCGTATTCTTGTCATAACTGAAAAAAGGGATATAATACGGAGCGAAATCTGATCCAAATGTGGTATAACCGCCATCGACTTTCACTACATTCGCTTGGACAAACTTCTTGATGAAATCACCTGTGAAATGTTCATCCAGCTTCCCTTCAATTGCTTCCTTAGTACGTACTTCCTCACTGATCGAGCCTTGGTTCTCCATGGCATCTTGTACTAAAGATAGTACTTCCTCTCTATGTAAGCCCTCCGCTGAAGCTGTTAACCCTCCTCCTAAAAAAAGAAGGACACTGGCAAGACATGCAACTAGATATTTCCTCATTACAATCATCTCCTAGTTATAGAATTTCTCCTAATGGTTCTGATTTTTGCCTATGCCTTTCAATACCCGTCAAAATCAAAGCCAAACTACAAAATCAAATTCTCCGGGATACCTTGATACCATTGCCCATTCCTTCACAATAAAAAAAGAAGATTTCATGAAATCGAAATCTCCCTCTTACAATTATTGAAAAGCATAGTAAAAAATAAAACCGGCAACCAAAACCGTCCCGACAAAAAGGGAAACGAATACCGGGTTCTTTAAATACGGATGTTCTTTAACCGAATCATCAATCATCGAATCATATCTGGCTTTCACTTTCTGTGCCCTTGCTACAGAATAAGTATAAAAGAGCAGATATAGCGCCATGACTGTAACGATTATGATTAAAATCCAGATGTACGTGCTCAAAATATGTCTCCTCCAAGTGCATCATTTCTGCTTATGTTACACACTTCAAGGGATTATATACATGAACCGTTTTTCTATAAAAGGGCTTCATTTTCATATAAATAACTATAAGAAAGATCAAAGAAAATGTATTCCTTATCATTCAGGGGATATGAAAAGGTCCGGATGGTTTCTCCCGTTTCGATATCACTGTATAAATCGGATAAAATTCCTTTCTTCTCATTACGCATCTTTACGATGTTTTCGAGAAAATAAGGTCTCCAGCTCCAATTTTTATTCATATATTTGGGTTGTACTAACCATTGCCCGTCCTTATGGAGGATATTGGGTGATTTTTGATACCCCTCTTCATCACAAACATAAAGCCGAAAACATATGTAATCCAATTTTTTCGCCAAACTACGAAGAAATTCTTCATGGGAGCCAACTCGCTTTTGCTGTTTTAAGAAGCTTTGCATATTTTCGTTGAATTGCGAAGTCTTTTGATAAACGGCTTCAAGCTTCTTGGTCTCAAGTGAAATGAAGGACTGACATTCTTGATGGAATTTTTCACGCAATAAATCCTTATTGATGAACTCACCTTCCGGTTTCGCCAAAAAATACCCTTGATAATATCGTCCACCGTTTTTCCATGCAAAGCGAAGCTGGTATTCAGACTCAATGTTCTCAAATAGTAGATTGGCGCCTATTTTTCGCGCAAGCATGGTTAGAGAAAACAGTATGACCTGATAGGCATCTCCACCTGATATGCGAAGCTGGTCCAGGTTAACTTTTAAAATATTCGGAGAAATTTGTGCAATTCGGTCCAATTGCGTGTCTTGTCCTAAATGATCGAGAGCTATCTTAATCCCATATGTTTTAAAATAAGCGAGCACATGCTGCAAAGGGTCTAAGTTTTCCGGACTGATCGTGTCTGATAATTCCAGCACAATCCGGTGCATTTCCTCCGGTTGAAAATGACGATGTAAAATCTCCATGAATTCTTCGCCATGATCCAGCATAAGCAAATTTGGATCTCTGTTAATAAAGATAAGAAAATCTTCACCATAGTCTTTTATTCTTTCCAAGGCTATTTCAAGAACGTAATTATCCACTTCCACCCTGTACTCTTCCGGCACTGCAGAATCGTGAAAAAAAGGGCCAAGGCTTTTATATTCTGATTGTTCCTCATAACGCCCTAAAATTTCATATCCGATTACCTGATGTTGATCTGCACTGAAAATCGGTTGAAAGAATGGTGTCACCCTGTCTAAATTCTTCAATATTTTTTCTGTATCCATGATGCATCTTCCCCCTAATTACGAAACACCAATATGCAAAAATTATACCATTAGTTTCTAGTATTGATAATATATAATTTTAATTCCTACAACATAACTCTTTTTTCAGTCATGATTTTTGAATGAAACTGAACGATTCCTCGTCGAAAAGGCATTGTTCATAAATCGAACAATGCCTTACTGACTAATTAAAAAGGGAAGAACCATGGGATGGTGATCACCATGATAACGCCAATGAAGATCTGTATGGATATCCCGATCACGATAAAGTCCTTATACTTGTAATCACCTGCTGTCATGACAAGCGCATTTGTAGTGGCAACCCTAGGCGTGGATAACGCCAAACTGCCTGCAACTGCAAGGCATAAAAATACAGGAAGAGGATCGATTCCTTGATTCACTGCAGACGTCAGGGCAATGGGCGTCATGATTACCGTCGCTGCTCCATACGGGATGAATTGGCTTAGGATAAGTGTCAGGAGGTAAAAGAATGCTAATATGCCATGTGCCCCGATATTACTGAATAGAACGGCCAGCCAATCACTTATCATTCTTACTCCACCCGTATTATCCAATGCTGCCGTTATTCCGAACATGGCGGCGATCAATAGAACAGGTTCCCAGTTAATCTTTTGGTAAGCATCTTCCATCGAACGGACACAGCCAGTGATTACCATCAACAATGCGGCCGTCAAAACTGATAGCACAGCAGGGATTGACTCCATCGATAAAAGAATGACCATCAATGCAGTGATGCCCAAGGCAATCCATGTTTTACCTTTGGAGTTGACCGGAGAGCCATCTTCCGAAGTACTGCCAATAACGATGACATCCTGTAAATCCGAGGATATCCTCTCAATGTTCTCCCATTCTCCATGTATCAGGATTGCATCCCCAGGTTTCAGACGTTCCGTACCGACATCCGCTTGAATATATTCACCATTCCGATTGATTGCCAGCACATTACATTGGTATTTCTCACGAAAATGCACATCTATCAATGTCTGGTTTTCATAATCCGAATTCGGAACGATCAATATTTCCGTCAATCCAAATCTACTGCTTAGAAAATGTTTTTTTATTTGTTCGGTATTGAAATGCTTAAACTCCAGTTCATAGTTAAGTGCCAATCTCTCAACTGCTTCTTCTTCCCCAAACACCAAAATGATATCTTCAGGATGAAGAACTTCATCCGCTCTGGCTGGAATCGTCAGCTGTCTTTGCAACAGCGGCAATTGCTTATCCTTTGGCTTCCGCTGAATTTCAATCAAAGTCAATTCATACTGGATAGGAAGCTGAAGGTCTGACAGCCTTTCCCCAACAATATCGGAAGTAGCGGGTATATGCAGATAATGCAATCGGTCATACACTTTGTACATGCCGGCAAGCTCCCCTGCAGACAGTCCCTTGACACTATTGTTCGCGGCAATCGTTTTCTCGGGTAGTAACAGGCGCCCAAGTGTCAACATGAACAATAATCCTGCTGCAAAAGCGATTAAGCCCACTGGTGTAAAGTCAAAAAATGATAATGTTCCTATTCCGTTTTGCCGTAATACATCAGCAACGACCATATTGGAGGGTGTACCGGTAAGTGTTAATAGTCCGCCAATACTGCTTGCATAGGCAAGGGGCAATAAATACCTTGTCGGACTTGTTTTTTGTTGTAAAGCCATGCTCATAACGAGCGGAAGCAGTATGGAAACAATGCCCGTTCCACTTAAAAACGCACTTAATATTCCAGCTGTAAGCATGACGATAAGCAGCGATTTCCATTCACTGCCCCCGCATAAACCTAACAACTTATTTCCTGCCTTTTCCACGATTCCTGTATTTAAAAGGCCGGCACCGACGATAAATAGCCCAGCAAGCATAATCACCGCTTGATTCGCAAACCCGGCCACTAGCTCATCCAATGTAAGTATCCCCAGTAAACCAAGTATGGAAAGTCCACTAAGTGCAATTAAATCTGCGCGGAATTTTCCTTGTATAAAAAGCGCAATGGCGCATAGAAGTATAATCAGTGTAATAAACATTGGTTCGGTCATCATGTTACCTCCGTATAGATGTTCAATTTCAAACCGGATACGGTTTCATTAAACCCCAGTTTACATGTTTTTCATGTGCGTACAGAAGATATTTTCTTCATTTTATGAATATTGTTTGTTAGTATGAGGAAGTAACATTTTTATATTAGATAGGTTGATTAATTTGAATAAACCCATATCCAGAAGAACATTTTTAAAAAAAAGCCTTGGTACATTGGCTACCTTAACCGGTTTAGGTATTGGCGGCAGCTATTATGCCCATAATTTGGAGCCGAAATGGTTAGAAACCAAGCATAAAATCATTCGACATCCCCTTATCCCTGAAGGTTTCCATGGCATGAAAATGGTCCAATTCAGTGATACTCATTTAGGTTTTCAATTTCAGCTTAAAGATTTACAAGCAATTGTCAATAAGATAAACCAACTCGACCCGGATGTTATTTTATTTACCGGAGATTTAATGGACCAGCCTAATAAATACAAGGCTCAACAGAAAATCCCTCCTGTTTTGAATCAGCTCAAAGCGCCGCTTGGAAAATTCAGCATCTATGGCAACCATGATCATGGGGGATATGGCTCGGAAATTTACAACGATATCATGAATAAATCTCATTTTACCATGTTGCAAAATACCTCGACTAAGATTACCTTATTAACGGCAGAAGAAATATTCATTGCCGGGGTTGATGATGCTATGCTTGGAAAACCGGATTTTGAAAAAGCCCTTTCAGGCATTCCAGAAGAAGTGTTCACCATTATGCTTTCGCATGCTCCTGACCTTGCCGACATATCAAGGACTTACGACATCCAGTATCAAATAAGCGGTCACAGTCATGGGGGCCAAGTACAAATTCCCTTTGCCGGAGCACTTGTAACTCCCCCATACGCTGAAAAGTACCGAGAAGGCACGTATGAAATCGATTCGTTAACGTTACATGTTAATAGAGGGCTTGGCACTACCCGACTCCCTTATCGTTTTCTTTCGCGTCCTGAGTTGACGGTTTACGAATTCCAGGCCGAAAAATGATAAGAAAAGAACACAGGGGAAAACCGCCAGACTTATTAACAAAACCTGTGCGACTAAAACAACTTGTTCCATAAATCATTTGTAATGTATTCTTATGAATTATAGCATTAGATGTATATCTGAGAAAACCAGGTTTTTTTTT
Organism: Peribacillus sp. SIMBA_075; assembly: GCF_046534585.1. Lineage (NCBI taxonomy): Bacteria > Bacillati > Bacillota > Bacilli > Caryophanales > Bacillaceae > Peribacillus > Peribacillus sp. SIMBA_075. Next base: position 35,548 of record NZ_JAWRYN010000001.1, on the reverse strand, counting down.
ACCAGCAAACATAGGTAAGCGGCATAAAGTCATAACATGCTTAAGTAGCCACACAGGAAAGTTCCGATACAACCTATAACCGACACCGTTATATAGATAAGACTATCTATATAACGGTGTTTTCTAATAAGTTCTAGTGTTTCCATACTAAACGTGGAAAAGGTCGTAAAAGCCCCTAAGAAACCTATTGTAATGAAAACTTGTAAAGATAAAGCCCAGCTTTCTTTCTGTGGAAATGCCATTCCTAAACCGAAAGATCCTATAAGGTTAATCAGTAAAATACTAATGGGTATTGAGCCAACTGGCAATAGCCTATTAAAAATAATCTGTAAGACATATCTAGAGGATGCTCCAAAAAAGCCTCCTATAAAAACTGAAAAAACTTCTATCATAAGGTCTCACCTCTCCTTATATTAGAAAGGCACAGTCCGAGGAAACCGGCGACCAAACCAAATAAAAGCGTGGACACAAGATACAGTCCTGCAAATGGCAGAGAAGTCTGTAATAGATTCACCATTTCTTGGGAAAACGTGGACATCGTGGTGAAACCGCCGCAAAACCCGCTTCCCAGAGCCAAAAAAACATACGATTTCTTTTTTGAGGCGAAATAGCCACTTATCATCCCAAGTAAAAAGCTGCCTACTATATTTATTAAGAGGGTTCCAAACGGGAAGAAGGAATGGGCAGTGGTCAAGATTACGCAATAACGCAATAACGCTCCCGCTGCTCCTCCGAAACCGACGGCAATAAAGCTTTTTAACCGATCCATTACAGTCACCCCAAATTTTTCTCACAAGTAGATTCATTATAACAGATTAAGATGAAACAGGCTCTTTTCTAAAAAAAATCCATACTATGTAAAGAATTAGAGAAAAGGAGGCTAATTATGCAAGTACAGCATTTTCCTTACTACCACTATCCACAAACCATGATGCTACAGAACGAATACAGAAATGCATATGGGAATGAATATGGACCTGAATATTGGAATGACGAGCGCTTCTTTCCTTTCTTTCCTCTATTGGCGCCTGTAGCTTTTGTTGCAGGATTGGCAATTGGACCGTTGCTATTCAATAACCGTCCACCAGTCTACGCTCCATATCCTCCCCCATTTCCACCCGCTTACCCTCCTTATCCTGCTTACCCTGCTTATCAAGGTTTTCAGGGCTACCAGCAACAACAATTCGGCGCACAGGCTGGAGTATCCGAAAATATCAATATATACACTAGATAAGGATTGGACAGAAGGCGTCATTAAACGCCTTCTTTTTCTTAGCTTAAAAGGCATCCGATTGAATTTTACTTCCTTATATATTTTGAAGTGGTATAATATGAAATGCATAGATGGTAAAGTGTTGGGAAATGATTGTCATAGCCTAGGTATGTACATGCATTAATTTTTAACTATTTCTTGCCTTATTGGCACACGTCTATATTTCACCCATTATAAAAACAGGTTTTTATTGAAGGAGTTTGCAATGCCCTTCTAACCTTATTAAGAAAAGGAGTTTCCATAATGAACCAAACGAAAGGACATTCTGAAAGGGATGAGTTTTCGATTAACTCCCTTGCCCAAGCCGTGTTTATTGTTAATAAGCACGCAAAAACTGCGTTGGAGCCTAAAAATTTATATAATTTGAAACGGCTCGCATTAAGCAAGCTTATGCAAGAAGGAAAAGCGAAGAAGATAGGACTTCATTTCTCTGATAACCCTCGCTTTGCAGCACAACAATCCGACGTGATTGTCGAATGCGGATCATATGTTTTTCATCTGCCTCCCACTAAGGAAGATTTGAAAAAACTACCTCACCTCGGCAGCCGGGCAGCATCCATACGTAATCCTAAAGCTGCGTTGTCATTATCCAAGGCCAAACAAATCCTGCAATCTTACGTTGGACAAGCAGGTGAAAAACAACCGACCCCAACCAATACCGAGAAAAGGGCTTACGGGCGTGGGTCGGTCAAGCAACCTTTTCACAATCCATTCCCATCCTCCTTTTTAGGAAAAGGTTCCAAGTATTAAGTATGAATTCCGGATAAATCAAACGGGCCGTGAGGTAATGCCTCATCGGCCCGTTTTCACACATTTATAATATAAACCTGTCTATCAATTTTATTAGCTCAGCAATTTCGGGTTTGCTGATTTGGGCGTCAGCCCCTACGACCTGCCCTTTATGACGCAGGCTGTCCGTAATCAAGGAAGAGAAAATAATCACCGGCAATACTGCGAGTTCACCGCTTTCCTTTATTCTTTTAGTCAAATGATGACCATCCATTTGGGGCATCTCAATATCGGTAATCACAAGTTGCACTTCTTTTTCGGCCACTTTTCCTGAATCAATCAAATTCTCCAGATAATTAATTGCATCAAGTCCATTTTCATAAAACTCCAAGTACTTGAATCCAGCTTCCGACAATGTATCAAAAAGCAGCTTTCTCAGTAATGGAGAATCTTCTGCAATCAGGATTTTCTTATCTGAGTTTTGTCGGCTACCGAGCTTTTTAACCTGCTGGATGTTTATTCCCGATTCCGGATTGATTTCGACCACTATTTTTTCAAAATCGAGTAACAGTACCATTTCGCTTTTTAATTTTATTACTCCGATAATCTGACTTTCAAGCCCTTGATACATATCCGAAGGCTTCTCTATTTGAGACCAGGAAATACGATGGATCTGTGTTACAGTGTGAACATGGAAAACCACTTTTTGCTGATTGAATTCAGCGACTATGAATTTATCCTGCTCAGGGGTTTCAGATGGCGGAAATCCTATAGCATCCGCTACACTCACAACCGGCAGGACTTCTTCGCGAAGCTCAATGATCCCCTCCACATTTGGATGGGAATGAGGTACAAGCGTGATAGGAACAGGATTAATGATTTCTTTCACCTTAATTACGTTAATGCCGAATCTATTTTTACCGATGCCAAATTCCACTATCTCCAGCTCATTTGTACCACTTTCCAGTAATATCCCTTTATTAGTTTCCATTTCATCTCGCCCTTCTCTTACTTTTTATAATTCCCTAAATCATTTAACCAGCATAAAAATCCTGCTTGTCAGTTACATGGACCTATCATGTTTTTTTATCATCAACACATACCTAATAATTCGGTTAATTTTGTCTTTTGTTTAGCGCAATGATAAAAAAGGATCAAGATGTGTTTATCTATTAAGGCCAAACAAAAAAGGGACCCATACAGGTCCCCTTTTTACCCAGCTCATTTTTTTACCATTACCGTTCCGCAATCATATCGTGAAGTGCCTGTTTCTTCGACGTAACCGCTGCCATGATATAACCAATATAAATGATCATACCTGATAGGATCGTTGCAAAATAACGCCCTGCAGCCCTTCCAAACCCGATTCGTTCTCCATATAAATCCGTAACTTTAATATTCAGGAGTATTTTACCGACACTCCCTTACCATTTAGAGGAATACAACAAACTATAATAAAGAAAGCTAAGCATGGTAAAAATAAAGGCTCCATTGTCTTTTCCTCTAATTCCATCAAAAAATACTCATAAAACCGATAAGATTCCAGCAGGGTTTCCTATTATAATTCCATCAATGATATTCGCGCTAAAGCGTAACCAAAATCCAGCATACAGCCCGCTTTCCTCTGGACTGTCAACAGCCGAAACTTCCATTTCAACACCTAGCACTCATAAATTCGGTATTTTTCCCATCATATAACTAACAGGTCAGTTGGGTATTTTTAGCTCTTTCATGACCTTTTCCTTGGATTGAGCCAACCTTTTTTAACAAAGTATAAAAACATCATCAAGGCAATTCCGCCCATCATTCCGAGGATGAGGAAATAGCCATAGTGCCAATTCAATTCCGGCATATACTTAAAATTCATCCCATATACGCCTACTATGAAGGTCAGCGGCATGAAAATGGTAGTGATTACAGTCAATGTCATCATCGTTGAATTCATATTATTAGAGTTCACCGACAAATAACTATCCCGGATATCGGAAGAGAAATCCCGATAGGATTCCAGCATTTCAGTTAATTTAAGAAGATGATCATACACATCATTAAAATATAGGTGCTGGTCTTTTAAGTAATTCAGCCGCTCTGATGAAATCATCCTGTACAATAAATCACGCATCGGTAATATGGTACGACGGAGCCTGGACATATCCGTACGTAAATCGAATAGCTGATCCATCAAGTCGTTTATCGTTTCATTTTCAGTATTGTCCTCAATGTTACCCAACTCGCCTTCTATTTTATAGACGGGAGGGAAAAATTCATCAACAATCCTGTCAATTATCCTGTGCATCAAGAAAAAGGGACCATGCTTCAACATTTTATTGTCAGAAATCTCTTCCCAGACCTTTTCAAGTTCAAGCATTTCTTCCTTATGAAAAGTGACTATCCATTTTTCGCCAACGAACATATCCAATTCAACCGCTCTAAAGGTCTTTTGCGTGAGAGCATGTATTACAAGAAATTGGTAGTCCTCATAAAAATCCATTTTGGGACGTTGGTTAAAATCATCCTGGCAGTCTTCAATTGCCAGCGGATGAAAGTGAAAATGACTGGATAAAAGTTTGATTTCATTGCTTGTGGGATTGGAAAAATCCACCCAATACCACTCGATATCCGGATTATTCATTTCTGTTAGAGGTAAACCGAAACTGATTTCTTGGTTAGCAGTAATTGCACAAGTCCTTATCATTTGTATCAACCCTCAAAATTTTCTTATCATTCATTATACCTTTAATTCAATAATCTCAAAAAGTATTTCTCCCCCATCCAAACTAAATGATAAAATAGAATGAATCCGTCAAACATAGTACATAATCTCATGAAGTATGAAAAGGGAGGATATTCATCATGGAACATTTAATAAACCCTTTAGTAAAAGACGTTCAAATATCAGGGATCCGTAAATTCTACAATATGGTCGCTGATATCGAAGGCACCATTTCCTTAACGATAGGACAGCCTGACTTTCCCACTCCAATGCATATAAAAGAAGCGGCAAAAAAAGCCGTCGATAATGATTATACTGTTTATACTCACAATGCCGGTTATCTGGAATTAAGGGAAGCTGCCTCTGAATATATAAAGGATAAATACAAGCTTGGTTATGATCCAGCGAATGAAGTCATCGTGACCTCAGGTGCCAGCGAGGGCATTGACATTACCTTTCGAACGATTCTCATTCCAGGGAACGAAGTCATATTACCAGGGCCGGTATATCCAGGATACGAACCTATCATCAAAATGTGCGGTGCAACACCCATTTACGCCGATACAACAAAAAATGGATTTCGTTTGACTGCAGATATAATTGAAAAGTACATAACTGATCAAACTCGTTGCATCGTTCTTCCATATCCATCGAATCCGACTGGGGTAACATTGTCTGCAGAAGAATTATTGGACATTGCCGAACTTGTAAAGGGCAAGGACATCTTCATATTGGCTGATGAGATATACAGTGAACTTGTATTTGATCAGGAACATGTATCGATTGCCACTTTCTTAAAAGAACAAACCATCGTCCTGAACGGTTTATCCAAGTCCCATTCCATGACCGGGTGGAGAATAGGCCTTCTATTTGCGCCGGTAGCCATCTCTCAGCATATTCTGAAGGTCCATCAATACAATGTGACTTGTGCCTCCTCCATATCGCAGAGAGCTGCCTTGGCTGCATTGACGGCAGGTAAGGATGATGCCATTCCCATGAAGACCGAGTATGCACGGAGACGGGATTACGTATACAGTCGATTAGAAGCGATGAAACTGGAAATAGTCAAACCAAATGGTGCCTTTTACTTCTTTATAAAGCTACCTGAGGGCTATACCTCTTCCATTGACTTTTGCCTCAATCTTGTCAAACAGGAGAGAGTGGCGGTAGTCCCTGGTGACGCTTTCTCTCCACTTGGGGAAGGGTACTTTAGGATTTCCTATGCCTATTCCATGGAAACATTGGAAAAGGCTTTGGACCGTATAGAAGCATTTTTATCTTGAGCGACTCGGACAAAAAAAGTGGCCTTCAATGGAATGATTGAGGGCCACTTTCCTATTCTCAAAGATTTCAGGCTACTGATGGTTTTTCACCAGGCCGGACAACTAATACAATCTCCGTAAAAAACGAATTTCCCGATATCCTTCCTCTTTATTTGTCGTGGTAAGGCTCACTTCAACGATGGAACCGAGTAAGTCAGCCATCACTTCTTCAAATTCCTTTGCGGAGCGCGGCTTAGAAAGACCTAAACTTTTCAACTCGCGCATTAGGATCTGGAAACCGGCATTCGTTTCGATATGACTGAATTTCACCGGCAAGATTAGCGGACTTTCATTCATTAATTTCAGATCCCAACGAATGGGCTTTGTTTGGTGAATGGTTTTTTCGCGTTTATAACCTTCAATCCTGACAATATATCGACCATCTTCTAATTCCTGGAATTTCATGTTGATATCATCGAATTCGCCCATATCGATCGCTCCTTTTTATAAAGGCTGTCGCTATCAGCTTATTCATGAAAAAGAAATGCTAGCACTTAATTATAGTGTTTATATAATGCCTGGGTACCGCTATTTTCCTCGCCAGCTTCTGCCAGCCCCTCATATAGGGATTTGCTCAGGCTTAATCCAGGAGCCTCCATTCCCATTCTTTCCGCTTCGTCAAGTGCAATCTTCATATCCTTAATAAAATGCTTGATATAAAAACCTGGTTCAAAATCCCCTTTGACCATTCGCGGCACAAGGTTGGACAGTGACCAGCTACCGGCAGAACCCGATGATATGCTTCTTAGAACCCGGTCTGGATCCAATCCCGCCTTTTTGGCATAAGAAATCGCTTCAGTTACTCCGATCATATTAGATGCAATGGCGATTTGATTGCACATTTTCGTATGCTGTCCTGACCCAGCTGGGCCTTGATGTACAACATTGCTGCCAATAATATCAAAAATGGGCCGAACCACTTCAAATGCCTCACTATCCCCGCCCACCATGATCGTAAGCTTCGCATCACGAGCACCGATGTCTCCTCCGGAAACCGGTGCATCCAATGATTGCATTCCTCTTTTCTTGGCTTCCTCTGATATTCTCATGGCCAGGGATGGAGTGGAGGTCGTCATATCGATTAAATGGGTTCCTTTTTTCCCATTCTCGATAAGCCCATTTTCTCCAAAATAAATTTCCTCCACATCGCTAGGGTATCCTACCATGGAAATGATCACATTAGCTAACTGTGCTATTTCCTTAGGTGAAGATGCCCACTTCGCGCCCTGTGAAAGCAATTCACTTGCCTTCTCTTTCGTCCTGGTATAAACAAATACCTCAAACCCTGCCTTTAGCAGATTTACGGCCATGCTTTTTCCCATAACTCCTAAACCTATGAATCCGATAACTTCGTTTGATTTCGTCACTGCAAATTCCTCCCAATCATTTTGTTTCAAAAAACCTTAAATGGACTTTATCATTCCCCCGTCAACCAAATAGGACTGGCCGGTTAAATATGTATTCGCACCTGAAACAAGGAAAGTAACGAACTTAGCAAATTCCTCGGGTTCCCCGTAACGGGCAAGAGGGATTTTATTTAAGGATTGTTCAGTTATTTTCTCGGGAGTGACGCCTTGTTTCTCTGCATTCATTTTATCAAGGTGCTGAATGCGGTCTGTTGCAATTCTTCCAGGACCGACTGTATTGATCAAAATCCCGTCTGGAGCTAACTCGGAAGCAAGCGTCTTTGACAATCCCACGATTGCGGTGCGGAATGTATTCGATAATATCAATCCTGGAATTGGCTCCTTAATGGATGAAGATGCAATATTAACAATTTTTCCGCCCTGTTTTTTTAGATGCGGCAAGCTCTCACGGATCGTCCTGATGAAGCTTAATAAATTAAGTTCAAAAGATTGTTGCCATTCTTCATCATTGAAATCTGAAAATGCCCCACCGGGAGGACCTCCGGCGTTATTAATAAGAATGTCGATACCGCCGAACTCCTCAGCTGTTCGTTCAACAAGGCTTTTAATATCTTCAGCTTTTGTTATATCCGTTGCCATATAAGCCACTTTACCCGCCCCAAGCTGTGATAATTCCCTTTGGACGGCGGCAAGCTTTTCTCCATCACGGCTGGCTATCATGACATTTGCTCCTTCTTTAACCAGTTCAGCTGCCATCGCCTTCCCCAAACCTTGGCTTGAAGCTAAAATCAAAGCATTTTTCTTTTTCAAATGTAGTTCCATATACTATCAATCCTCCATTTTCAATATATAAATTATAATTCCATTATATCGTCATAATCGAAAAGTGAAAAATTTGAATAATCATTCCCGTGTTTTTTTATTTCCCTTGGAAAAACTCAAAAAAACTGCCGGTTGGATTAACCAACCGGCGACAAAGGGGGAAATGAGAATGTCAGCTGTCCTAATAGAGCCAAACAACTGTGCTTGCTTCTTATTTACCCCCATTTTGTTGCAATAAACATTCTTTCTAAAAAGATTTAAGAAAAATTACAGGACAGCACCCCAACCAAAGGGGATGGGGTGCCGTTTGTCATTATTTATTGCTTCAAAGCGTTAATTACCGCTTCTTTCACATTATCATTCGTATCCAGCACTAAAACTTCTTGAGATAGTTTTTTCATCTCTTCAAGTGAAAGTTGGCTGATTAAAGAACGTGCTTTTAAAATAGAAGTGGCACTCATTGAGAATTCATCAAGGCCCATTCCGATCAAGATCGGGATGGCCACTTCATCTCCAGCCATCTCACCGCACATTCCGGCCCATTTCCCTTCTTTATGAGCTGCATCTATAACCATTTTAACCAGGCGTAAAATCGCTGGATTATATGGTTGGTATAAATAAGATACTCTCTCATTCATTCGGTCAGCGGCCATCGTATACTGAATCAAGTCATTGGTGCCTATGCTGAAGAAATCGACTTCTTTAGCAAATATATCAGCCATCACTGCAGTTGAAGGGATTTCAACCATAATTCCGACTTCTATTTTTTCAGCAACTTGAACACCATTATCAAGCAATTCCTGTCTAACTTCAGCCAAGACGGCTTTTGCTTCGCGGAATTCGCCTAGTGTCGCAATCATTGGGAACATGATTTTCAAATTTCCGTAGATGCTTGCACGAAGCAGGGCACGGAGCTGTGTCCGGAAAATCTCCTGCTCATTTAAGCAGAGGCGAATCGCTCGGTATCCAAGGAAAGGATTCATTTCCTTAGGAAGCTCTAAATACGGCAACTCCTTGTCTCCGCCTATGTCAAGCGTTCTGACGACTACAGACTTTCCTGACATTCCTTCCAGCACCGCTTTGTATGCCTCGAACTGTTCTTCTTCACTTGGAAAGTCATTTCTGCCCATATAAAGAAATTCCGTACGGTATAACCCGATGCCTTCACCGCCATTTTGATGAACGCCTTCTAGATCTTTCGGCGTACCAATATTTGCAGCCAATTCCACATGATGTCCATCTTTTGTAACCGTTTGTTCATGGACCAGTTTCGCCCACTCAGCCTTTTGCAAAGCATAGGCTTCCTGGTCCTCTTCGTAGCGTTTTACGAGTTCAGGAGTAGGGTTGATGTGCACTTCACCTTTTAACCCGTCAATAATGACCAAGTCACCATTTTCGATGGACGAGGTTACTGACTTTGTCCCAACGACTGCTGGAATTTCCAATGAACGCGCCATTATGGCTGAATGGGATGTACGTCCACCGATATCGGTCGTAAAACCTTTGACGTAAGCCGGATTCAACTGTGCTGTATCGGATGGAGTCAAATCCTCCGCAATGATGATCACTTCTTCAGCAATCATGCTTGGATTTGGAATATGAACACCTAAAAGATGTGATAATACCCGTTTGGTGACGTCTCGGATATCTGCTGCACGTTCCTTCATGTATTCATTATCCATTTGTTCAAACATCGTAATGAACATGCTTGCGGTTTCATTTAAGGAGAACTCAGCGTTGACGTTTTCTGATTGTATTTTATCCTGAATTGGAGTTATAAGTTCCGGATCAGCCAAAACAAGCAGGTGCGCGTCAAAAATAGCGGCCTTATCGGCCCCTAAGTCCTTTTCGGCTTTATCCCTGATTATCTCCAATTCAACTGTTGACTTTTGAATAGCATCCTTAAAACGGGATATTTCGGCCCCGACATCTTCTATGCTTCTTTTTTCAATCGATAGATCTGGCTCAGTCAGCCGGTAGGCTTTAGCGATGGCTATTCCGTTTGAAGCTGCTATTCCACTAATCAAAGTGGACATTATTCTGCTAATCCTTCTCTGTTCAATGTTTCAGCAAGTGTGTTCAGTGCATCATTTTCATCGCTTCCTTCAGCAGAAATCGTAATCTCTGCCCCTTTGCCAATTCCTAGTGACATTACACCCATAATAGACTTAAGGTTCACTTTTTTCTCTTTATAAGAAAGGTTTATTTCTGAATCGAATTTTCCTGCAGCTTGTACAAGCAATGTAGCCGGACGAGCATGAATTCCTGTTTCTGCAGTTACTGTAAATGTTTTTTCTACCATATAAATCAATCTCCTTTAAGATAAATTAACAAAATTAGATTATGTAAGGGACTTTCTCTATCCAATCAGGAAAGAAATGAAAAAACCCTTTTCCTTATCAGAATAGCATTATCATTCCCAACAAACAAACCAAAACTATCTGGTACCTAAAAAATAGTACAAAAATATAGATAGAACTGCAACTATTACTTTTCAGATTCTTCAATGATTAAATGGACAGCTGTGCATTTTTGGTGAAAAAAGCTCTGAAACTCAGCATAATGAAAAGGACAACTGTTAATGAAACACTCCCGAGAATCCCAATAAGTATGGCAATCTGGTATTCAATTGCGATGAGCGGGCTTATCCCCGACAGGATTTGTCCTGTCATCATTCCGGGAAGGAAAATAATCCCCATTCCGAGCATATTGTTCAAAGTTGGGAGTACTGCCGAATCGAATGCAGCATCCACATATTTCTTCACGGCCCTCGCTGGTGTCGCTCCAAGCATTAACATCGCTTCTACCTTTTCGCGATTACTGCTAATCCCATCATGGAGGTTTTTAAGCGCTAATGTCACTCCAGTCATCGCATTCCCCACGATCATCCCTGCTATTGGAATGAAATACCTTGGCTCATACCAAGGCGTGAAATGGATCACGACCAGATTAAAATAAAACAGGGCAGCCATGGGACCTGTCAACATACTTAGGATAACCATCCTTTTGATTTTCCCATTAAGCGTATAGGGCACTTGCTTAAAAATATTATGGATGGAGAACAGAGCCATTGCACATAGAAACCCTATAGAAAGTAAAGGGTGGGGATTTTCAAAGATATATGTCAAAACGTAACCGGCAAGAATGAGTTGGACCGTCATCCGTATCGTGGCTAGAATGATTTGCTTTTCCCTTGAAATCCCTCGCCATTTCACGATAATGAGCAGAACTACAACAAAGAAGTAGGCCGCACAAAGACGCCAGAACTCAATATCTATTATCCCATTCCCCTCCATTAATAGTCACTCCCCTTCACCTTTTTCAGAACGATCATCTTTTCAGCACAGATGTCCGCAAGTTGTTTTGAATGCGTTATCATGATGACCGTTCCTTTTTCCCGTTTTACTTCTTCTAAAAATCGGCTCATGATCCTCAGTTCGGTTTCCTCATCAAGAGCTGCTGTCGGCTCATCCAGTAAATACACTTCGGGTTTCAATAAAAGTAACCTCGCCAGTGCGAGCCTCTGTTTCTCCCCGCCAGAAAGATTCCCCGTTCCCTCGTCTAATGACTTCTGTAACTCGACGGTTTCAAGCGCCTTCACCAATTCGGATTTTTCCTTTTTTTCCGTTCTGTCAATTCCAGGCCCAGCTGGAGATTTTCTTCAATCGTTCCGGGTAAAGTGAACGATGTCTGAGACAGCATTGTGACTTTACGCCGGAGCTCTATTGGGTTGAATTTATCCAGCAACTGATCTTGATAATAGATCGAACCGCTATCCGGGTCATCCATCCTGTTCAATAATCGGAGCAATGAGGTTTTTCCTGCTCCGCTTTCCCCAGTCAAACAAGTAACCACACAAGCGGATATTTCCAACTCATCAATATGCAGAATCCCTTTATACCTAATATTTTCAAGCCTAAACATCATTTTTCACGCCTGCCTCTCATATTCCACCCTATCATTATAAGAAACTATCATGATAGGGAGTAGCGATCCATGTAAAAATTTTTATGATTTTTCATTTTCTTTCCCTTTTTTATAGGTTAGTATTATTCCTGCCGAATATATCCATGACGGACATGGAAAACACCTTTGAAATGGAGGAACTTATCATGAACAAAAATTCCTTTTTACATTCTTATCTGTATGTTTTTTTCCTTACTGCCATTTGCCTGATCTCTTTGTCTGGCTGCCAGGCCGCATCAGATAACCTGATTAATGAATCCAAACAGGATAATTCGTTGGTAAATGAAGACATCCAATCCAAAACGGATTCTTCCAAAGAAGAAAAAGGCAAGACATTCACAGCCAAGATCGTCAGGGTTGTTGACGGAGATACAGTAAAAATCAAAATGACTAACGGAAATGAAGAAACGGTCAGGCTCCTTTTGGTAGATACCCCGGAAACCGTGCACCCTTCCAAGCCCGTTCAGCCTTTTGGACCTGAAGCAAGCAAGTTCACCAAGGATTTAATGCCTGCTGGTTCTAAAGTGGAAGTAGAAACCGGCATTGGTGAAAGAGATAAATACGGCCGGCTGCTTGCCTATTTTTATGTTGATGGAAAAATGGTGAATAAGCTCCTGCTTGAAAAAGGACTGGCCAGGGTAGCCTATGTATATGCACCGAACACTAAATATCTTGATGAATTTGAAGATATTCAGAAACAAGCCCAAAAAAACGAAATCGGTATATGGTCAATTGAAAACTATGCAACTTCAAGAGGGTTTGATGATTCGAAGTCAGGGGAAAAATCAGAGGAAAAAACCACTGTGAACTCATCTTGCAGTAACCCCAAAATTAAAGGCAATATAAATTCTAAAGGCAATAAAATATATCACATTCCTTCGGGCCAATATTACGAAATAACTAAACCAGAAGAAATGTTTTGTACCGAGCATGACGCACAGGATGCTGGATTCCGAAAATCGCAGAGTTAACAAAAATAATGGTTTTATCAATATGCCCACTTTGGAAATTGCAATAGAAATGTTCAGGGGGATACATAATGAAATACAACAGGGATGAAGCTTGTCAGCTTTTCTCCCCCACTTCCTGGTTTTTTTCAATATAATAAAAGTGCCCAATATAGATAATGAAAGCCGAAATGGGACATGCCCGTTCTCGATATCAGCCTCCGTGGAGTAACCCAGTGTTATCTTGAGCTCCATGTGAACGGAGACTTTGAGCTATTGCTGACGTTTATACTAAATGATGCTTGCGAGGAAAAGTATCTGTAAAAGAAAAGTACATCATCTTCATATGAATATAGGTTTAACTTGAACGAAAATGAAAACGAGAAGGAGTCACCATTAAAGAACTTAAAATCTTTCGAAGAAGAATTGGCACATCCACTATCCGGATGTGTTTTTCTTTTGGTCATCCCCACGCTCAAAACACTTTCAATACTCCCGAATCTCCCTTTTCCTTTCAATTTAGTTTCTGGTTCACGCCGGATAACCCACTTTTCATCCCATACATTTTTCCGTTATGCCATTTCGCAATAGCCGAACGGATCATTTATGGTAGAAGCACCCGGGAATACTGAAAGTGCACTTTCTAAAGGTAGCTGCTCAATGGATGATTTCTCAGCTCTAAAGACTGAATTCACCCCTATGATCCATCATATTATCCGTTCACTTTCCATCTATAAAAATCAGGAAGAATATTTTCAAGTAGGATTGATTGCTTTATGGGATTCATTTAGAAGTTTCAATAAGGAATACGGACAATTCTCTAACTATGCCTACACAGTAATCAAAGGCAAAATCCTGAATGAATTGAAGCATCATCATAAATATGAAGCCCAAAGCAAACCATTTGATTCCACCATACTAGAGATTAAAGATCCTTTTTCAATGCATGAAGAGGCCTTCGCCATCGAAAGCATCTTACACTATACTGAAGGCTTGACATTGAATCAGCAACGCTGGCTTTTGCAAACCTACCTGAAGAATAAAACAGTGACTGAAATTGCTGAGTTATATCAAGTCACTACAGCATCTGTAAAATCGTGGAGAAAGTCCACTTTAATTAAATTAAGGAAGCAAATGATTTTCCACTGTAAATAATAATAGGGTGGCCCAGTCATGAGCCACCCCAATATATCCGGGCATTAACTTCTCGCTTCTTCTAAATACGTATAAATTATCACACCGTTATGTTGAGCATTCCCCCGAAAATGTTTAAAGTCGTCCCTTTTTACAAGAACCTCACGAAAAGCTAAAAATTCTTCCTTTGTTATCCTGAATTCATCCATTTCCCGATTTGCCAGTTTATCGAGTACATCTTTTGCTTCTTCAGCATTCATAATATTATCCTCCTTAATTATCAAATGTTCTATCCATATTCATACAGGAGAAATTCCGTTTTCATTTTATCATAAACATGCCGCTTAATATAAATCGGAATTTTTTAAGGCCCTCTTGCTACATTATTCTTTACGAATGCTTTAAAATAGTGCAAACTGTATAGTAAAATATCATAATGTAAAATGTTTGGCATTTTTTGTACATAGGATTACATACTGGTATGCATAACTATGCTCTCAAGATATACCAAATTATGCCACATCATTACAACTGCTCCATACAAGAATTGCACCTCCTTTAACAGTTTAGCTTACTGTACCGACAGAAGAGAATCTAATTCTCTTACTTGCACTCCCCACGTCAATATCTAAACGGCAAGATGTTCGAATAATCCAATTACTCCATAGTTTGATCATTGGAAACGAAATGGGAAAGGATGATTACCATGAAGAAAGCGGAAGTTGGAAATATCATTGAATTTAGAGAAGGCTTAAAAGGAATCGTCGAGAAAGTGAACGAGAACTCAGTAATCGTGGACGTCACGTATATGGAAAATTATCGTGATTTGGAACTTGAACAGAAGACAGTCGTCAACCATAAAAATTATAAAATCATAGGATAAGTCAATTTTAAACAAACGGGATGGTTTCTTAATGACCATTCCGTTTTCACTTTTTAGAAGCATGCCAATTCATTCTCCTGCTTTTTTGTAACAATATTCACTCCATACCGTCTATTTCATTAAAGGTCCTGCATTTGTGATTGCGGGGATATCTATTATATGAATTTTTATTTCTATCAGAGAGATGAGGGAAAAGAAATGGCTAGTTGGGCACGTTCTATTGGCTGTGCCGCATTCGCCGCTTTGCTGACTGGCTGCGGTATGACCACAGACAAAAATGCAGATGGGCCACAGGGAGATTCAGTAAACGAGGAGAACGAAGGCAATTCTTCTCAAGGTGGCAATGACGGAAACAACAACAAAGTAAGACTGATGGAGCAAAACCTGCAATATACAAGTAATGGGAAAGAAATAGAAAAAACAGCGTTCTTAAAAAGAAGTGATAATCAACCGTTCAGCCTCTATGTTTTGCAACAATTTAAATTAAGTGCCGAAGAACCTGGAAAGGATATTATTTTCCTGACTGAGGATGACTCCATTTATATGAGAATCGAATTGTTGACAGCGGATGTCAATTGGGATGAGGTGGAAGAAAATGTCCATACCCAGCTGAAAAGCCATTCAAAAACGATTAGGGATCCGGCACTTGATATAGAGAACGGCGCGGGATTTGAAGTCGAAAGTGGGGATGATGTGATCACTTCCATATTGCTCAAGGATGAGAAAGCACCCGTCCGCTTAACTATTTTCACGAAAAAAGATATGGATTTCCGGGATGCTTTTCTAGAAATGGCTAAGACGCTTATGAAAGGATGAACCCCCATTTCCCCTGGGACGGAGGGCAAATATCTTGCCCCCCGTACTTCATTACTTCTTTCCTGCCTTGCTTTTCCAGACCAGAATTAAAAAAAGCAGGCTTATGTATCCAAAAATCGGATAAATGTATCCTAATAACCTTCCATATCCGAATTCACTAATGATCAAAGCTATTAAAAAAATTACAGCTATGATTAGCATGCTTGGCAATTTGATATAATTGCTGATTTGCCTTTGTAATCCATATATGTTTCCGATGACCGAAGTGAATATCTCCCCGTAGATCACCAAAATGAACATCCAATATAATTGACCGGCTGCCGTTCTCATAATAACTGCCGAAGGAATTTCATAACTATTCACGTCAGGAAGTGTCATAAGTGAAAAATGCCCCGATAATAAAATGATGGTTAGGAATATCCCCCCAAGGATTGCTCCATGTTTAATGACCTTCTCATCTCGGACTTCATATGCCACCGGAACCAGCACAGCCTGTGCCAAAGCAAGATTAAAGGCTGTATAGGCAAATGGTGACAAAATCACTTTCAAGGTAATCATTTCATCGGGAACTTTAGTAAGGTTCTTGAAGAAATCCCCATTTCCCAAAGTCGAGAAAAAAAGGATCAAACTAAAACAGATCATGATTGGTACTACAAAAGAGTTTACAGTGAATACCCCGCGCATACCCATCATCAAGACCAAGGATGCCAGGATGATCGTAGACCAGCTTCCTATACTTTTCGGAACGCCAAGTTGTTCCTCGAAAACGGCGCCTGAACCGGAAATCATGACAGCCGTCACCCCTAGCAGCATGATAAGGAAAAAAATATTGATGATTCCTGCTATTTTCTTTCCAAAAAGAAATTCATTGAATTCCTCATAAGAAGATGCTCTGATTCTTGCGGAAATGAGCATGATTTTCGTTCCAGTAAAAATGAAAATATAACCTGCTATTAAAATACCAATAAAGCCATAAAAGCCATAACGGGTAAAAAACTCGACAATCTCTTTTCCAGTTGCAAAACCTGCACCGACGACTGTGCCTACATATACCGCTGCAATCTGAAAAATCCCTGACCACCTTGACAGCATACTCTCCCCTCCTCCCTACATTTATATGTAAGGAAGGGACATTTAAGACAAGCCAAGCAATATTCCTTATGTCAGCTGTTTTTTACCATGACTTAAAGGCATTAAAGAAAAAGTTCTCTCCATCATTGCACCCTATTCACCTCTTATGCATTTCCCTAAGGCTAAAAGCAGTTGATTTGTATGTGCCCTGCCTAACTTCCTGAATGTGATGAAAGATTAAAAACGCTTAAGGAGTAATTCTCAAGCGTTTTTTTAAAAGCATTCAATTTATTACCGTATCATATAAAATCTCATCTTTTATAATGCTTTATCATCGACAGTTGAAAGCCATTCGTCTATCACCTTTACAACGGACTGAACAGTACCTTCAACAAATGGGGATTTCAAATTCGCAGATTCAATGAGACCAAGGAAAGATTTGCTGCCTCCAAGTTGGCACAGGTTCAAATAATCCCTCCAAGCCGTTTCATCTTTTTCAGCCGACCTTTTCCAAAACTGGAAAGCGCAAATTTGAGCCAATGTATAGTCGATATAATAAAAAGGTGCCTGATAAATGTGGCTTTGCCGCTGCCAATACCCACCATTCTCCAAGAATTCATTCCCTTCATAATCACGATGCGGCAAATATTCCATCTCGATCTTACGCCAAGCCTGCTTTCTTTCAATTGGGGAGGCATCAGGATTCTCATAGACAAAATGCTGAAATTCATCAACGGCTACCCCATACGGGAGAAATGTAAGTGCACCACTTAAATGGGAAAACTTATACTTTTCCGTATCTTCCTTAAAAAATAGCTCCATCCATGGCCAGGTTAGAAATTCCATACTCATCGAATGGATTTCACACGCTTCATAGGTAGGCCAATAATACTCCGGAATGTCAAGATTACGGCTGCGATACACTTGGAAAGCATGGCCTGCCTCATGTGTTAAAACATCTATGTCCCCTGAAGTCCCGTTGAAATTTGAAAAGATGAATGGAGCTTTATAGTCTTCTATAAAAGTACAGTAGCCCCCGCTTTCTTTTCCTTTCTTCGCCACAAGGTCCATCAGGTCATTATCGATCATAAAGTTGAAAAACTCATTCGTTTCAGGTGAAAGCTCTTGGTACATCTTTTTCCCATTTTCGATAATCCACTGAGCATCGCCTTTTGGAAGGGCATTACCCGTTCTGAAATGAAAATTCTCATCATAATAGTTCAAATTCTCCAAGCCAAGCCGTTCACGCTGACGTCCCTTCAGCCGGGTTACAAGCGGTACCACTTCTTCTTTCACCTGCTTGCGGAAAGCAGCAGCCATTTCAGCATTATAATCAGTCCTTGTCATTCGATAATACCCAAGCTCCACGAAGTTTTTATAACCTAGCGCTATCGAAATCCCATGCCTCACCTTGACAAGTTCATCGAATATACGATCCAAATCCTCCTGCTTTTCTTCAAAGAAACCGTAATATGCCTTACTTGCATTTTTCCTTAACTCACGGTCCGCCGACTCCATAAAAGGCTGAAGCTGCGCAAGTGTTAGCTCTTTTCCATCAAAGTGAATTTTTGCAGAGGCAATTAATTGCGAATATTCACTTGACAATTTATTTTCTTTTTGCAGTTGCGGTATGATTTCGGGCGAAAATGTTTTAAGCTGTGCCTCTGCCAAGTCAAATAGTTGATTTCCCCATTTCCCCTCAAGCTCCTGACGATATTTCGAGCGGACGAGTTCTTTGTAAAATTTTGATGTTAACTCTTCCATTTCAGGGGAGAATTCATCTAAATAATCATTCTCCGCTTTATAAAATTCATCATTGGTATCAATGGAATGTCGAATATAGACCAAATTAAACATCGTACCCACATAATTTCGAATTTCACTTATTTCTTCCATGGATTTTATTTGTGCAGCAGCATTTTCAGCTTCCGTAAACTTTTCCAAGGCCTTCATGAACCGGGTTTTAATCTCATCCATTTCAGGACGTCTATACTCATACTCATTAAATTTCATATATACACATACACTCCTTTTCACGATATAACAAGATTTTTTTTGACTGTAAAATCCGGATTAACGTCAAGACACATTCTTCATTATCGCGGTTATCGTAATATAATTTAATTCGCCACAGTGTTAGTAAAAACCTTCATGTCCTTTGAACAAATTAAGGTTGTACCAGCATTGCACAACATCCAATTAGACATAAAAAACCAGCACCTGCAGTAAAATCGGGGTGCTGGTTCTTAAGCTAATTTTGAGCTGAATATCCAATCTTCTTAAGTAATTCAATCACGGTGGCCTTTTCATCTTGAGTAAGTACACTCATGATATCATCGATTCTTTTTTCATGCTCAGGAAATACTCCTTCAATAAAGGCCTTTCCTTTATCCGTTATTTTTGCAAAGGTTACACGGCGATCCTCTTTACATGCTATTCTCTGTAGATATTCCTTCTGTTCAAGTTTATCCACGACATAGGTAATGCTGCCGCTCGCTAGCAGGATTTTTCCGCCTATTTGCTGAAGAGGCTGATCGCCTTTATGATAAAGTAATTCCAGTACGGCAAACTCAGTTGGATTCAAACCTTCCTCGGCTATATGTTTATTCACCACATCATTAATTGATCGATGAGCTCTAGACATCACAATAAACAGTTTCAAAGACTGTTGGATGTTATTATTCTCCATAACTTCACAACCTTAAAGTTTTTAATTAAAATATCTTGAATTAAAAGTTATTATATGGCATTATGACTTTTTTGTCAATCTGCTCTGTTAGTATGCACTATTGTTTAATCACTCAGTTTGATATACTTGAAAAAAAAGTTAAAGTAGTGACGAACATGAAAACCAGGCATAAATTCACCACATATCTACTTATTGTTATTCTACCATTAATTATTCTATCCATCATTTATTGGATGTATTTAGAACGTTCCATTCAAAAAGAAAGACGGGAACAAGCTGTATGGGCGGGAACGGTTTATCAAGAATACATAGATCAAGTTATCAGTGAAACAAAGGAAAACCTTGAGCTGCTTAGCCTTAGCAGTTCTGTTCTTTATATGGATGATAAAAAAACCGAACACCTTATGAAATGGATCAAAGATACAGATTCCAGGTATGCCGGAGTATATTGGCTAAATCAGGATGGCGTTTCCATCTCGGGGACGAATAAGCATTTCAATAATTACCATTTAATTGAACAGGATGATATAAAGCGTGCAGTAAAAACTCAAAAAGCCGTTGTTGTAGGAACCCAGGAGCTGTATGACCCGGATTTCAATTATTTTTCCATTTTTGCTCCCATTCTGGATCATGATAAAAAGGCGCAAGGGTTTTTATTGGCGCATATTAGGCTGGATCATATGGAAAAAATATTAAAAATGCTCAGCCCTGGTCATACCTTTAGATTGGAAACAAACGATAAAACCCGAATTTTAGATATAAATGCCGAAGAATTTACTGAACATCCAACATGGGTGGATGTTCCTTTAACCGAAGTGGACTGGAAACTGTCCGTGAAGATACCTGACAAGATTAACACAAATAACATGAATGTCTTTTTAATGCTTGTCTTTTTCACCTTCTTCTTTACTCACATAATCTATACCGTCGTGGAGGAACTGATCGTACGCAGAAATACGAAAAACCAAAAGTTATTAAACGATAAACAAAAAATAGATTTTGTCGGCACATTGGCTGCTAGTACTGCACATGAAATAAAAAACCCACTAACGGGCATAAAGGGACTGGTACAGTTACTGGTTGAAAAACATCCTGAAGAACAAGATCAGTTTTATTACTCTGTCATCATGAAGGAAATTGAACGGATCAATAGTATCGTGAGCGAGTTTTTGATTTTAGGGAAACCCATGGTCCAGACCTTATCCTTATATGATATTCGCAGTATCATTGCCGAATTGAGACCAATAATAGAATCAGAAGCACGTCACTTCAATATTGAAGTGGAATGGAATATCGTAAAGGAACCGATCCTGGTTCATTGTACAAAGGACCAACTCAAACAGGTCATTCTTAACATTGCCAAAAACGGATTCGAGGCCATGGAAGTTGGAAAAAAGTTAAGGATACGAATCCACCATGAAAATGAACGGGCTAAAATCATAATCATCGACACCGGGCAAGGACTGAATGAACAAGATATCGGTAAAGTGTTCGAACCATTCTATACATCGAAAAAGGAAGGAACCGGATTAGGACTTTTTGTGTGTAAACGAATAATTGAATCTTTTAACGGAACCATCGAGCTTACAAGTAAACCTCTCAACGGTACAACCGTGACAATCAGCCTACCACTAATTAATGACCATCCTTAGTAATGCATTGAGGAGTTTCATTTATAAATGAAGCCGGGACTAACGATTCCGATTTTTTTTAAGGTGTCATGCAGACGTACCTTATCGAATCTATTTTAATTATGGAATGGGTAAAATTCTTAATCAGGAAGAAGGAAATATACATATGGGACGCATCGCTGCCATTAAAGCAAAACCCCAAAAACAAGATATGACTCTGAAAATCATGATAATCATAGGCATATGCCATTTAATGAATGATTCTCTTCAAGCCGTTGTACCGGCCATGTTCCCAATCCTCGAGAAATCAATGTCTCTAACGTATACTCAGCTGGGGATGATTGCATTCTGCCTGAATATCGTCTCATCCCTTCTGCAACCCGCAGTTGGGTTCTATACGGATAAAAAGCCCCTTCCTTATGCATTGCCCATTGGATTGACCAGTACATTAATTGGGGTCATCATTCTTGCAATTGCCCCAAACTATACCATAATCCTTGGTGCAGTCATCTTGATGGGCTTTGGATCAGCCATTTTCCATCCGGAAGGCTCTAGGGTTGCCTACATGGCAGGCGGCCCCAAAAGAGGCCTGGCACAATCAATTTATCAGGTAGGCGGGAATAGCGGGCAGGCCCTTGCCCCACTCATCACAGCCATCGTGCTTGTTCCATTTGGTCAAAAAGGTGCACTCTGGTTTGGCCTAGTTGCCTTAACGGCCGTTATCCTATTGCTGTATATTGCCAAGTGGTATTCTCAAAAATTAGTTCATTTCCAGCCTAAAAAGGTTGCGGCAAAAGTAATCAATAAAGAGCGGTCCCATAAAGTGGCCAAAGCCTTGGTATTAATTTTATTCATTATATTTGCCCGTTCCTGGTATGTATCATGCATGACGAACTTTTATAGTTTTTATTTAATCGAGCAGC
The DNA here is from genome assembly GCF_046534585.1 of Peribacillus sp. SIMBA_075. NCBI lineage: Bacteria > Bacillati > Bacillota > Bacilli > Caryophanales > Bacillaceae > Peribacillus > Peribacillus sp. SIMBA_075. The sequence continues at coordinate 13,262 of NZ_JAWRYN010000001.1, read as the reverse complement.
ATTCATTCACGATAAAATCCGCTCAGATTTTCCTATTTGCCTTCTTAGCCGCTGGAGCTGTAGGTACGTTTTTCGGTGGTCCGCTTGCGGATAGATACGGTCGCAAAAATGTGATTCTCTTTTCGTTCGCTGCCAGTATGCCATTAACCGCACTCTTACCATTCGTACCACCTACAGCCGCTTTTATCCTATTATTGATGGCAGGCTTCATTATAATGAGCAGTTTTTCTGTCACAGTAATATACGCACAGGAATTGGTCCCGGGAAAAGTCGGAACAATGGCCGGCTTGACTGTAGGGTTAGCCTTTGGAATGGGAGCCATTGGATCCGTTTCACTGGGTGCCATTGCTGATATAATCGGGATCGAATCCATGATTAAGCTAGTGGGATTCCTGCCATTGCTCGGGATCATCAGCGTATTGCTGCCGACTGATCTAACATTGAAAAAGTGGTATGCAGAAGAATGATACAGATCATTCATGCATGACTGCAAAATGGGTGTTTCCTGGAACATATTTTTTTACCATCCCATACAATGAAGTATTGTTTAAGTTGATAAATAAGTTGATATGGACCATACAAAGGAGAAATTCATGAGTGGAGTTCTATTAGGCAGCATCCTATCTGCCATGTCTACAGGGTTCGGTGCGTTACCGATCTTGTTCATTCAAGATTCAATCACACATCGATTCAGAGACACGCTTCTGGCATTTACCGCTGGTATTATGATGGCTGCTTCGTTATTGAGCCTGATCCCGGAGTCTATAGCCACCGGAGGGTATATACAGCTTGTCATTGGGGTTTTTCTCGGGGTAATGACATTGACGATCATGGAAAAAAACATTCCGCATATCGATCTCAGCCATACGAAAAGTGGTATTCAGTTTGATGAAAAGGCTTTGCTTATCATCACTGCCATTACACTCCATAATATTCCTGAGGGCCTTTCTGTTGGTGTCAGTTACGCCTCTGATTCAGCTGATACAGGTAACTTGATCGCCTTTGCCATCGGCCTGCAAAATGCTCCGGAAGGTTTACTAGTCGCTTTGTTTTTAATTAATCAAAAAATCGGTAAATTCACTGCATTCCTGATAGCAACCTTAACTGGTACCATCGAAATAATTACGGGCTTATTGGGTTATTATTTAACCTCTTACATTGGGTTCCTGGTTCCTTACGGCCTAGCTTTCGCCGCCGGAGCCATGCTTTTCATCGTTTATAAGGAGTTGATTCCTGAAAGCCATGGGGATGGTAATGAACGCACCTCAACCTATTCCTTCATTGTTGGTCTTTTGTTCATGGTAATATTATTGGAAATTTTGTGATTTCCGGACCTGACAATGGCTGGCTCCATTATTTGGGTCAGCCTTTAGTTTTTATTTATCAGTGTAATCCACTCAGTTAAATTCGACTTCTAAACTACTCCCGATGTTAGAAAGGACACCTTCTGGTGGCCTCCCCTCAATGTATGCCTCATACCCATAGGAATTTCAAAAGAAAATGATTGTCCTTTATATGAGTCTTTCTTGACATTATTTATGAAATGCTTGTAAAGTTCATTTCCATCAGAAAACGGTCACCTGATCATTAGCCCTAAAGGTGATTATCTCCAATACCGCCAATTTAAGTAGACATGGTGCATTCTCAGTTCCATTTAAATTGTAATATCATCATTAAAGGGCTTCTGTACAATAACAACCATTTCTTCGCGCTTATTTCTCACTTCCACTGACGAATGATGTTGAAGGATCAAATACTCATTTATAAGTTTATCAAGTTGCTCGCTTTGGCGAAGGGTAAACTCATGGCCTATTCCATACATTTTTGCCAGCTCCATCATTTCCCAACGCTTCATTTGAATCTCAGAACAAATTTCCGTTACACACCTAGAATTCATAACTGCATTCACTACTCCTGCCCTTTTAAAGTTACATCATAATAAAGAAGTATTACAAAATATGCCTTATATGTAAATAGATTCGCAAAAAAAGACAAAACTTCTTAAATTGCGATAAAGCTTGACCCACCAGCAGACAGGATATGACGGAAATATCTAACCCATATTCCTCTTATAATGATTAGGAGGATTTGATATGAAGCCAGCTCCGAACCTCGAGTCGAAAGTTCTCCCATTTGATTTTTCACTGTTCGTTTCCTCTTAAATAATTCAGCAGTTTAACTCAATATCAAACCGTACAAATTCATCAAAAATGATAGTACCTTTAATGTGAGCCCAATATTTTTTGGACAGGTACAATCTAAGATAATAATGATGGAAAATGGAAACTAAAAAAAGGAATCCATTGAATAAGGACCCCCATATACTATTAGGATTTTCCATACTTTTCTGGTTACTGGGCAAAGGGCTAGAACATTTCCACCTCTCACTCGAATGGCAAATATATATGAAAGCTCGTCCCTATATCTACTTCGCTTTCCACTTCTATAAAGCCCTTGTGCTCTTCAATGATTTTATAGCTGACCATGAGCCCCAGCCCAGTTCCCCTATCTTTCGTCGTATAAAAAGGTTCACCTAATTTTTTTAGCTTTTCCGTTGAGATCCCCATGCCTTGATCGGTAATAGAAATACAAATATATTTCTCTGAATATCGGGTTGTTTTAATTCGTACAGATCCGCCATCCGGCATGACTTCCAATGCATTTTTGATTATGTTAATGAACACTTGCTTTAACTGGTTCGCTTCACATAAAACCTTAAACTCATCTTCTTCAAAATCTGTCTCGAATTGAATATTTTCCAACAATGCCTGAGCGGCCAGTAATTCTAGCGTCTCTCTCAAAATGGTATGGACATCCTGTTTAAAAACTTTTAGCGCCTGTGGCTTTGCCAGTACCAAAAATTCCGTGATAATGGTTTCGATTCGCTTAATTTCAGATGTAATCACATGAAAATATGTGGAGAAATCTCCCTTAACACCATCCTCAAGCAACTGGATAAACCCTTTTAATGCAGTCATTGGATTCCTGATTTCGTGGGCAATCCCTGCAGCCAATTCACCAACGACATTCAAAGTATCTGATTTCCGGATCTGTTCCTGCATTTCGAGATTTTTACTCACATCACGGAAAATACTTAGATTCAAGTTCGAATATAAATTCTTTCTCGTTAAAAATTCAATATGCTTAATTGTTCCGTCTTCGAATGTTATCGGAATGATGGATGAGTAGACCTCATGCTTGTAAACATTATCAATATGTGCGTTCAAGGCAGGAACATTTCCAGGGATTTTCTCGATGAATCCCTTTACAGATAAAGAAAGCAGTTTACGCTTCGATATTTCCAATATTTCCTGACCCGCTTCATTAATATCCGTGAACCCTTCATGGTTCCATAAAATCAAGCCGTCTAATGTCCCCTCAAAAATCTTCCTGAATTTCTTCTCACTATCCCTTAATTCCTTCTCAATCAGCCAGCGTTCACTGACATTTCGAAATATCGTTACGTTATACCCATCACCCTCATGTTTTTTGGCAGTCAATTCAAGTAATTTTATTTGGTGATTCGGCATTTTATAAATCAGTTCCCCCCTCACTTGGGTGTCCCTTTCAAACGTTTCCATTATCTGCTCAAAATGATGTTTGTTGCTGTATACGTATTTCCAGATATAACTGCCTATCAATTCCTCTCTGCTTGATTCAAATATTTTACATGCTGATTGATTGACTCGAAAAATGATTCCGTCATCATTCCAGAATATGATCGCATCCATGGACTGGTCGAATAATTCCGCAAAAATCCGTTCGCTCGTCTCTAACTTCTTTTCTATTAAATTTGATTCTGTAATTCTTCGAAGCACCGACATGTATAATTCATTTCCTACCGCTGAGCTGATAGAAAAAGTAAAATGATGCCGCTCAACCCCGATCATTATCTCCACCTCTCCTTTGAAGTTCGACTCAACAAATGCTCTTTTTATGCTCTCGTCCCAATATGCCTTATAATCAGGGGAAATGAGGTCCCTCATATTCTTGCCGACAATCTCTTTTTTCGGGATGCCCATGGCATGGATAAAAGCATGGTTCACTTCCATGATTATTCCTGAACCATCGAATAGGACGATGCTTTCTACGGCCGTATCAAAAAGGTCCAAAAACATCTGCCTTGACATTCTTGTTTCCCGGGATGATGAAAGATCCAATGTCACATCCCCTAAACGATAAAATTGCTGTCCTTCGGAAGGAGCCCCTATTGGTATAAACTCTATATGCTTTAGGGCACCGGTATGGAGCTGGATCATCTGTCTTTCACTTTCACTCGGCTTTTTTGGAGTACCGGACTCTTCCTGATCATTTAAAGGGCTAACCTCGAGAAAATCAGTTATCTTCATGGACAACAGCTGATTTTTTGATGTTTCCAGCAGTGCACAAGCGGCATCATTTACATAAGTGAGCCTTAGTTCCTCATCAACCCTAATATAAGGCTCTGGCATTGAATTGAAAATGTTCAAAAACCCTTCGATCTGTTTATTCAATTTTATAATTTCCTGTTTATTTTCCGTTTCATTCCCATAACCGATATTCATATTGACACCCCTTTTCAAAACCCATACTTATCAAACTTTATTCGACACCCATCTTGATTTTCCTCGGTATTATCGAAAATCCGTGCATTCATCGAAAACCTAAATTATCCTTAATGTCAAATAATAGTATGTTGAATCACTTAAAACTTAGCGTAAAGCTTAATTTAATAATATTTTTATAAATTTTATAAATATTGATTTAGATCAATGTATTTAGGGTATAAGAAATAACAATGCTCTCTAGCTACCTTAAAAATTTTAGGAGGCAACTATGAAACAACGTGATTTTTTCTTTGATAACGCCAAATTCATTCTCATGGCTTTTGTCGTCTTTGGACATTTGCTGAATACGTATATACATGATAGTGAAACGATTTACGCTTTATATAAAACCATTTATTCCTTTCACATGCCGGCCTTTATTCTAGTTTCAGGTTTTTTTGCGAAAGGTTTTTATCAAAAAGGGTATTTAGCCAAAATTACAAAAAAACTAATTTTACCCTACATCATTTTCCAATTGATATATACCGTTTACTATTATTTTTTATATGAACGTTCTGCAATCACTGTTGACTTGCTTGATCCCCAATGGTCGCTTTGGTTCTTGATCAGTTTATTCTGCTGGAACATCATGCTGCTTGGTTTTTCAAAGCTAAAGCCATCAGTAGGCATAGGTTTATCCATTTTAATCGCTTTATTGATTGGGTATATTGACAATGTCTCCAATTACCTTAGTCTCTCGAGGACATTCGTTTTTTTTCCGATGTTTTTGATCGGGTACCATTTAAGCAAGGAACACTTACAGAAACTGTTCACACCCAAGGTTCGTTTGGCTTCACTTAGTGTCATGTTAGTGATTTTTATCGGTTTTTATTTAAATGCCGATGTCAATTATAAATGGCTCCTCGGTTCGAAACCATATACCGAGCTTGAAGATGCGACAATCGTATCCATGTTTAAACGCTTGGGGTTTTATGGATTGAGCGTAATTTCAGTGTTCAGCTTCCTTTCATTCATCCCACGCGGACAATATTTCTTTACGAATTGGGGTAAACAAACCCTTTATGTATATCTGCTGCACGGATTCTTCATCCGCTTCTTCCGTGAAAGCACTATACATGACTACTTCAGCAATACAGAGAGCTTTATCATGCTTGCCGGTCTATCCTTCTTGATTACCGTGTTATTATCAAGCGAAATGATTGCCACAATGGCACAGCCGATCATCGAATTGAAGGCGACCAAAACAAAACGATTCATGATTAAAACGAAAGAATATATAAAACAAGCATTTTAAATAAAACGGATAAAGCATTTTCTGCTTTATCCGTTTTTTTCAAAAAGTAAAATTCCAGTTCGGCTTTAAAGCTGAAAGATTTCCGTTCATTCAATAACTCATTTTTCAAATGGAGCGCACTATGGTAAAATTACTCGTTAGTGCTTGTTGGCTTAAAAAGATATGTACACGAAAGGAGCCAGGCGTTTCTTTTACGCCCTTTAACATGAATATAATAATCAGTACTCTAAATGCAAAATATATCCATACATCGCTATCCATCCGCTATTTAAAGGCTTATGCCCAGCCAGATTATAATGTACATCTAGCAGAATATACGATAAAAGATCCGATTATGAACATAGTTGGTGACCTTCATTCCAAAAAACCAGATGTCATAGGATTCAGCTGCTATATTTGGAACATCGAGGAAACAATGAAAGTAGTAGCCATGCTGAAGAAAATCAATCCAGAATTGGTCATCATTCTCGGAGGACCTGAAGTCACATATGATGTTGGAGAATGGCTTGATCAGATTCCCGGGGCTGATTTCATCGTAATTGGCGAAGGTGAGGTCACCTTCAAGTCCCTTTTATCTGAAATTGAAGGTTCGAATGACTATAAGAAGGTCGGAGGCATTGCGTATCGACTGGATGGAAAAAAAATCATCCAGCCTCAAAACGGTAAGGTTGATTTGAAATCGCTCCCTTCTCCTTATCGTTTGGAGGAAGACCGTGGCGATCTATCTAAACGTGTCACCTATATCGAAACTAGCCGGGGATGCCCGTTCAGCTGCCAATTTTGCCTGTCATCGATTGAAGTGGGTGTCAGATATTTTGATCGTGAAAAGATTAAAGAAGATATCAGGTACCTTATGGCTAATGGTGCAAAGACCATTAAGTTCGTTGACCGAACCTTCAATATCAGCCGAAGCTATGCCATGGAAATGTTTCAATTCTTAATCGATGAGCATCTTCCCGGTGTGGTTTTCCAGTTCGAAATCACTGCGGACATCATGCGTCCGGAAGTTATCCAGTTCTTGAACGATAATGCCCCTGCAGGATTGTTCCGCTTTGAAATAGGGGTACAATCGACGAATGACCATACAAATGATCTAGTTATGAGAAGGCAGAATTTCGAAAAACTGACCAGGACCGTAACTATGGTAAAAGATGGGCAGAAAATTGATCAGCATTTAGACCTGATTGCCGGTTTACCTGAAGAAGATTATCATTCTTTCAAAAAGACTTTCAATGATGTTTTTGAGCTGAGACCCGAAGAGATGCAGCTTGGCTTCTTAAAGATGCTCCGAGGTACGGGTTTACGGATACGTGCCAATGAACACCAATATATTTACAGTGATCATGCTCCTTATGAAATCCTGGGAAATAATGTTTTAAGCTTCGATGACATTGTCCGCATTAAACAAGTTGAAGATGTCCTTGAAAAATACTGGAACGATCATAGAATGGATCACACCACGGAATACCTTGTCAAAACGGTATTTCAATCACCATTCGACTTTTTTCAGGATTTCGGTACCTTTTGGGATGAACAAGGCTGGTCACGAATCGGACACCAGCTTGAAGACTTGTTCAGACGCTTACAGCAGTTTTTGGCTTCCCGGGAATCTGCTGAACTGAATAACATTATCGGACTCATGAAATTGGATTATTTCATGAACCAAAAATACAAACCACGTAAACCTTGGTGGGAAGCTTCCCTGGATAAAAATGGACGGAAAGTGATATATGAAGATATTCTGAATAAACCTGAACAGCTTGGTTCCTCTTTCACAGCCTTGGCACTTAATGAAAAAGAAATACACAAACATACCTTGCTCGAGGCACTACCCTTTGATTTGGAAACGTATTTAGCAGAGGGTACAATCGTCGAGAAACCATCGATCATGCTTGCCTATTTTGATCCGAGTGGAAAGGGATCAAACATTTTCCCGCTCCCAAAATCTAGAAATGCCATTTTTTAAAGATTAAGGGCGGACCCAAAATGGGTCCGTCCTTATTTATTTATTATCACGTTTTTTATTTTCTTTTGCTAATATTTCATAAATTTTGGTTGCGTTCATATCGCCACTGAATTCGATTCCAAATTCAGTTCGTACATGTTCCCCCACCTTTTCCTGGGAGTTCCGTTTTTCTTTTTCCATTAACTTCTTCCTTTTCTGCCTTGCTTTGAATTGCGGTTGGCACCTTTTATTGGGTTTTCCTCTAATGCGAACTCATTGGAAAACTCGTTTTCAGCTTGGTTTCTTTTTGGCGTTTTACTTGCTTTGACAGCACCATCTACATTAGCTTTCCGTTTCATTTTCATCCACCCTTTTTAATATAGTTTACGTTTTAGAATGGGGTAAAACTGCCGAAAATTATTCAGGGATATTATAGGGACAGACGAGAAAAAATAACCGTAAAACGGAAAGGGAGATTCTAGATGAAAAAGAAATTGGATTCACCAATTATCGATGATACACAACCCCACCAAATTAACGCACCAAGCTATAAAGGGACCGGCATAAAACCACGAGCTCCATTTGTCAATGATTATGGAGTCGTCATTGGCGACAGCAAATATGCATCAGAAAACTCACCACTCGAAAATTGGAGCGAAGATACAGACCCGGAAATCATGGCTGGAGACGACTGGATACACCCCACCAATGATATAGGCTGGAATTCAACTGAAAACCGTGAACTGTTAGAGGCTAAAAGAACGCCGCAGCCTTCTTTTATGCATCCTGATAAAGATGTTAGCATTGATTCGGATTGAGTGATTCTTGAAGGGTCAATGGTACAAGTGAAATCCTTGTTAACAACCAAGGGGTGTATAGCTCATCCGGTATATACCCCTTATTCTCATTTAACTTGTAGGTATGTAGCCTGGTCAAGCTTCAATGCCCTGTAGAATCATCCCCATAAAAATGTCTGCAACTTCCTGTTCGTTTTTTTCAACTTCAGAGTCGAACCAATGATAGCTCCAATTGGCCACACCCAAAATAGCAAAAGAGATGATGGATGCATCAAGGTTGGAACGTAGTTCTCCGCTTTCGATGCCTTCCACCAGCACCTGTTTGATTTTATTACGGAACTCATCCCGTTTAGGAAGGATTTGTGCAAGTTTTTCGTCACTTAGATTTTTCATTTCACGGAAAAAGACCGTGGCGCTTGATTTTTTTGTTTTGATGCTTTTTAAAAGCATATATACCATAACGAAAAGCTTTTCCTTACAGTTTTTCCTAGTATCCGAAATGATGATTTCCTGCTCACTAAGCAACTCGTCTATATAAGCAATATGAATATCCATAAGCAACTGCTCTTTGCTCTTAAAGTAATAATAAAATGTTCCCTTTGTCACTCCAACCGATTCGACGATATCAGAAATCGAAGTTTCACTAAAGCCCTTCTTTTCGAATAAGCGCATGCTATGTTCTGTCATTTTTTCTTTCATGTAAGCATCCTCGCAATCTGTAAAAATTCAGCTGAATTGATATCATACGCTCCGCACTATCAAAGCCTTCTTATTTCTTGGAAATTTCCTCCCTTAAAGCACGCCTTAAAATCTTCCGACATTTGTTGTTGGTAACTCCTCACGAAATTCAACGAAAAGCAGAACTTTATAAGCCGATAGATTTGTACGGCAGTACTCGATGATTTCCCGTTCACTTGCCTTTTTATTATTTTTAAGTACAAGCACTGCTTTTACCGACTCCCCTCGGTAAGCATCTGGAACTCCAAAGACAACCGCTTCCTGGACAGCAGGATGTTCATAGAGGACTTCCTCGACATCACGCGGGTAGATATTATACCCACTTGCAATGATCAAATCTTTTTTCCTGTCAAACCCTTCTTCATCAACTTTGGCGATATCACCCGTATAAAGCCAACCATCCCTAAGAGTCACCACCGTTTCCTCTGGCATATTCCAGTAACCCTTCATCACTTGAGGTCCTTTGATGACCAATTCCCCCATTTCGCCTGGGGCCACTTCTTTAGTCCCGTATTCTAGATCCATCACTTTATATTCTGTCGAAGGGATTCCGATCCCGGCACTCCCATGCTTCCTTTCAGCAAATACCGGTTTGCAATACGTAGTTGGCGAAGCTTCCGTAAGACCATAGCCTTCCTGATCCTTCCTACAGTCTGGCTCATGATAAAAGTTCCGGTTACATTGACATTCATCACCTTCTGCCAGGCTTCAAGGGACATGTCGACGGCCAGAGCCCCCAAGGATGCCCCGCTATTGTTCACTAAAATGTCAATGGCACCGAATCCCCGGTAAGTTTCGTTAACCACTTCCTGTACATCTGACGGATTTGTGATATCACACTTGAAGGACAGCGCCCTGCCTCCAAGTTTTTCAATTTGCGAGCAACTTCACCGCATGCTTCCTTCTTCCTTGAACAAAGCACGACATTCACCCCTGCATCGACAAATCAGGTCGCTATTTGTACTCCCAATCCCATCCCTCCACCAGTTATGATCGCCGTCTTTCCAGTTAAATTGAATAGGCCGGTACCTTTTATACCTTCACCTCATGCTTTTATTTTCGAAGTTCTATTTTAGCTACTTGTGAACGGTTCATCAGGACCATCAGCAAGCCTCAACGTCCGTGCATTTGCCCAATGTGCAGCAAACGGTAAATCGTTGAAATCCCTGCAGCTCCAAACCCTTGAATTGCCCTGTCCAGCACTTTTAATGCCCTAGTTGGTGCCACCACTTTTTTCATGGCTATCTCCCGCCTTCTCTCCCTTGTTCCCGACAGTATCCATCACATACAGCCTATAAAGTAAGAAGCCTTGCTTGTTCGATTTCAATCCGTGAATCGGCAACCCATTCCATGATCACACCTTGCCTCGCCAAAGGTTTACCAAACGTCACGGGTTTGAATGCGCTTACATAATTCTTCAAGTGCTCTTTCAGCAGCACCGATCAGCCTCATGCAGTGGTGTATCCTTCCAGGCCCGAGTCTTCCTTGGGCAATCGCAAACTCTTTACCTTCTCACCATAGTATATTCGTTGCCAGGACCCTCACCTTTGCAAAATTGATTTCCGCATGGCCATGCGGAGCATGATTATAACCAAACAGGGGAGCATTCCCTCGATTTTGAAAACCGGTGTGTCCAGCTGTACAAGAATCATTGACTGTTGATCATGCTTGGACGCTTCAGGATCTGTCTTACCCATAACGATGGCAATCTCGCATCGGGGCTCTCCTGCTCCTGAAGGGCACCATTTCCGGCCGTTTATGACATATCATTACCTGCCTTTTCAAGACTGCACTCTACATTGGTAGCATCGAAGACGCCACTACTGGTTCTGTTAGCGAGAAGCATGAGCGTATTTCCTTGGCAAGCAATGGCTTCAGCCAGCGATCTTTATGTTCATCGGAACCGTATCTCACCAATACTTCCATATTACCGGTGTCCGGCGCGTTACAATTGAAGATTCCAGGTCCTATCATCGTCCTTCCCATGATTTCACAAAGCGGGGCATATTCTAGATTTGTTAAACCTGCTCCATATTTGCGATAAGGTAAAAATAAATTCCACAATTTGCTTTTGCCGTTAATTCAGATAAAAGCGGCGGTATATCACTCATCGGCTCTTCTGTGAATCTAGCTGCTTTTTTGATATACGGATTCATTTTGGAATACGTACTTTTCCATGAATTCCGTTAACTTCTTTTCCAGATTTTGCACCCATTGATCATGTTCAATTTGCAAATTGAATTCCTCCTTTAAAACTGACTAACCGGTTAGTATGTTATTACCGTTTGAGTACACGAAATATTCTGACTTTTATAACGATCGAATTATATATTTTCATGTCGTTCTTGTCCCGTTATCTGGACATTTTCGTTCCCGTTATAATCACTTGGTAGGACTGCGGGGAATACACAAACGATTTTCGTACCTTTTTTCAGTTCGCTTGTTATGAACACTTTTCCGCCGTGCTTTTCGATGATTCTAAAACAAACGGAAAGACCCAATCCCGTTCCTGATGTTTTTGTAGTGAAAAATGGTTCTCCTACTTTTTGAAGGGAGTTTTCCGGGATACCCTCCCCTTCATCCAAAATGCTCAAAAAAACTTCCCCATTTTTTTCGTTTACGCTCACAAAAATATTTCCGCCATTCGGCATCGATTCTATGGAATTTTTTATCATGTTTATTAATACTTGCTTGATTTGGTTTTCATCAAAGTAAATAAAAATGGGTTCTGTATCGTAATTTTTATGAATTTGAATATTGTTCAATACGGCATTTGTCTCCAACAGTGTAACGACATGGTTACAGCTTTCTTTTAAATCCTTCTCAAGAAAAACCGCCTCCGCGGGTTTCGAAAGCAGCAAAAGTTCATTCAGGACTTGCTCGATTCGATTTATTTCCGAAAAAATAATATCATAATATTCATCTTTATCAGCACCGCCATCTTTAATCAACTTTACAAACCCCATTATGGCTGTCATCGGATTCCTGACCTCATGTGCAATCCCTGCCGCAAGTTGTGCAGCCGTTGATAACTTGCTTGATGTGATTGCCAAATGTTCGTTTAGGCTAACAAGCTTTTCTTCTGCATGTTTACGTTCATTAATTTCCGATAATATGCCTGCCGTCCCTATGAATTTCCCTGCGTCATCGTAAATTAGTTTAACGAATGCTTCAACCCAACTGGTCCCTTTTTTCGCATTCAGTTTAATGTCCACTCGAAAATATTTATTTCCTTGATGAAAGGATTCCGCAAAGGCCTTTAATACGTCCTGATAAGAAGTCATATCCATATGTTTAGAAAAGTGAAGCCCAAGTGATTCGTTCACCGTCGCACCACTCATCGATTTCCATGCTGGGTTTAAATACAACCATTTTCCTTTATCATCCGTTTGAAAAATAACCTCATTGAAGCTATTGACCAATTCTTTGGAGTACTTGGAGAAGATGCGATAACGTCCTTCGCTATCTTGCAATATAGCTATCGTTTTCCGTTTATTATCATAGATAGCACCCAAACACCAAGCAATGGATAGAATGGCGAGTAAATATATTCCTGCAAAGGCGGAAAACCTGCGTTCTTCATGGCCCAACCATCCTAAATAGGGCAATATCAATATGAAGAATAGGGCAGGGACAATGATCCTTCCAGTATATTTGTTCATTTTTTCCACCTCCTTTACTAATGATTTAAACTTCATTCGACGGAGTTCCAGCAAGTAAGGGTTCAAATTATGCATATACTGTATATTAAAACGGTTAAAAACTCACTTATAGGTAAACTTCAACATTTTACCTTTGATTCCTGCAAACAACGCAAAAAACCTTTCCTCGATGGAAAGGTCTCAGACTGTAGACAAACTCGAGGAAAATCGAGTTTGTCTATTTTTTATGAGTTGTACAATTTGGCCGTTGATTGGAACGTAGGGCACTCGCTTTCCGCG
>NZ_JAWRYN010000019.1:0-82383 GCF_046534585.1 Peribacillus sp. SIMBA_075 | reverse complement strand
AAAGCGAGCATCTGGAGGGGAAATCAACCACAACTCACTACCTGGTAAATAGCAACAAAGTATGTGAAAACAGCCATTAAAAAAGAAGGCGGACACATCGTTCCGTGTTCGCCTCCTTGTTTTAATTATTTATATATTTCTCAAAAACATAGCCAAAATCTTTAACATGGTACTTTTTCCGACTGTCCATCAACCATTCGAAAGCTGCGGAATTAATTTCCTTGAAACTTGCAGCCATTTGGCTTCCCTCTGTCCGAACCTGGTTCAAAGTGGAAGAAGCAAGGTTTACGCTTTGCTGTGCAAATTGAAGGGCATATTCATTCTCATGGCAAATTTCCGATATTTTAACTAATGATTTGAACAAGTCCTTTAATTCTTCAATGAACTTCTTATGGACATCAATGGAGAACGTCTTTGCACCGATCGTAAATTTAATTTCCGCATCCAAATCCACGGTCCCTGCCGTTTCAAGTGTTACGTTGGAAATATTGTACTGGCTGTAGCTATATCTTGTAAGTGTACGTTTTTTGCTTATGGCACTTGTCCCGTCCAAATGTATGAACGCTTGATTCGTGAAACAGTACTCATCGGTTTTCGATTTTATCAGGAAATAAATTTTTTCCTCGTCTTCATGCATGATATAGTCATCTGCATCCACCTTGTCATAATTGGCAGGGCTAATCACACTTCCAATATCACTAAGTCCAAGGGCATCAGCCGCAATTTTCTTAAACATCCCTATTCCCCCTATCAAAATTCAGGTATTACAAGTATTTCTCCAGTATTATCTCATCTCGGATAGGAATTCCCTCAAAACTGTAAAATGGTATTTCAGGTTTGATTTTCCGTGATTCTTCAACCGCATTTTTAACGATTTCCGCAATGACATAACCACGCTTTTGAAAAAACTTCAATGCCTGTAAATTATCGTTCGTTGTAATCGCTTTAATAGTATGGCAATTTTTCTCCTTGGCGGTATTTTCCATTACATAAAGCAATGATGAGCCCACTCCTTGATTCTCATGCTCACTATTCAAAGAAATGATTTGGCATACATGGTCGGACAATTTATACGTTCCCAACCCCATGATTTTTTCATTCTCGTCCATCACTCCAAAACCCTCAAGTTCCGCATAATGAAACAAACCTCTTGAAAAAACGACTTGAGTCGTCTCCCAGTGCTGAATGAAAAAACTCTTAACTGTATCCGTCGCAATCATTCTTTTAGCTACGATTTGCATAACTATTTACGCCCCCAAAGTTTCTATCTCTATGCTTATAGTATAAATTGCTTATGCTGATAAGGGAACAGTTTATTCATTTAGGTCCTTTACGGCCTTCTAACAAAACATAATACCATTCATATTCTAATTAGCAAAAAAAAAGGCTGGAACTCTATTGAATCCACTCGCATCTTCCGGAATCAAGAAATAGTATCATCCTTTATACGCTGGTTCCTTTTAGTGACTTCATCTTCGAATTGCTTAGTTTTCAGTTCTTCTTTTTTTGAATATCTTATAATTGCCCTCATCGTTAAAACGGCTGCTACTAAAAAGATGAAGCATGTTATACCTGCAGAGATATATTCAGTCTTGTCTTCTGGAAAGTAAAGAAACAAACCTAGTAAAGTATGATTGAGAAAGTCCATTCGATACATCCTTCCTGATAGGAATTAAAATGCTTTATCCCATTATATCAATTGCCAGAACAATCCACTAGTGGAGCAAATCCGCTAAAACCTAAAAAAACGAGAGGCACTAAGCCCCCCGCTTCTCTTTTATTTATAAAATGGTGATTCCTTTAATGACTACATCCACTGCTGGCTTGTCTCCCGCAACTGTCTCTACATTAGCAATCGTATCAACAACGTCCAGGCCTTCGACCACCTGTCCAAAAACAGAGTGTTTATGGTCCAGCCATGGTGTGCCGCCTTGTTCCATATAAGCGTTGATGATTTCTTCCGGATAACCGGCTTCCTTCATCTGCTCACCCATCCTGCTGTCTACATGCTGGGCCTGTACGACGAAGAATTGGCTGCCATTTGTTCCCGGGCCTGCATTTGCCATGGAAAGAGCTCCACGCAAATTGAATAATTGCATGGAGAACTCGTCCTCAAATGGAGCTCCCCAAATACTTTCTCCCCCCATTCCAGTACCTGTCGGATCTCCGCCTTGAAGCATGAAATCCTTGATGACACGGTGGAAGATGATTCCTTCGTAGTAACCGTTTTCAGCATGAGTCATGAAATTTTCCACTGTCTTTGGAGCCAGCTCAGGGAATAATTTAATTTTAATATCGCCCATCGTCGTTTGCATGATGACCGCTTTTTCATTTTCCAAAACTTCACTTGTTAATTGCGGGAAATTTGTCATTGTATATACCCTCTTTCTTTTTTTAAATAAATGGCCTGTAACGCCATTTTCCATCTTCATTTGTACACTTTACACGATTTTCATAAAAAAAGCATCTTTGCGAAATTGAACGAATTCGCTGTGAAAAATCGTTGTTCTTATGTATCATGAAGGAAGTTAAAAGAAAGGTGGTAGGGAAATGTCAGAACAGGATTTTAAAATCGGCGATAAGGTTACCGCCATATATAAAACCGGAAAATACATCGGGGAAATCACCGATATCAGACCTGCTGCATATCTTGTTAAAGTGTTGGCTGTCATGAAGCATCCCATGCAGGGGGATCTTCATAACCCGAAGCAAACAGAAGTGTCCATGTTCCATCAGCGGCGTGCTCTTGCATTCCGGGAGCAAACCAATGTACCTAAGAATATGGTAAGGGGCTTTGAAGAGGAAATTCCTGAGTATAAGGAGTCCTTAAGAGAAGCTGTTGAGAAAATGAAACACACCTTAAGCGAAGCAAACACAGAGTGGAATGATAAAAGCTTACAGCTGCTTGAAGATCTGGCGGCGGATTATTTCAAATAAAGCATAAAAGCCAAATCAGTAGTATATGATTTGGCTTTTATAACGCTAAATGATTCAATACCTTTGATAAATCAATGCGATCGCCAATTGTCGTCGGTTCATGATTTTGCATATAACTTTTATCTTTCTCTACTAACTTAAATATATTATATGTCGTAATTGCATCATCCAACGCCCTGTGATGCTTGCCTGTCCCTTCCTTGCCATAGGCCTGTACAGCCTTCCAAAGTCCGGTCTGATTTTGATCTCCGAAAAAGCGTTTATACTCCAGGCAAAGATCTATTTGTTTTCCTGAAAAAGGGAAATCCAATCCTGATTTCTGACAGTTCTGGCGAAGTACCTTCATGTCCATATTCCCCCAAGTCACAATCGTCGTCGGGTGCTGCTCATCTATTTTCTTCAATAAAGAAATCAACTCTTCAAATGAAATCCCCCGGTCCACCTGATCTTGGGTAATATTCAAGAACTTCTTGCATCTCCCCGTTAGGACTGGAAATTTCAATGGGTTAACAAAAGAAGAGAATTGTTCCTGAATTGTCTCATTAATGACGCTGACTAAACCGACCTCAATGATTTCTGGATAAAAACCTACTGGATTCGCTTTTCCTTCCGGCATCGTAAATTCAAAATCAATGAATACATATTGCTGTTGTTCCTCCATTTTAATGACCCCCTTCTTATTCTTGACGTCAACATACAAACAAAAATTGGTTTTTATTTTCTCATGAGAATATTATAACAGAAGATTTAGAAAGTTTTTCATTGGATCATATTACACCATTCAGATACGACTTCTGCCATCATTCTTGATTTACTCAAAACTATATATTATTTTCCTTAATTGGTTTTTAGTATTTGGACGAACCGAAAGTACCATTCTTTAATCCCTGCATTATCGCCAAGAATATACTAAAAATATATTAGTTAGGCAGTTGAACTATGCGCACGTATCTTGGTTATAGCACGATTTTCTTCACAGTTCCTGTATTGTCCTTTTCATTTTCCTTTCCTATCACAAGTGATCCTTAGCCCAAACTCCCTATCATGTACTTAACGGGCGAATCCCATTGATTCGATAGAGCTGGCTCAGGACTAATTACATGACGGCTGCAAATGGAAAGTGATCAGTGAAATTTCCAATGGTGAAAAACGGACTTACCTTAAACTTGATGGCATCCCCTTTTTCTGGAAAACCATTTCCCTTTCAGCATAACGGAGGATCACAAATTTTTATGATCATGCAGGTGTTGGCCTGTCCGGCATGGAAGGCGCATCTTATCAATTCACAAAATAAAACAATCGAACAAGGCGGCAGTACCATTACCCAGTAATTCACCAGGAGTGTTTGCCTTTCCCATGAAAGGACGTATAACCGAAAACTTAATGAACTCTTTTACGCCTATCAATTAGAGCGAAAAAATTCAAAACCGGAAATCATGGAGCTATATTTGAATACGATATATTTCCAGTAATGGATCATATGGAATCGAAGCTGCCTCCCAGTATTATTTCAGTAAACCGACTGGGAAGTTATCAAAGGCAGAACTCACCTTACTGGCAGTAATCCTTAATAATCCGAAAAACTATAAACTCTTAATGTGCCGAAGATCGGAAGTACGATTAAATTGGACTTGTCCACCTCGGTCGACTTATTATCCCGATTACGTGACATATGCTCATCAGGAATTGAAAAGCCTAGTGACATCCTCTGAAGGTCTCATAACATCCCTGCAAGGTTCTGATGCGGCTATACGCCATCAGGTGAGGCAGAGCTGGATAAAAGGATTGAAAAGCTTTTGATTCCGGTGTAACCATCCATACCGCACTCGATACCAAGCTGTAAACTAAAGCCCAAGACTGCTGTACAATCAAAAATCGGTGCAATGATATCGAGGAAGCTTTAGTGGTTATACAGCATCATACGCACGAGCTTGTCTCTTTGATTGGGGAAAAGGATTATAAAAAAAATTCTTTCAATCGGGCATACCAAAACTATCGGCAGCCAGGGTCAGCCATTAACCCCACTCCTTGATTCTGCCCCCCTATATAGAAGAAACGGATGCTGACATCAATCAGCCAGTTAGCGGAGCAAGCTATTGAGCAAAAACCATTGTCCAAAGAATTATAGCGGTGACAGCTATGCGTTGGACACACTAAGTACTGCCTTTGCTCAGTCCTATATCACATCCGCCATAAGGATGTATTGAACAATGAATAAGCACCGCCAATTACATATATGACAGATTCCCTTCTTACACTGTTCAGTGTTTTACCTTCCGAAGCCTTGGAAAGGAATAATAAAGACTGCTACATATAGTATCGGAGATCAACTTCAATCCGGCAAAAACCATAAAAAATTTAGGAGCAATACGATCAGCAGATTTGTAAATAACATGAGCATTTGCATTTTCCCATAAATGGCAAAGGAGAGGCTGAATAGTAGGATTGAAATGATTGGAAAGTAGCTAAGTAAATAAGCGTTTTTCATGAATTCTCCATCCATGCATCCTTTTCCCCACATTATGCAAACCATTCCACTTTTTAACAATGAATTCTCTACTAATTCACCCTTTAAAACTTTTAAATTAAAATTTTTCGGGACGATTTCCCCTCCTTTTCTACCTATATATAAAAATCCATTTTAGTCGGCCTTCACTGTTCTTAAAGCCATGCAAACCCACATAAATTGCGTTATACTTTTAAGCGAGGCCAGTATTCGAATCAAAAATACATATTCAACGAAGGTTCTCTAACGTCTAAGATTGCGTAAAAAAAGCATACTAAGACGGATGACTTCGTTTTAAAAAAGGGGGGGAGTTTATGTCTTTACTGCATTGGGCGGTATTATCACCGTTTCTATTTGCACTTATTGTACCAATATTATACAAACTATTCCGACAAATACATACAGGATGGTTTGTATTGATTTTACCGATTCTCCTTTTCACCTATTTTTCAAGGTTCATTTCCTTGACCAAACAAGGGGATATCATTACGGAAAGGGCTGCATGGATTCCTTCACTCGGAATTCATATTGATTTCTATGTAGATGGACTAGGACTTTTGTTCGCCTTGCTCATTACAGGGATAGGTTCACTTGTCGTTCTGTATTCGGTTTTCTATTTATCGAAAGAGAAAGAAAAGCTGAACCAATTTTACGTCTTCCTTTTGCTTTTCATGGGAGCGATGCTGGGCGTCGTCCTTTCCGATAATCTAATTGTCCTTTATTCATTTTGGGAATTCACGAGTTTATCATCTTTTCTATTGATAGGATATTGGAACGAAAGGGAGCGTTCACGTTATGGAGCGCAGAAATCCCTGCTGATCACCGTGCTTGGAGGCTTAAGCCTGCTTGGAGGAATCATTCTCCTTTCCATTATGGGGAACACATTCAGTATACGTGAATTGATAGCACAAACCGGGGAACTTATGGACCACTCGCTCTTCATTCCTGCACTTTTGCTTGTGCTGCTTGGCGCATTCACCAAATCCGCACAGTTCCCGTTCCATATCTGGCTTCCTGACGCGATGGAAGCTCCGACACCTGTCAGCGCTTACCTTCATTCCGCGACAATGGTCAAGGCCGGAATTTATCTGGTTGCCCGCTTAAGTCCTATTTTTGCGGAATCCGGATTATGGTTCTGGCTCGTTTCGATTGCCGGATTGATTACCTTGTTCTGGGGCTCATTCTCTGCAATCAAGCAGACTGATTTAAAGGGGATTCTCGCTTTTTCCACCATCAGTCAGCTCGGATTGATCATGTCGCTTTTGGGACTTGGTGCGGCGGCTCTCCACTATGATTCGTTAGGGGAAAATATATATTTGGCAGCCACGGTTGCAGCAGTATTCCACCTAATTAATCATGCGACCTTTAAAGGCAGCCTTTTCATGGTTGCAGGCATCATTGATCATGAAACCGGTACTCGTGATATCAGGAAGCTTGGCGGATTGATGCAGTTGATGCCGATTACTTTCACCGTCGCCGCCATAGGTGCTTTTTCAATGGCTGGCCTTCCGCCCTTCAATGGTTTTTTAAGTAAGGAAATGTTCTTGGCCAGCATGGTGCATGTATTGGAATTGAATATCTTCAATATGGAGACATGGGGCATACTGTTCCCTGTTATAGCATGGGTTGCCAGTGTATTCACTTTTATTTACAGCATGATCGTCGTGCTCAAGCCCTTTACAGGCAAACTTCAGTTACAACTATTGGACAAGAAGCCCCACGAGGCACCGATCGGGATGTTGATTTCCCCGATCATCCTTGCTTCGTTGGTCATCATTTTTGGTATTTTTCCAAACTTGCTATCTTCATCGATCATTGAACCTGCGGTAGCTAGCATACAGCCAAGCTTGGCGGGTCCGGATTTCCAAGTCCATATCGAATTCTGGCATGGATTTAAACCTGAATTTTGGATGACGGTCGGCATCATTGCATCTGGAATCATTTTATACAAAACGTTTCCGAGGTGGCAAAAGATCCACCAGTGGATGCCTGAACGTTTATCCCTGAATGCTCTTTATGATAACGGGATAAAGGGGCTGGAACGATCAGCATCCTCCGTCATGAAATTTTTAATGACAGGTTCGATTCGGACGTATTTGCTTTCCATATTCCTTTTCTTCATTCTTTCATTGGGCTTTACACTCTATTGGAAGGATGCCTTTAAATTGGATACAGGAAATCTTGCCCCGATCGGCTTATATGAATTGGTATTAGCGGCAATCATCGTGATTAGCTCGATCGCCATCTTGTTTGCAAGATCCCGTTTAACTTCCATTATCATTCTAGGAGCGGTCGGTTATACGATTTCCCTATTTTTCGTTTTGCTGCGGGCACCGGATTTAGCCTTGACTCAACTGGTCATCGAAACGATTTCGGTATCCCTGTTTTTGCTCTGTTTCTTCCACCTTCCGTTAATGGCAAGCAGAAAGGAAGAACGGATGACATTCAGGTTGAATAACGCCCTGATATCCATTGGTGTAGGAGTCATCGTGACACTGATTGCCTTATCCGCACATAGCAATAAACTATTTGATTCCATATCAAGTTACTATCTTGAAAATGCTTATAAGGAAGCAGGCGGGAAAAACGTCGTAAATGTCATTCTTGTTGACTTCCGCGGACTTGATACGATGTTTGAAATCAGTGTCCTTTCCATCGCTGCGCTCGGAATATTCGCGATGATCAAATTGCGTTTGACAGGGGGGAGAAATAAATCATGAAGCAAAATGACCTGATTCTCCAAACGGTTACGAAAGTCGCCGCCTTTGTTATCCTGCTTTTTGCGGTAGCCATCTTTTTAGGAGGGCATTATTCGCCAGGAGGCGGGTTTGTCGGCGGTTTAATGACTTCAGCTGCCATAGTCTTGCTGTTGCTCGCTTTCGACATTAAAACCGTCGCAGGGATCTTGCCGATTGACTATAAGCTAATGATTGGTTCAGGCTTGCTCATATCAAGCCTGACTGTTGCCGGCGGGTTATTTTTCGGGGTGCCGCTCATGACACATGTATATCATTATATCGATTTGCCTCTTCTTGGGCACATCTCGCTTCATACCGCGGTACTGTTTGATCTGGGTGTTTATCTTGTGGTTGTTGGTGTAACGATGACCATTATTCAAACGATAGGGGAGAGTGAATAATGGAACTTTTAATGGCCATTGTCGTTGGAATACTATTTATGTGTGCGACCTATTTAATGCTTTCAAAAAGCATTTTAAGAATCATAATCGGTACTGGACTGCTCAGTCACGGCGCCCACCTTTTGATTTTGACGATGGGCGGCCTGAAAGGCGATTCCGTTCCATTGCTAAGTGATAAAGTTGCATCCTATGTCGATCCGCTTCCGCAAGCGCTTATCTTGACTGCGATCGTCATTAGTTTCGGAGTCACATCATTTCTGCTGGTTCTTGCTTACCGGACCTACCAGGAACTCGGTACTGATGACATGGAAGAAATGAGAGGTACGAAAACGAATGAATAATCTTACTTTCATGCCTGTTTTATGGCCGCTTTTCACAGCCATCTTTCTTATTTTCTTTTCAAAAAAAATCAAGCTGCAAAGAGGGATATCCCTTTTTTCCTCTCTTATAGGAATTGCGATTTCCCTTTATCTAGTGTTCTCGGTTCATACTCATGGGATCTTGACTCTCGGTGTCGGCAGCTGGGATGCGCCATTCGGGATCGTGATCGTCGCAGACATGCTTTCTTCGCTGCTGGTCCTGACCACGAATATCATTGGATTTGCCATACTGCTTTACTCGTTTTACTCCATAGGTGAAGAACGTGAAAGACACTATTATTATCCTGTATTTCAATTCTTGCTGATTGGTGTTAACGGTGCTTTCCTTACGGGGGACCTTTTCAATCTATTCGTCTTTTTCGAAGTCATGCTGATGGCTTCTTACGTGCTGCTTGTACTGGGGGGGACGAAAATCCAACTGAGGGAATCATTGAAGTATATCATCGTCAATGTGCTTTCCTCGTCCTTTTTCGTCATCATGGTGGCGTACCTTTATTCAGTTCTAGGTACATTGAACATGGCGGACATCAGTCAAAGGATAGCGGAGGTAAACCAGCCTGGAATCATCTCGGTGATAGCAATTGGCTTCTTGATCGTATTCGGTTTGAAGGGAGCCATTTTCCCGCTATTCCAATGGCTTCCTGGGTCCTATTATGCTCCACCAATCCCGGTGATGGCACTATTCGGGGCATTGCTGACAAAGGTCGGGATATATTCCATTTTCAGGACCTATACACTCATGTTTTACCATGACCAGGATTTCACTCATACTTTCCTTGCGATACTTGCGATCTTGACCATCATCATCGGTGTCATTGGTGCGATAGCCTATTGGGATGTTAAAAAAATCATCATTTACAATATCATCATCGCCGTCGGGGTTATCATTTTCGGCATCTCCGTCATGAATGAACAGGCCTTATCGGGCTCCATCCTATATATCATTCATGACATGCTGATCAAGGCTGCGCTCTGCCTGCTGGTTGGCATCATGATCAAAATCAGCGGATCGGATGATTTACGGGATATGGGCGGCTTGATCAAGCGATACCCGGCCCTTGCATGGACTTTCTTCATAGCTGCCATATCATTGGCGGGAATACCACCATTCAGCGGTTTTGCCGGTAAGCTTTTGATTCTTCAGGGAGCTGCAGAAAAAGGGGCCTACTTTGGAATGGCCGTTGTCTTACTTTCTAGCTTGATGGTTCTATATTCCGTTATGAAAATATTCATGAATGGCTTCTGGGGAACCCCAAAAGCTGATTATGCCTTAACTAATAATACGGTGAATAAAATGCTGGTTCCTGCCGTCCTCCTTGTTATCATTTCCGTTTTATTCGGAGTAGGAACAGAATCGATTTACCCATTCATTACACAAGCTGCAGAAACATTAATCAATCCCGATATTTATATTAAAGCGGTTTTAAAGGAGTAGTGCCTGATGTCATTCCAAATTTTACTGAATGTGTTCCTTGCGTTTATCTGGATGTTTTTGAAAAATGAGTTTAACGGGAGCACTTTTATCATCGGATATGTATTGGGGCTCGGCATCATGTTCGTCTTCCGTCATTTTTTCAATGGCCCTTTTTACCTGAACAGGGTGAATGCCGTCGTTCAATTGCTGCTTATATTCGCAAGGGAACTCTTACTTTCCAACGTTAGCGTCCTTAAGGTCGTGCTTAAACCGAGCCTTGATATGAGACCTGGCATATTCGCATTCGAAACCGCGCTAACTAAGGATTGGGAAATTACGATACTATCGAATTTAATTACACTGACACCAGGAACACTTGTCGTTGAAGTATCGGAGGATAATCGGATTCTTTATATCCATGCGATGGATATTGCCGACAAAGAAGAAGCCGTGGACAGCATTAAAAATACATTTGAAAAGGCGATCATGGAGGTGAGCAAATAATGTTCGATCTTATACTTAAAATCGCGTTGCTCGGTGTTTCGCTTTCCATGATAGGATTCTTATACCGTTTAATCAAAGGGCCTTCTGTACCGGATCGGGTCGTCGCGCTCGATGCGATGGGAATAAATCTTATCGCAATCGTTGCACTTGTATCCATTGTCATGGATACAAGCGCTTATCTGGAAGCCATTCTTCTGCTCGGAATCCTATCTTTCATCGGAACGGTCGCTTTCGCCAAATTCCTTGAGAAAGGGGAGATTATCGAAAATGACCGCAATCGTTGAAATACTTTCAGCCTTATTCCTTTTAATGGGGGTCTTTCTCTTTTTAGTCTCGGCTTTCGGAGTCATCCGTCTGCCCGACGTCTATACAAGAAATCACGCTGCCTCAAAAAGCTCGACACTTGGAATCATGTTCATCCTGATTGGCACCTTGTTATATTTTTATTATAAACATAGCCTTTTCGATTTCCGGGTCGTGCTCGCGATCATCTTTATCTTCATGACCAGCCCTGTTGCCGGGCATTTAATCAATCGCTCGGCTTACCATTCAGGCGTTAAAATGTGGGATCGAAGTGTCCAGGATGATTTAAAGAAAACCCGGTGATTCCTGCCATTGCAAAAGAGCTGCCCTGATTACAGGAGCAGCTCTTTTCATGTATCAATCCTTTAAAAATACTTGGTCCCCTAAACTGATTTCACCCGTACGGATGACCGAGGCATATACGCCAAAATGATTGTTCCTTTCCTTGACGACAGTTTTCAAGAGTGATGAATCTCTTTGGGAATCGCTTGGATTGACTGTTATGATCATACAACGCTCACAACGCCTTTTTATCTCCAATTCTACATCATTTCCAATCAGAATCCTTTTTCCGAACCATTGCTCTTCTAAAAAGGGTGTTTTGTCCACTAAAGATAGCACCAAATTTTGCCTGAATCTCCTGCCATCCACTTCTTTTCCCCAAAGCTTTTTCAATTCGCCAATCGAGGCATCACTGACAAGCAGGATGTTTTCTTCCTCAATCGCACCGAACGGGATATGTGCAGGCGGATAAACAACGGATGTTGCCTCCTGTTTCAACAACCGTTCCATTTCCTCCTTAAAGGCCTCTTCACCCCAAGCCAGCACGTTTCCTGAAGGGGTCTTCACTTTTATTTCCGGATATTGTTCAAGGGTTTCCTCACCAGAAAAAACAGCTTGATAACGGACCATTTCAGGAACTTGGGTTATCGTTAGGAACTTCCCGTGCTTGTCTTTAAAGGCATGACTGCGATCTCCATATAGCCCATAGTCCATCACCTTCGTTTTCTGTACATGCTCACCGGTGAATGATTTTACAGGATGGCGGGTGATTTCTTGTATATGACCAACCAGCATAAGAAAACTCCTTTCAAACAATAGTCTACTGCCCTATTATACTTAAACCGGACACTGTAAAATCATTACGTTACATTTCAAAGCGATAGTTCCCTGATTCACTTTGGTAAGTCGATAACGGCCAATGTACAGCGTGAAATGCAGATAAGACGATCCTCTTCATCACGGATTTTCACGTCCCATACCATCGTCGTCTTCCCGCGATGGATTATGTTCCCTTCTGCTGTAACCAAACCAGAGCGGACGCTCCTTACATGGTTGGCATTGATTTCAAGACCGACGACAGCTTGTTTTGTCCTATCTACAAGCTGGATTCCGCCAAAACTCGCAACGGATTCCGCAAGGGCAACGGACGCCCCCCCATGCAATAATCCATACGGCTGCCTAGTTCGTTCATCCACCGGCATCGTCGCAATGACTTTCCCATCACTGATTTCCTTCATTTCTATCCCAAGCGTGCCTATCAAAGAACTTTCAATATTTCTCTCCATCCCAATACCCCCAACTCTTATGTTTTTTTCTACAACGAATTGATTCTTAAATTCCAAAAATGAATAACCATTCATTATAGTATACATAAAAAGGATGACTCAAGTCTATTCAAGTCATCCCTCATTATGAGAATTCGATTATTTGGAGAGTATTTCTTTTAATTCAAACCAGCTTGTCAGTCTTGGAATATCCAAATCCCTGTTATAGGAGTTATCCATTGCATACACTTTCGTTGGGATATCCAATAAAGTTTCCAGCACTGCCGGTTTATCATCAAAATAATAATCCAATTCCAATCTGCGAATCGTATCAATTTTTTCATGATCCTTCATGCCGCAGTAAAATTGGTCATCCTTAACGGGAAAGCCGTTTTCAATCAACCATTTTTTCGTCCGTTCACCATGCTCCGCTTTTCTGGCTGTGATGTAATAGACTTCATGGCCATCGCGTTCAAGCTCCTGCAGCGTTTCCACTGCTCCCTCGAAAGCTGGACAGGATGAATAATACACTTCCTCGGAAAGGCTGTTCCACATCTTGCCCCCAGCCTCTTTATCAAGCCCGAAAGCTTCATGGATCTCTAACGTCTTTAAAGCTCTGAATTTCGTTAACTCTATGTTCTTATTAAGCTTTTTATTATAAAGGTGGAAAGCGAACTCCCTCAAATTAATAAGGGTATCGTCAATATCAAAACCGAATTTCATATCCTTCACTCCTATTCAAACATTAGCGGCAAACTGTGCTGCGAAGGAAATTTCCTTGTCCACCTGCATGGCCTGTAATCTTTCAATTTCGGCTTTTCTTTCCGGTTCAGCGATTTTAAGTCCAAGGAAGCCAGTATCCTCCCACATGATGCATCCTTTAATAAGATCGGCTAATATATCGGCATCTTTCATGGCACAATTGAGTCCAAACGCACCTGTAGGCGTCATCGTATGGGCTGCATCACCCAATAAAGCAACGCCATCCTTTGTCCACGTTTCACAATAGCTGCTGTAAACATCCAATATAATGAAGTCATTCCAAGAGCGGATATTTTCACACACAACCTTTTTTAGTTCAGGAAAGGCGATAAGCAAATCTTCAATGAATGGCTCAAAGGGCTGTTTTCGCAAATGGGGAAATGAACCATGTTCTATATTCCATCCAATTTGGATGAAACCTCCAGCCTGGGTGAAGAGGGCAACCTGGGAGTCATTGACCAATGCCATCTTGATCGAGGGCTTCCACCCCTCTGGAGCGGGAATTTTTGCCCACAGTAAATCATAGCCATGATTTTTAATAACTACTGGTATCCCCGCTTTTTTTCGAACCATGGAAAATCTGCCGTCCGCTCCGATTATCAATGAACTATGCACTTCCAGGTCATTTCCATCCTTTCGGGCCTTAACACCCGAAAACCGGCCCATTTCATTCTGAATCAAGTCCGTAACCCTCGTATTCATCATCAATTGAAAAGAGTCCAGCTTTTCAGCTTCACTCAATATAGCAGTAAGCAGATGATTCTGAGGGACATGTATCCCAACATGATCTACCGGCAATTCTGGGAAAATCCTTTTAAACATTTGGCCGTCATGCCAATATTCAATTTGTTCCATCCTAAGCAAGCCAAGCCTTTTCACACTCTCGAATAAACCGTGCTTTTTCAGAATGCCTTCTCCTTCTTCGTTCAGGAATTCGCCCCTGAACTCCCGTGCAACTTCAGAATGCCTCTCGAGCAGGACGACTGAAATGTCCTGTTTGGCCAATAGATAGGCTAGCAGCGCTCCTCCAGGCCCCGATCCGACTATGCATACATCTGACTTAACCATCATGCCTATCACCTGTTGTCTATTTTAATTTAGGATAAGCCGTGATGCGTATGTCCTCTCCAAACGTGTCCACGCCAGAGAAGGAAACATCCATCGCTTCATCCATCGTATCTACATTCATTCCACTATACGGTGTTAGTGAGTTTCGTCCGCCCAATAGTTTAGGAGCTATATAAATCAAGTATTTATCGATGAGCCCTGCCCTTAGGAAAGAAGCATTCACTTCGCTTCCACCTTCCAGCAAGACATCCGTAATCCCCTTTTTATACAGCTCTTCCATCAAGGTCCTTAAATTCAGGCCCGAATCGTTTTTGGGGACGAAAATGAATTCGATCCCTTTTTCACGTAGAGCTGCCATTTTATCGGCAGGTGCATGATCCTGCGTTACGATCATGGTCCTCGCATCTGATACCTGGACAACATTGGCTTCCATTGGAACACGTAATTCACTGTCTAAAATGATTCGGATCGGATTTTTCCCTCCGCCCTCCGGAAGTCTGGTCGTAAGTGATGGATCATCGGCCAAAACAGTCCCGATTCCAACGAGAATGGCATCGACCTCATCCCGGAGCAAATGAACGGAATGACGGGATTCTTCTCCTGTTATCCATTTTGAATGGCCTGTGTGTGTTGCAAGTTTTCCATCGAGTGTCATCGCATACTTTGAAATGACAAATGGACGGCTCGTCAGCATATTGTGAATAAAACGCTCATTCAGTCTTTGAGCTTCCTTCTCCAGGACGCCAACTTCCACTTCAATGCCTGCATCCTTTATGATCGATATACCTCTGCCCGCAACTTCCGGATTCGGATCTTGCGTAGCCACTACAACCCGCCGTACACCTGATTCTTTCACTAAATTTGCACAAGGAGGGGTTTTTCCATAATGGGAACACGGCTCAAGAGTCACGTATAGCGTTGCCCCTTCTGCATACTCACCCGCCATTTTGAAAGCATGTACCTCTGCATGCGGTTCACCCGCTTTACGGTGGATTCCTGTCCCGGCTATCACACCGTCTTTAACTATGACTGCACCGACAACTGGATTTGGATTCGTCTTTCCTTTAGCACTTGCCGCCAAATCCAGTGCCAGCTTCATGTAATATTGATCATCATTCATGCGTTTAGCTCTCCTTATACAATCAAAGTTGGCTTCTTGTGTGGTATGTGTCCAGACTTCTTGACCTTTGTATCCAGATAGAAACTATTATCTTCCGTCAAACCGCCCCAAAGCGGGATATGGTCCTTTGCCGCTAGTCCATGCTTCATAAGTGCGTCCAACTTTTTAGGGTTATTCGTAATTAAAGTGACCGGATCCTCACGCAGTTCCTTCAGCACTCGAATAGCTCCCTCGTAAGACCGCGTATCGTCTTCGAATCCTAAAGCCTGATTCGCCTCGACCGTGTCATAACCTTCCTGCTGAAGTAAATATGCAAGAGATTTGGAAAAAAGGCCGATCCCTCTTCCTTCATGGTCCGCAAGGTAAAAAATGGCCCCGTATCCATGCTCGGCTATCATCTTCATCGATTGGTGGAGCTGGTAGCCGCAATCACAGCGTTTACTGCCAAAGATATCACCTGTGTGACAGATGCTATGCATCCGGACCAGTGCATCATCCGACTTTTTAAAATCCCCATACACCAACACGGAGGATTGCTGGCCAAAAGCAAGGTTGGCTTCCGAAAGCGAATCAAGCACCGCTTCCTTGTCATTATCCTCGCCATCGAGCTGGAGCCATGTATACCATTGAAAAACCGTTGAGAATTCTCCTTGTTCAATAGGCAGGTTCACAGGCCCCACTAGGCATATATCAGCCTTTCCCGGGGTTTTAAGAATATTCATTTTATCTATTAAAAGGTCTTTTGTTTGCTGGGTTATTTTCATGTTAACATCACCTATTTTATAATTTTATAGTGTGCCTTCTGCTTACTTTAGGTAAGTAAGTATATTACTATACACTATACCTGTCAATGAAGCAGTTTACAAATAATAGTGTGTCTTTCTTCATAAATTCAAGAAGATTTTTTTTCGGAAAAGGGTTATCCATAATCCGTAATCATAACGGCTGGCCTTTATACATATTTTAACGTATAAAGAAAACGTGTCTATAGACAGACTTTAGGAAAGGAAGGAAACCTTTTGGCGGATTTCCCTTATTTTTTATATGACCCTGGCCTATTTCCGCTTCCCGTAGGGTCAGTGAACATGAATCGGGAACTGGAAGGAACATTGCGTCCATACACGGCAACCAATCCAGATCTGTTAGTTAAATCGGCAAAGTCATCGCAAGCTTTATTGCTTGATGTAAAAAAAGTCATGGATACATTAGCCACATCCAAGCCTTTCTCAAACAGGTTGATGACTGCCGCCCAAGCATCGAATAATAGTTTAGTGGTTGATATGATCCGAAAGATAGGGATTAAAAACGAACCTGATATCAAGTATAACCCTGATGGGATCCGTTTTGATTTCTATCCCAAAACAGGGGATGAAAATTGTCATATCATCATCAGCTTGAAATGGAGGGATATATAACGTCCAACACCTTTTTTGTAAAAAAAACGAAGCCTATTTTCGGCTTCGGATCCTTTTTGGTTCATTTTGTTTTCGATTCAAAGGTTTCAACAAATAGTGCAAGCGTTCGTGCCATCACACCTGTCGCCCCCGCCGTGCACAATTCGGAGCTGCTCGAGGTTGTGGATGTTCCGGCAATATCCAGATGGACCCACGGAGTGTCTTCGGCAAATTCGCCTATAAAGGCTCCACCCATGATGGCATGTCCTGCCCCGCCAGGTGAATTATTTAAATCCGCTATTTTACTATTGCGTACCCGCTCTTTGTCCTTTTCTGTAATAGGCAATCTCCACATAGGCTCCCCGGCCTCCTCTGAGGCTTTAACCACTTGTTCATAGAATTCTGCGTCATTGGTCATTGAACCCGTCATATCCATGCCCAAGGCCGTTATAACACCCCCCGTTAAAGTAGCAACGTCAATAAGGTAGTCGGCACCATGATGTTTAGCGTAAGTTATGGCATCCGCCAAAACGAGCCGGCCTTCCGCATCCGTATTCAATATCTCTATCGTCTTGCCGCTCATGGCAGTGATCACATCATCCGGCTTGAGTGCTTCACCGCTGATCATGTTATCAGTGGATGGAATGACAGCCACGACATTTTGATCCGGCCCTAATTCACCGATAATTTCCATTGCACCTAAAACAGCTGCGGCACCGCCCATATCCGTCTTCATTCCAACGATTCCGGCCTTCGTTTTCAATGAGTATCCACCGGTATCGAATGTGATGCCTTTACCAACCAGCCCGATAACATCTTTCCATTCATCTTTACCTTGGTACTTCAGGACGATCATTTTCGGAGGTTCAACGGAACCTTGATTGACAGCAAGAAGGGCTCCCATTCCCAATTTGAGCATATCCTCCTTCTCCAGGATTTCCACTTCAAAGCCATAACGTTCGCCCAAAGCAGATGAATAATCCGCCATATCCGTGGAAGTCAACAAATTGCCTGGTGTGTTAACCAATGTTCTTGCAGAGTTCGTCGCCCTTCCGAAGACTTTCCCTACATGAAGTGCGGCCCCGACCTCTTCTTTATCCGATTCACTGTAAACCGTAATCGATTCAAGGCTTTTTTCGACCTGGTTCGATTTTTGCTTGTATCCGTCAAACTTATAGGAAGCAAGTTCAAAAGCCTCGGAACAAGCATGCGCTGCGTCCAATGCATCCAGGTTTTCGGTCGTGAATGTATCCAGAGCAATCGATAGCGTCGCAAGCCTGGATTCTTTGATTGTTTTACGCGCTTTTCCAAATGCTTCGCGCAGCGTTTCAAAGGATAGCTCCTTTTCCTTGCCCAAACCTACAAAAATCAATCTCTTTATGCCTAATTTACCTAATGTATGTATTTTAACTACTGATTTTTTCTTGGAAGGGATTTCTCCCGCTTTCACTAACTCGGTTAGCTGACCATCTAATCGTTCATCTGCCTCTTTCCCTATGCCTGTGAATTTTACGGGTCTGTCAAATACGCCTAGAATCAGGCATTCGTCAATCAAATCTATATTCAAGGAATCTTTTACTGTGAACATTCTGCTACCTCCTCCATTCGATTACCTTCATTATAACGAAATCTTTCGAAATTTTCGAATTAGGCCCATGAAAATAATATTAACAAGGGATATTGTTTAGAATGTGCCACTTTAGAGTAATAGTATAAGGAAGATCATATTTAATACTAATAACCAGCAGGGAATCGACAGGACTGAATGGAACTAATAATAAGGGCCTTGTACCGAGCAGGATTTCTTATTTACCCATATATGGATTTCATCGTTACTTATAACTAGAAAGAAGGCTGATACTCTTGGAATTATTTCTCAACTTCCCTTTAATCGCAGCATTGATTGCCATTTTCTTTGCTCAATTCATTAAAGTGCCCATCCACTTCATAGCTTTTCGTAAAGTTAACTGGTCACTTCTTAACTCCACAGGCGGTATGCCAAGTTCCCACTCTGCGGCCGTGTCAGCTTTAACCGTAGCAGTAGGGATTGAGACCGGAATGGATTCTCCTGTATTTGCCGTTGCCGCGATCTTTGCCGTCATCACGATGTTCGATGCGACAGGAGTAAGACGGCAGGCAGGAGAACAGGCAGCCGTCTTGAACCAGCTCGTCACGGACTTCAATACATTAGTCGAGCAAGCAAAAAACTGGCAGAAAAAAGCGGATAAACAGAAACAGCAACAATTAAAGGAACTGTTGGGCCATAAGCCAATCGAGGTATTTTTCGGAGCCTTGACCGGAGTATTCATTGCACTGGCACTTCACTTTTTCATCTTTCAAGGGTAGGTGGTCAATTTGAAAATAATCTCTCTTTGCCCCAGCAATACGGAACTCTGCACATATCTTGGGATAGAAGATCAGCTGATCGCTATCGATGACTACTCTGATTGGCCTGAAACCATACAGCACCTTCCTAGAGTGGGGCCGGATTTATCGATTGATATCGATCATGTAGAATCACTGAAACCCGATTTGGTGCTGGCTTCCCTTAGTGTACCGGGTATGGAAAAAAATATTGAAGGATTAAAAGAACGGAACCTCCCTCACATCATCTTCAATCCGCAATCACTTGAAGATATCGCAAAGGATTTGCTGACCTTGGGCGGGGCTATGGATCTTAATGATCAAGCAGAGGAGCAGGCAGCAAAATTCCGGGATGCCATCCTTCAATATAAAAATGTCGCCGACAAAATCGAAACAAAGCCGTCCCTATATTGGGAATGGTGGCCAAATCCCTTATTCAGCCCTGGGGGAGTTAACTGGTTATCCGAGATCAGCCTTCTTGCGGGAGGATATAATCTTTTCGAAGATGTGGAAATGGCAAGCATTCAAGTCACGTCCGAAGAGGTTCAGAAAAAGGATCCCGACCATATTTGCTTAGCTTGGGTCGGTGTCCCATTACGAAAAGTCAACCCAGCGCTTGTCAAGAAACGGCAAGGTTGGGCCGATATGAAGGCAGTCCGAGCTAATAATATCCACATTATGGAAGAACCCTTATTCTGCCGGCCTTCCCCCCGTTTACTGGATGGGCTGTCAAAATTGGCAATGACTCTGCATCCTGAGGAGTACAAAGGCTTGGCTTAAGGGCGTTTCGAATGAACAAAAAAGCTGCCCCAATCGTGGCAGCTTTTTTAACTCCATCATTTCATTAAAAAGCAAAGGAAGATACATTCTCGTTCAATGTTTTTCCGGCGATTTTAGGCTTGAATACTTGCCTGATTTTGGTTTCATTCAACTTGTTTAGCTGTTCTTCAGATAACTCGCCGCTCCCTTTTTGCACAACATATACTTCAAGGGTTTTCTTTCCCCACTTCTCGTACACATCTTGTACGGTGTCATAGTATAGATCCAGATGGTTTCCTTTGATCGCCCCGCCCTTGTCCGCTACAACCCCATATCCATAGCCTGGAATCCAAAGGATGGTTCCGAGGGGAAATACGGCAAGATCAGCGGCAATGGTTGAAAATAGATCCCGTTTCACCTTCACACCTGAATAAGTGATTCCATAAGATGGGCTCTCCGGGTACTTTCCCGTTGATTCATACCCTGCTGTATAACCTGTAGCCAAAACTTCATGCTTCGGATATTTCAAGAGCTCGATTGCCTCCAATATCGTCGTAGGACCACCATTGCCCGTGGATGCGGATGACATTAGCGTTGCCACTTGACCTCCGCTATGGATCGCTTTATATTCGAGACCAAGCATTTGATGTTGTCTCATTGCCCCCTCAAAAGGATGATCTTCAGGCATAGCCCCAAAAACATGATTTAAGGTTGAATCGATGGCCAAGATAAATAATATGATAATAGCAACCCTCAAAAATAATGCCTTTACAATCTTCATATGTATTAATTCCACTCCTCTCACAAGGATATTTGTTCCCTTTCCAGAGTGAAAGTATTCATAAAGCATGAAAAGATCCAATTTTTCTTACAAAAAAAGGACCGTCCATAAATGACGGCCCTTCCCATTATCAAAACATTTGATATCCTTTATTCCTTAGAATCCTGATGACCACACCAGCTAAAACCGCGCCAAGCAGCCCGCTTGATAAAATAATGATGTCTGCCGTATGCAGGGCTGTAAGGTTCGTTCCAAGATTAGCAAAAGATATTCCCGGATTTCTAAAGTATTCTATTAGCTTTGTTTCATTGACAATGATGATGAAGACGATTGGAAATAAGATGACCATGATCCAAGAAGAACGAAAGAGCATATTCAGCAAAAAGCCAATTCCGAAAAACAATATAAAAAATAAGAGTATTGAGATAATTAAAACAGGCAATGGCATGTTATTCTTGACCCTCCTTAAAAGCGACACCTTTAGTTTACTGAAAAAATAATTGCTACGTCAACGACTTAATGCCAAATAATACCGAAGAAAAGATAATTACCCAAATTACATGAATAATTTATATGATGTATAGCCAAAATGATTTCCCGGATTCAACCCATCAAG
Source organism: Peribacillus sp. SIMBA_075 (assembly GCF_046534585.1). Classification (NCBI taxonomy): domain Bacteria; kingdom Bacillati; phylum Bacillota; class Bacilli; order Caryophanales; family Bacillaceae; genus Peribacillus; species Peribacillus sp. SIMBA_075. Next base: position 60,789 of record NZ_JAWRYN010000019.1, on the reverse strand, counting down.
CATCGTCTGCACTCTTTCCTTTTTAAAAGCTAAAAGCTGTTCCAATAATAACGATTGCTTCCCCTCTTGCATGAGTAAATCAGGGTCATAAAATTTAGCCTCATATAACTCATCCAATTGAGCAGTGACTTCAAAACTGATCGGTTTAAGTAAAAATACCAACATATTATCACTTATATCCCCTTTGATGACTCCGCTTCTAACACCAACAATGCCTTCGATTTCTGTATGAATGCCCGTCTCCTCCAACACTTCCCTTACGACAGCTTCATCAACGGTTTCATCATTTTTGACAAAACCTGCCGGAAGCGACCACTGCCCTTTCAATCCGCCATACCTTTTGTTCACGACCAGCCACTCGCCTTTATCAGATATCACAAGGCCGGACACTGCCAACCAAACATTCTTGCATCTTTCCACCAAAACCCACTTCACCTACATTCATTATAAGTAGTGTAAACTCCAAACCGCTAGAGTACATACGTAATGCCAAAGCGGTCAAAGGGGAGGATTATTTAATCTAGTGCTTCGTCATCCTTACCCCCATTATATTCCACATATGATAGGTGCATACTCCCCGTCTCCGCTTCATGTCACGCTCATCGATAGATGCCATTGAAAAGGCCATTCAGGGACAATCCCCAAATGGCCATCACTTATATATCGAAAAAATCAAAGGACGTTGAATTTACCTTTCTTAGCAACCAAGGAAGCTCCGCCAATCATTAGCAATGCTCTGTTATCAACCATTTTCTTCATGAATGATGCAGTCTTGCCTGTAACTTTCTTGCCGAATACAACTCCAATCGCATTGTCATCACCAAGTGAACATACCGTTCCTTTGTTTTCGAAAGTGAACGTTTCAAGGTCATTTTCGTTACGAACCAATTTAGTCAGGTTCTTCGCAATGACTTCACCTTGTTGCATGGCGATTTGTGCAGTAGGCGGGTATGGGCGATTAATTTCTTCATTGATGATCAACGCGCAATCCCCTACGATGAAAATATCGTCATGACCCGGTGCACGCATGTCAAGGTTCACTTTAATACGTCCGCGCATTGCTTCAAAACCTGATGCTTCAATCACTGAATTACCACGCACGCCAGCTGCCCATACAACGGTCCCCGCCTTGATTTCTTCCACTTCATCTTCGCCTCTTGCGACGATGATACCTTCAGGAGTTGCCCCCTTGATCGGTGTACCGATTTTGAATTCCACACCTTTTTTCTCAAGGTAGGAAACTGCATAATCCACTAATTCCGGATCGAAGCCAGGGAGGACGGCTGGTGCTGCCTCTACACAGTACATACGAACCTTTTGGAAATCGATATCGTATTCTTTACAAAGTTCAGGGACACGGTTAGCTAATTCGCCAAGGAATTCGATACCCGTAAATCCTGCTCCGCCAACAACGATCGTCAAGCGGTCTTCATTTTTCTCGACCTCAGAACTGTACGTAGCAAATTGCAATTGGATATGATCACGGATTTCACGTGCAGTGTTCACGTTGGAGATAGAGAAAGCATATTCTTTTAGTCCTTGGATCCCGAATGTTTCCGATTCCGGTCCAAGTCCAATCACTAGGTAATCATAAGAAATTTCGCTTTTTTCAAGGATGACTTTTTTGTCTTCTGTTTTCACTTCCAAAACAGAATCTTGGATGAATTTAACTTTGCTGCCGTTAATGACACTTTTGATTGGATAGCGCACACGATCATGATGAAGCGTACCAGCAGATGCTTCATGCAGCCATGTTGTTTCATAGTGGTAATCATTTTTGTTAACTAATACGATTTCAGCTTCATTTTGACCTAATGCCTTCTGTAAGCGAGTAACAGTCATCAGTCCACCATAACCTGCTCCTAAAACAACGATAGTTGGCTTTTTCAAAAGTATTCGTCCACCTTTACGATATTTTCTTGTGATGCTTTCCATAACTAAAATCTATTGTCTATCTTTTTAATTTCCATTATAAAAAGCACTCTTATACATTTGTGACGTATTTCACGTAATACTTCGAAATTGTCATAAAAAATTCACTAATGATGTCTAAGTAAATTTTAGTCTTTTTCCATACCTTTTTCAAGTAACAAACCGAACTTTTTCGCGTGAAAATAAAGCTGAAAAACGATGCTTTTCACCCCGTGAAGGACCATATTCATACTATATGTTCAACCTTGGTAAAGTGTATTTTTACCCACTTATGAAAGGGGGTGAACAGTATTCATAATGTAACCGTCCCGCTATAGTCAAAACTTTCTCACTTTTCTAATCTTTCTCCGTTTTTTAAAAGATTATCTATGTTAAAATAAGAGAATAAATTTCAGCAAACCTAGTATATCGGAGGGATAAAGTTGGAAGTTAACGAAAAAGTTTATGACATCACCATCATTGGCGGAGGCCCAGTTGGATTATTTACTGCATTTTATGGCGGCATGAGGCAGGCATCCGTAAAAATCATCGAGAGCCTACCGCAATTAGGCGGACAATTGTCGGCCCTTTATCCTGAGAAATACATCTATGATATCGCAGGTTTCCCCAAGGTGCGTGCTCAGGAGCTAGTGAATAATTTGAAAGAACAAATGGCAAAGTTTGAACAGACTGTTGTCTTGGAGCAAGCCGTTCAAGAAGTGGAAAGGCAAGCAGATGGAGTTTTCAAGTTAACGACGGATAAAGAAATCCATTATTCCAAAACCATTATCATCACAGCTGGAAATGGGGCTTTCCAACCCCGCCGCATCGAAATTGATGATGCAAAAAAATATGAAAGCAGCAACCTTCACTATTTCATCGATGACCTCAATCATTTTGCTGGCAAAAAAGTGGTGATCTTCGGAGGTGGGGATTCAGCAGTCGACTGGGCACTTATGCTGGAGCCGATCGCCGAGAAAGTGAGCATCATTCACAGAAGAGATAAATTCCGTGCCCACGAACATAGTGTAGAAAACCTTAAAAATTCAAAAGTTGATATAAAGACTCCTTACATACCTTCAGAGTTGATTGGTACAGACGGCCGGATCCATACAGTTGTCATCAAGGATACAAATGGTGAAGATACAGAGACGATGGAGGTAGATGCAGTCATCGTCAACTACGGCTTCGTTTCTTCTCTTGGCCCCATAAAGGAATGGGGACTTGATATCCAGAAGAATAGTATTTTGGTGAATTCAAGAATGGAAACGAATATTCCAGGAATTTATGCAGCCGGAGATATCGCAACATATGATGGCAAAGTCAAATTAATCGCAAGTGGTTTTGGCGAGGCCCCCACTGCTGTCAATCACGCCAAGCAATATATTGACCCAAAAGCAAAAGTCCAGCCCATGCACAGTTCTTCCATGTTTTAATTATAGTACGCAAAAACCGGCTTTCATGGCCGGTTTTTTTTGTACCCAATTCGATGATTGTGGATAACTGTTTTCCATCGGAGCACTTTTTCGTCCTTTCCCGCACTGCTTTCGACCGTTCACGATTTTATTCGACCTTCATGGCCCTTCAACCCAAACAAACTGAAGGGGGGCACTTGTTAAAGTGCCCCCCTTTTCCAAATGAACAGAAATTGTTAGCAATTCTCCGGCGTGCCGGCGTTTTTTGCCGTTTTGAAGGAAGACCCGCAACCGCATGAAGCGATGGCATTTGGGTTTTCGATCGTAAAGCCTCCACCCATCATCGTTTGTTTATAATCAATTACCGTTCCATTCAATATATCTGCATCCCCGTTATCAACAAGGATCTTAATTTCAAACTGTTCCAGCTGGCTATCTTTCTCTCCGGGCTCATTTTCAAAACCCATTCCATAGGATAATCCACTGCAGCCCCCGCCTTTGACGGCCACTCTTAAAAAGGAACCCTCTTCACCATTTTGTTTCATCATTTCTTTTATCTGAAAAGCAGCAGCTTCCGTTATTTGAACAACTTCACTCACAATAAATCCCTCCTTCTTCTTATAAGTGAGATAGAACTATTTCTCTTTATAGTATATACCAAAGAATTTCCCACGCTCAATTTTCCGGCTTGAAAAAATTCATATTCCCGCACCTATTTTACCAACATTATTTAAAAAATGGTTTATAATAAGGCTTATGGGTATATCGGACTGAATATTTTGACCTAAACAAAAAATTTAAAGTAAGGGAGGTAATCTCCATCGAAGATATACAGCCTCTATATGACAAAAACATGGAATGCCTTCTATGCAAACAAAAATCAACCACAAAAAGGGTACGATCGCATTTTGTAAAAGTAGCAAAATATGACACGGACTTTTGCCCCGTTTATGCTGATTCAGCCGTTAATGCCCTTTACTATAATATTTTTGTTTGCCCTCACTGCGGCTTTTCCTATTCCGATGATTTCTCCCGGTACTTCCCTCAAGCCACAAAGGAAATCATTATGGAAAAGGTAAGCTCCAAGTGGGTTCCCCATCATTTCAGCAATGAGAGATCCATTAAAGACGCCATCAATACTTACAAGCTGGCTAGTTATTGCGGGGCTTTAAAAAAGGAAAAACATATTATCCTGGCCGGAATCCATTTACGGATTGCCTGGCTAAATAGGATCAATCGGTCCAAGGAACAAGAAAAAAGGTTTTTGAGATTCGCACTTAAGGAATATGAAGCATCCTATTCAACAGGGGACTTCAGCGGTACCCAGGTATCTGAAGCCAGAATCCTATATCTCGCTGGCGACATCTCAAAGAGAATAGGGAATGAAAAGGCAGCAATCAAGTATTTTTCGTTAGTATTCGAAAGACAAAGAAATGCCCGTGAAACCTCCATCATCCAGATGGCCAGGGACCGCTTTCAGGAAATTAAGCAAGAACAGGGCAACTCCCCACCCGTTGCTTGAGCTATGAATGGATAAGGCAATGAAAAGGCTGTCCCAGGCAGGAACAGCCTTTTTACGTTGTTGATGATTAGAACATGTCAAATTCATCAATGAACTTATATATTTTATCTACCAATTCATCCGTTGTGTCACCGGAAACCACTTCACCGTTTACAAGCGCATATAAGTTACTGGAGCATTTGCCGCAATATCCCAAACAACCGTATTCTAAGATATCTAAATTCGGATCCCGCTCCAATCTTTCCAGAGCCTCTTGAGCACCGCTAGCCAGATTGCTTACACAAAATTCAATAATCGGGTACATTGTTTCACCTCACAGTTACTAACAAACCATCTTATTACTTTTCCCAATTACAGTCAATATTTACGCATATAAAATAAGCCGATTTTAAGATACAGGTTGTGATTTCCTTTTATATTCGTTATACTTTTGTCGGGGTACGTAAAAAAGAATATTAATTAATTTTTTATTCTTACTACTATTGGGGTATATATATTTAAATAAACTTAAAAGGTTCATTTGGGGAAATCCTATAATGGGATAGTTGTTTTCACAAGTGAGCATTTATCAAATTTTTAAGAGATCAAATAAAGGGGAAAATAATATGAAGAATTTAGTCATACTTGGTGGTGGGTATGGTGGTATGCGCATGTTGCAAAGATTGCTGCCTAATCAGCTTCCTGAAAATGTGAGCATCACGCTTATCGACCGTAATCCTTATCACTGCTTAAAAACGGAATATTATGCTTTAGCAGCAGGTACCATTCCTGATCAGCACATCCGTGTTGCATTTCCTGAACATCCTCGCTTGAAGAACGTATACGGAGAAGTACTTTCCATCGATATGGAAAATAAACAAGTCATTATAGAAAATCAAGACCCTGTCGTTTATGATGATTTAGTCATCGGCCTTGGCTGCGAAGATAAATACCACAATATTCCTGGAGCAGACACACACACCTATAGTATCCAAACAATCGATAAATCACGCAGCACATATTCAGCTTTGAATAATTTAGGGGCTGGTGCAACCGTTTCTATCGTAGGTGGCGGACTTAGCGGTGTTGAGCTTGCAAGTGAATTGATTGAAAGCCGTTCAGATTTAAACGTTAAGCTATTTGACCGTGGACCGCATATTCTATCTGCTTTCCCAGAAAGATTAAGCACATTTGTCGAGTCTTGGTTCGATAAACATACAATCGATATCGTCCATCATTCAAATATAACCAAAGTTGAGCCAAACCTTCTTTATAATGGCGACGAAGCAGTTCAAAGTGACGTCATCGTTTGGACAGCTGGAATTCAGCCAAGCAAAATCATCCGTGATATGGATATTGAAAAAGACCGTCAAGGAAGAGCGGTTCTGACTCCTCAGCATTTCCTTCCTACTAATGACAGCATCTTTGTGGTCGGTGACTGTGCAAGCCTGCCTCATGCACCTAGTGCTCAATTAGCAGAGTCCCAAGCTGAGCAAATCGTCCAGGTCCTTGTGAAAAAATGGGCAAATGAACCACTTCCAGAAAGCTTCCCTACCATGAAATTAAAAGGGACATTAGGCTCTCTTGGGAAGAAACAAGGTTTTGGTCTTGTTGCAAACCGCCCTATTACGGGAAGAGTGGCACGATTAATGAAATCAGGCATTCTCTGGATGTATAAATACCATAACGGTTGATTCCAAACCTTCTTATGCGATTACATTTTATAAAATGACCCATAAATGAGCTGAGCGCAGCTTATTTTGGGTCATTTTCTTTTTTCTTCCATTATATATCACACCTGTATTGTATATCCATGTTTTTCCATAGTTTCTACCACTTTCTTGAGCCGCACATTTCCTTCTTCAATAATTTCATCTTCAATGAGGACCAGTGGATAAAATAAATCTTCTTCGATCATCTTCATGGCAAAGCTCTTTTGCTTCACCTTTTCTGGAGGATTGTATATATCTATATAGGTTATTTTGAATTTCTGCTCAGGGAACTTTCTCGTTAATGCAGCCTCAAGCCACTCACAAGTATCTTTCGAAGAGGGGAGATTTACACAGCTCGCGCAAATTTGCTCCGCTCCATACACTTCTATCTCAATTTCTTTCATTACTATACTCTACCTCCATCATTTTAATATTTTCACTTCATTTTGAATACTTTTAAGAAAAATTCACCTGTTTCCATCTTACCAGAATAATATAGATTATATTTCCGCAAAGTTACAGTTGGATTTTTTACTACCTTCGCATTATAATATGATTAGGAAAGGAGTCGATTGCAATGTCTGAACAAACAATGGAAGTTCAAGTTCAAGAAGTCCTAGATAAACTTCGTCCGTTTCTTCTTCGTGATGGCGGTGACTGTGAACTAGTTGACGTAGAAGATGGAATTGTAAAATTACGATTACTAGGAGCCTGCGGGAGCTGTCCTAGTTCGACCATTACGCTAAAAGCTGGGATTGAGCGTGCCCTTCTTGAAGAAGTCCCTGGTGTAGTGGAAGTTGAACAAGTTTTCTAATAGCCCTTTAAATAACATGCAACGTATGGATGAAGGATCACCTCATCTATAAACGTTCAACCTTTTTCGTGCAGACCGGAACTTTTTCTGGACTGTTATAAAATAAAGCTGACTCGGCTTTTGCCCTATCAAATGATTTGATACGGCTTGACGCGGGTCAGCTTTTTTATAATCTACTTAAATCAAGCATGGCTTACGATTTCAAAAATTTCAATTCCTTTTTTTCTTGTTCCGAAAGGATTGCCGTATGGCTGCCATCATTATCGATTTCCAGCTCTTTCACAAGAAATTCCGGAAATTTCCCCTTCAGTCCCGTGAACACACTTTCACATTTTTCTGCGGATGCCAAGCATAAAACAGTAGGACCTGCTCCGCTTAGGGCTGTACCAATTCCGCCTTCTTTATGGACAACTTCTTCTATAAGTGCTAAATGAGGGACTAAGCGCGCCCTATAGGGTTGATGGAAACGATCGCTTTGCATCATTTTACCGACAATCTTCCAATCTTTAGATAAAATTCCCGCAAGCAAAACATTGGCGGCTGCACTTCCGTTTATCGCTTCTTTATAGGAAAGCGAATTAGGAAGGACATCTCTTGAATCCTCAGTAAGCAATTCAAAATTGGGAATGACTGCAATCACCTTAACTCCTTCGATCGGAAACGAAACGACATCCGTTCTTTCCTCTGTATGCAGACCCACAACCATTCCACCATACACAGATGCCCCTGCATTATCCGGGTGCCCTTCAAAGAGGGAAGCATGCCTATTCTTTTCCTCATCGGATAAATGGAGTTCACCAACGATGTTCGCTAATTCAATACCAGCTACAATGGCAGAGGCACTGCTTCCAAGCCCCCGTGCCAGTGGAATTTCACTAGAGACGAAAAGCCGGCATGGGGATAGTTCCTTTCCATAAAAGGCAGCCGTTTTCTTGGCAATTTGGACGATATAATTACGGTCATCCCTTGGAAAAACAGACATCTCTTCTGAGAGGGGAACGACTTCCCAATGATCTGATGTAGATCCGTGTATTTCCAAGTAAAGTCCTAAGGCCAGGCCAATGGAATCGAATCCTGGTCCTAAGTTGGCCGTACTCGCTGGTACACGGATCAAGAACATCTCGGAATCTGCACTCATGCCTGGTTCACACCTTGCAGATGTTCTAAAATGACCTCTTCATCCATTGGCAACAATGTCGGTTGAATCGTGCTTGTATCGACTGCCACATTCGGATCTTTCAATCCATTTCCTGTAAGTACAGCAACGATCTTGCTTCCCTTTTTGATTTCACCGCTTTTTAATTGTTTATAGATGCCTGCAATGGAGGCACATGATGCTGGCTCAGCAAATACTCCCTCTTTTTTAGCGAGGAAATGATAGGCTTCCAGAATTTCTTCGTCTGTCACCTCATCAATTTTACCTTTGGATTCATTTGCTGCTTCCACAGCGAAGTTCCAACTGGCTGGATTACCAATCCGGATGGCAGTTGCAATCGTTTCGGGGTTTTCGATAATGGTATCCCTGACAATTGCAGCCGCACCTTCCGCTTCGAACCCTCTCATTTCAGGAAGGCCCGTTTGTTTCGATTCATTATATTCTTTAAACCCTTTCCAGTAAGCCGTGATATTACCTGCATTGCCGACTGGGAGCGCCAATATATCCGGTGCAGAGCCGAGAGCGTCACAAATTTCGAAAGCCGCTGTCTTCTGCCCTTCAATCCGATATGGGTTGACCGAATTCACAAGAGTTATCGGTGAGCTCTCACTAAGTGAACGGACGATTTTTAAAGCCTGGTCGAAGTTCCCTTCGATCGAGATGATTTCCGCTCCGTACATAACGGCTTGAGCGAGCTTGCCCATTGCTATTTTGCCTTCTGGAATGACAACGATACAGCGCAGGTTGGCACGAGCGGCATAAGCTGCGGCAGCAGCCGATGTATTCCCAGTAGAAGCACAGATGATCGTGTCGCTACCCGCTTCGATCGCTTTGGCGACGGCCATGACCATTCCGCGGTCTTTAAAAGATCCAGTTGGATTCGCCCCTTCATATTTTACATGTAAGTCGATTCCCCACTCTTCAGATAATCGATTCAGTCTAATTAAAGGTGTATTACCCTCCAAAAGGGATAGTGCAGGTGTATTTTCATTGACAGGTAAAAAATCTTTATATGTGCTTATAAGTCCTTGCCAGCTCATTTGATGTCCTCTCCTTCAACTCTGTATGTGCTCTTCACTTCTTTTACCATATTGTAATCATGTAATTTCTGTATTATTTGCTCAAACGCAGCCAATGTGGCAGTATGCGTAACTAATACGATTTCGGAAGATTCCTTTTCATCCAGCGGCAATTGAAGGATTTTATCGAACCCTACCCCATGCTCGGCAAATAAATTCGTGATTCGGGCTAAAACGCCAACTTCATCCTGAACATGCAATCGAATGAAGAACTTAGCGAAGATCTCAGTTGCAGCTTTTAATTGTTTAGGGTATTGCGGTGAAACCGCACTACGGCCATTTACGCCCAGCCTCATATTTTTGATGACCGTCACCATATCCGAAACGACTGCAGTCGCGGTCGGTAAACTGCCCGCTCCTGGTCCATAAAACATCGTCTCCCCTACAGCTTCACCATAAACGTATACCGCATTATATTCATTATTTACCGATGCTAACGGATGTGACTCCGGAAGAAGTGCAGGCTGGACGCTCACTTCGACCCTATCCCCTGCCCTAGAAGCAACGCCAATCAACTTCATTGTATAGCCAAGCTTTTTACTATATCTCAAATCCTCTTCGGATATCTCGGTGATGCCCTGTACATCCACATCATTCAAGCCAATGTTCATTGAGAACCCGAGAGTGGATAGTATCGCCATTTTACGGGCAGCATCCAATCCTCCTACATCGGCTGTAGGATCGGCTTCAGCGAATCCTAGCTCCTGAGCTTCCTTCAATACGTCATCATAAGCTCTGCCTTCCTTGCTCATTTTCGTTAAAATGAAGTTTGTCGTTCCATTGACGATTCCCATCATTTTCGTGATGCGGTCAGAAGATAATCCATCGACAAGACCTCGTAAAATCGGAATTCCGCCTGCAACACTTGCTTCATAGAATAAATCACATTGATTCTCGGTGGCCAATTCCAGCAGTTCCGGTCCATATAAAGCCATTAGGTCTTTATTGGCCGTAACGATATGCTTTTTATTTTTTATTGCTTCAATCAGATAACCGCGTGTTTCTTCAATTCCACCCATAACTTCAATTACAACATCAATCTCGGGATTCGAAAGGATATCCTCAGGATTGTCAGTTAACATACCTTTTTCAATATCGACAAGCCGCTCCTTCGTCGTGTCTTTGACTAGAATCTTCTTAATGGATATGGAACAGCCCACTTGATGCGTGAGCTTGTCCTGATGACTTTCGATGATTTGTACGACTCCTGATCCGACTGTACCTAACCCTAATAAACCGATCGAGATGGCTTTCATATTTGGTTCCCCCTTAAGAACTGTTTACCTGAAGAAAACATTTGTATTTGTATAGTAGACATTATAAGATTAATTCATATAATTATCAATAGTTAGAAAAGATGGATGTACGAACTTTTTTGTCCATCCCTTGAATGAGTAAGAACGGATAACACTAATTTTTCATGGGAAAACCATTTTGAAGATTATTACTTAACGCTCTTTAATGAATCATTTGTACCCATTACTATATGTGGCTTTTGCAAGGGATCCATCCATTTCAGTATACTGAGGACGTTCTTTTCGGCAGTGGCTATACATCCCGCCGTCGGCATTGTTTCCCCTCTCCATATATGAAGAAAGATTGCACTGCCTTTTCCTTTTATGATGGGATTCGTATTATAATTGATGACCGCCCCATACTTATATAGTTCATGATTCATCCTTTCGAAAGACTTCCATTTATCTGCCGGATTCCCTTTATAGGTTTTCCAATTGTTATAATCCTTTGATGTTTGATCATCAATCCAGTAGTCATAATTGGTCGTTTTCCTATAGCTCATTTTCATACCGGCCGGCTTCGTTTCGCTTCCAAAAGCAGTACCAAATGAATAAATCCCAACCGGGGATTTTCCATCGCCCTCTTTTTTGCTCTTCGTGAAGCCGTTCTTCCCAATGACGCCTTCCATCCCTTTTAATGCCCGTCTCCATTCACCTTGTTTCTTTTCATACGTTTGGATCGTGACCTCCGTATCACTCATCGATTTCCCTTTTACCGATACAACTTGGTTAACACCCTTTCTCATATCGAATTTCTTCAGAAGGGTTTTTTCATCGGAACTGAAAACCTCTTTTGCATCTGCCATCTTGATATATGCAGTCTTTTTTGAGTGACAGACCTTATACCAGTTTCCAGTTCTCCCACTTGCCGCTAATTCTTTATTTTTGTTATAACTCTTTAATGTTTTACTTGCAGCCGACGCCTTTTCTTTCATATCAGTAGTAGACTTCATGACAATCTTGAATTGAGTTGCTTCACAACTTATTTTCGTTTCAGCTTTCGCAAGATTTGTCGTCTGGATGACTAAAAGGAATAAAAGGGCCGCCATTATCAATCTTTTCATGGACTCACCTTTCCACATCTTTAAGTAATTCACTTTAAATATCTAACTATTCAAAAAAATCTTGTTATCATCATAACATAGTAATTAAGGATGGATCATATTTCTTTCCTAAATCCAGTCAATTTGAGGTAAATTATATTGCTTGGCCGGAACTTCCGCCAATTCATAAAAATGTTTGAGGAATGATTCATATTGTTGGGAGGATTTCGTGATCGACGATATTTTGTCCTCCAATTCATTTGACCTTGATTCCGTCGTTTTTGAAAAATACTCTTCTACTGTTTCAAAGTAATGAATGGGAAATAGCATTCTTGAATATAACAACCGGGCTGAAAAGCTGGAGAATTGTTCTATAGCCTGATATTCGTGAAAGAAATGGCCAATGCCTTTCTGATGGGTATGTACATTTTGAAAATAGTGTTCCCTCACCCATTCCGCCACATCCCTGGTGCCGTGGTCGAACACCCAATCAAACGGATTTTTCATCCATTTATTGCTTTTCCAGGTATCATGTAAAAAACGTTCATAACATACTGTTCCACTATCGACAATTTGCGGGGCATCATCAATTTCCGTGTCGACCAAATATTGAATCGCATTTTCACCAAGCACCATATAATAGGGAAAGGTTTCTATAAATAATTTTTCAAACTGGTTATCAGGATGGGCATTGAGCTTATCCCTCCAAATCATTTCTAACTGATCGATCCTTTGTTCCCATAACTCTTTCCATTTACCAATCCTTGAACATGTTCGAATCGTTTCAGTAATATTTCTCCCACGCTGGTGAAATCTTGCCAGCCGTCTTCCTGGGTTGAAATTTTTCGGGCCTTCTAAAGCCTGATTGGCAAGAAGGATGAATAATTGTTCATCCGCTTCCGAAACAAAACTTCCATGATTGGCAAGGACAAAGGCCGATACGTAGCGATCTCCTTGTGAAATCAGGTGTTGAGACATTTTATGCCGTTCCACTAATTCCTCCTGCTCCATATTTCCAATGGGAACGATGCTGTAAACCATATTCCCTGAACGGAAGCTTGGAAACCTGCTATTGGTTTCTTCAAGCCCTACCTGTATACCATAATTATTAAAAATGATTTCTTCTATCATGGAATGGCCCCCCTCATTAAATGGATATAATAGAAATATTGGACATCATATACTTATATATATGTGGAATAATCCGTTTTCTGAATGATTATCGAAACCTTATTGGAAATTCGCATTAAAACATGGGTTTTCATTTTAATCAACTAAAAACTGCAGGCATTAGAACTATCCCTTTAAAATATAGAGAAACGGGTGATTACATGGCTAATATTGAACAATCAATTTCTGAACAAACGGCTCGAAGATGGTTAATTGAAAGAGGAGTGAAATTGGAGGATATCGCTGAACTTGTCATGTATTTACAATCAGGTTACCATGAAAATCTCCAAATGGCCGATTGCCTTCATAATGTAGAACGGGTCCTTTCAAAACGCGAGGTCCAAAATGCCATACTGACCGGCATACAGTTGGATATTCTAGCCGAGAAAAAACTGCTCGAGGAACCCTTGCTAAGCATCATTGAAATAGATGAAGGCCTATATGGGGTGGATGAAATATTAGCTTTTTCTATTGTGAATGTTTACGGATCCATCGGCTTTACTAATTATGGTTTCATCGATAAGCAAAAGCCGGGTATCTTAAAATATTTGAACGATAAAAGCACAGGTAAGGTAAATACCTTTCTAGATGATATTGTTGGAGCAATTGCAGCTGCCGCTTCAAGCCGGCTTGCCCACAGAACCGAAAATGCAGAATAGTAAGCCATAATTCATTTCATTGATTTTCACTGTTTTGCGACATAAAAAAACCAGGGCTGCTTTCGCAGGCCTGGTTTTTTCATTCGAAGCGCCATAGGTCGAGCGTGTCCACCACATGCGTCGGCTGCTCCTTATATTGCTTCAAGCGTTCTTTGGTCGTTACCCCAGTATGTACAAGCAATGTGTCGATCCCTGCATTAATGCCGGCGAGGATATCCGTATCATAGTTATCCCCAACCATGATTGTCTCTTCTTTAGGTACCCCTAATACTCTTAGAGCCTGTTCCACTATTACGGATTCAGGTTTTCCAATGAAAATCGGCTGTACCTGAGTCGAAACGGAAACAACGGATGTCAAAGCACCATTCCCCGGCAAAAGGCCTTGTTCAGTAGGAATGGCAATGTCGCCATTTGTTGAAATGAAAACTGCGCCATTTCTAACTGCAAGGCAGGCTTTTGACAACTTTTCATAATTAATGCCGCGGTCGATGCCCATTACCAAAAAGTCTGGATGCTCATCCACAAGCTTCATTCCTTTTTCCTTGAGAGCCTCGATAATGCCTTCTTCACCCACTACATAGACCGATGCAGCTTCCTTTTGTTCAGCTATGTAATTCGCTGTGGCCATGCTTGTCGTGAAAACCTGATCATCTTCCGTTGATATGCCGATGCTTCTCAATTTATCCGCTACCTGTGCCGGAGTCCGGGACGAGTTGTTGGTGACGAATAAATAAGGGATATCCCTTTTTTTTAGGTCATTTATAAAACCTGCAGCTTCCGCAATTTGTTCAGTCCCGCGATACATGGTGCCATCTAAGTCAATCAAATACCCTTTATACGACTTCATTTGAATTCGCCTTCCTAACAATACTAGTTTTTAAAAGCAGATACAGGTCCCAATTCGTTTGTTAAATAGTTCCTCACCAAATTCGGGAATTGCTTAAATGCCGCGATATTTTCCGAGAATACCTTATGCAGTTCGTTGTGATCAACTTCAATGAAGTCTTGAACCAGCATTTTCCTTAGCGGCAAAACCTTTTTAAATTGTATCGCTTTTTCTTCTGAAATGACTTTTTCATCATGAAGGATATCGATAATATCTTCGTAACTTCCCGGATCACGCATAATAAAACCATCAATTACTGCATTTCCTACATCCAACACGGAATCGATTGAAGTCTGTATGAGCCTTTCAGCGATAAGTTCCCCAATGTCTCCATCCCAATTATCATGCCCTTCAAAAAGTCCAAGCTGCTTTTCAAGAAAACCTAATATTTGTTCAATCTTTTGGCGGTCTACAAAGTACATTTTTTCCAGATCCTTTCTGATCTAAGATGATATAGGAAGCATTACTATGGTTGATTGGCCAGCCGAGTTATAACCCTGTACCAAAACAACCTTATTCCTTGATAATACCATAGCTTCTCCCCTACTCTCAATTCCTTCAGCCACAACCTTTGAACCGATCCCTCTACTAAACATCGGCAGAAACGTACATTGACTTCTTTACAGGGGTCGCATTTCCCGTCATCCATTGAAATAAAAGTAACCAAAATTACTCCCATTTGCATTCTTGACAATTTTCCTTTAATCGAGGAAAACTCTCTCGCGGCATGATTGCTTGCCGATCCTAATGCATCAAGACGCGTGACGAAGTTCCTCCACCTTTGGAAGCCCGAAAATGTCTGTTCCCCTATTGAAGTCACTTTGTTATGATGGAATTACAAATGTGAACATAAGAAGGGAATGATATTATGGAAGATCGTTTTTATTTATACAATGACGTCGTTGATTCAAAAACCCGGTTCATAAGTTTCATGGGCGAAGAATCAAGATTCGATTTGGCCATTACGACAACTGATCGTTTTTATGGGAAGAAACTTGTTTTAAATATGCAGAGTAACCGATTCGCGATCATTGGACCTGATGATTTAGAAGAGGAAGGCTATCTTGAGCATGCCTTTCAGTTGTCAGAAGCGGAAGCGGAAGAATTAAGTCACTTTTTAATGGAAATCGTCTGAAAGCTGAAGTTTTTTTCTTAATCGGGAAAACCTACTGAATGTACGATTACATGAGGGGGGATTACCTTGGGCAAAGAAGAGGAAATATACCACGATTTCTCCAATGTCGAAAAACAGCGGGATTATTTAATTCCTGAAGAATTTCCCGAAGGACCTTTTGGATCATCCAGAGCAAAGGATGCACCAGTTCAAAATAAAAACACGCCATGGCAGGAAGGGCAACGATATCAAAGTGCCTTTAATTTTGAAAATAAATCGTTGCACGAAGACTTACCTCGAAAATATCCTGGTGCTCATCCGACACATGATGATCCAGAAAACCATGAGCAGCCTCCTTATAAAGGATACGGAAGCTCTTAACATGGAAGGCCAGAGTAAATTCTGGCCTTTTTCATTTCTTTATTTTCTTCATGACGAAATATGGACAGCCAAAATTGCAGTATTCATATAAATATTCAGTAAGCGTGCTTATTTTTGTATCGAAGGTCGCTTTCTGATTAGAATCATCAAAAAATCCACGCAGCCTCAATTGGCCGTAACCCCAATCCCCTACAATATAATCATACTTCGTTAAAATCTCACTGTATCTGGCTTTAAACGCTTCTTCGTTATAGCCTTCCCTTTCATCCTCGATTATTTCATAGGTCATGTTATTGATGTTAATCATTGCTTTCACCTCTCAAAAATACATTCCTTCTTAAATTATAACTGATTCCCCATCAATTACTAAGCGAAAAATAGAGAAATATGTTCATCCTAAAGTTACGGGGGTGTTATTGATGAAAAAAACGATAATAACAATAGGTTTAAGTTCGATTATTGCACTGACCGGATGTTCTAATAAACATGATCAGGGGCTCGGTGCAAAAAATCATGCTGGTAACCCAACAAACGTAAATAATCCGACCCAATATTATGACGAGGATTATCGCAATCATGACAATAAAAGTGATGATTTCGGTTTTACCCGCACCAATAGTACAACCATTGACGGCCGTAACATTTCTAACAAGGCTGCTTCCATTGACCGTGAACAATTGTCTGATGTCATTTCTAAGCTCAGTGTACAGATTCCAAATGTCAATGATGCGGCTACCCTCGTAACGGATGAGGAAGTTCTTGTCGTATACGATACAAATACCAAGGATCGGACCGAAACCGCTGACCAAGTTAAACGAACAGCTATGTCCGTCGTTCCTCGCTACTATCACGTCTACGTCAGTGATGATTTTCAAAACCTTTCCCAAGATGTCGAGAATTTCGCTACATTGAAATCCGGCAGCAAAGGGATGGACTATACGATTGAACAAACCATCAAAAGAATGCTGAAATCGCCTCAAGGATACAAAATGAGTGACGCAGAAAATGAAAACGGAGAAATGGTTAACGATAAAAGGGATCATCACGATAACATCCATCAAAAAATGGATAACCGTTAATTAAAAATGAAAGGACCGAATTTTTCGGTCCTTTATTTCACTCTATTTCAATAATTCTTCACCTTTGGTTTGCTTATGTTTAGCTGCTGCATTAACCTGTTCGTCCGCATGGTAGGAAGAACGGACAAGCGGGCCGGATTCACAATGGCTGAATCCTTTTTCCAATGCACGTTCCTTCAATTCTGCAAACTCCTCAGGCGTGTAGTATTTCAGCACCTTCAAATGCTTTTTAGTCGGCTGCAAATACTGGCCGATCGTCATGATATCCACATTATTAGCCCTTAGGTCATCCATCGTTTCGAGGATTTCCTCCCGTGTTTCTCCAAGGCCGACCATTAAGCTGGACTTTGTCGGAATCTCCGGATACAGTTCTTTGGCTCTTCTTAAAAGCTCCAATGAACGTTCGTATTTAGCTTGAGCCCGTACACGGTCGGATAGACTTCTGACTGTCTCTATATTATGGTTCAGAATGTCTGGTTTAGCATCCATCAAAGTCTTAATATTTTCATGCAACCCGCCCATATCCGACGGTAATACTTCAATTGATGTAAATGGATTCTTGCGTCGGATGGCACGGACCGTTTCAGCGAAAACTTCAGCGCCTCCATCCTTTAAATCGTCACGGGCAACAGCTGTAATGACAACATGCTTTAAATTCATCAGAACAACGGAATCCGCAACACGCTCTGGTTCAGCCCAGTCCAATTCATTAGGACGTCCGGTTGTAACTGCACAAAAACGGCATGCCCTTGTACAGATTTCACCTAAGATCATGAATGTGGCCGTTCTTCTCACTGACCAGCATTCGTGAATATTCGGACATTTCGCCTCTTCACAGACTGTATGAAGATTTTTTTCCCGCATCATATTTTTTAAACCGAGGTAGTTTTCATTAGTATTAAGCTTTATTTTTAACCAATCTGGTTTACGAAGAATTTCTTTATTTGTAGAAGACATGAAAATGTCACTCCATTCTATAGAAATTAACACACCCTACTTTAACAATAAAAAAGCATTTATACAAGTTATAGTTGGTTTCCCATTATTTATTTTTCATGTTTAAAGCCAAATCAGCAAAACTATAAAAGATGGACTGATGTCTTTATAAATTGGAGATTCTCATGAAAGGAGTTGCCCCGTTGAAAAAATTATTTCTTCTTATCATTTCTTGTTTGTTTATTTTGGATGCATCAAGCCAAATGGTTAATGCCGCTGATACCCCTGAAGCTTATGCAGGAAGAATGGCGCTTTATAGAAACATGGAAGCTACCCTGCAAATCCCATGGTATTACCTTGCTGGCGCTGATCAATATGAGCACAGCCTAAGGGCTGCCAGACGGGATTTAGAGCCGGCAAAGGGTTTAATTGGCATCAATATCGAGCCTTCAAAGTGGGGTGGGGCTCTCAATCCTCACTTAAACGACGTGAACCCGCTAACGATCACCTTTTTTGATGGGTTAGGCCAGGATGGGAATGGCGATGGCAAAGCTGATGTCACTAATGACACCGATCGATTATACGCTTTTTCGAAGCATCTCCATACTTATGGTTCAGATGAAGATAATATCCGGATCGGCTTGTGGGAATATTATAAACGAGATAAAGCCGTCAGCATCATTATCGGCAATGCGAAGATCTATAAGAAATATGGCCGGCTGGATTTACAGGAAAAAGCCTTTCCAGTTCCAGTACGGACGCATTATACGTATTTAAATACATGGGGAAGCGCTCGTGGATGGGGCGGAAGGAGAATCCATGAGGGTACAGATATATTTGCGGATTATAGCCTTCCTGTTCGGTCAACGAGCTATGGAATCATTGAAATGAAAGGCTGGAATAAATTCGGGGGTTGGCGGATTGGGATACGGGATTTAAATAATACGTATCATTACTTTGCCCATTTAAGCGGATTTGCCGAAGGATTGAAAGTCGGACAAGTCGTCGAGCCCGGACAAATCATCGGAGGTGTAGGCAGTACAGGTTACGGCCCTCCTGGAACTGCGGGTAAGTTCCCTCCGCATCTTCATTATGGGATGTACAAAGACAACGGAATCACAGAATGGAGCTTTGACCCTTACCCCTATTTAAAAATGTGGGAAAGGAAGGATTTAGCTAAAAAACAAAAGTGAGCGGCGACGAATTTCTCGCTGCTTTTTTTTGATTCGAACATAAACCCCCGAACTTGATGCATAGGTATTAGTAAAGGGGGCTAAAGCGTGTTCCGAAAAAGATTTCGAACAAAGAAATTCCGAAAAAAGGGGCCTCTTCCCACCCGAAAAGTATTCCTCTACTCATTTATCCTTTTTATCATATCAAGCATCATGACTCTTTGGTATGTTGATAAATCAATTGAACCGGTGATCATGAGTGTAGCCGAACATGAAATCAAACGGATTGCAACGGAAACGATTCATGAATCTGTAGATGAGAATATATCCAAGATTGATATGAACAAAATCATCACCAACAACGAAGGTGGTAAGGACTCCAGTTCTTCCTATAGCTTCAATCCGGTCATATACAGTGAATTGCGCGCTAACATTACAAAGGATATTCAAAACAAGCTTGGCATCGAACAGGGAAATCCTTTTAAAAAGGGTTCCTCCAAAATAAATGATGAACAATATAAAAGTGTAGTCTATTATATACCATTGGGTGTCGTAACCGGGAATAATCTCCTTTCCAACTATGGACCTGAAATCCCAGTGAAAATGTCAGTCATCGGTAATGTTGAATCGGATTTGAAGACAAAATTGACAAACGCAGGCATCAATAATGTGTATTATGAATTGATTGTTGATTTTGATGTCAATATTCAAATCGTCATCCCCTCCTTCACTAAAGAGACCAAGGTCAGTCAGGAAGTGACAGTCGGCAGCTTGCTAATTGAGGGTGATGTACCAAGTTATTATAGTAACGGAAACGGTTCGGTGGCACCTGCCATCATGAAGGAAAACAAGGAATAAAAAAACCAGCTTATCCTTGAGTTTAGGCTGGTTCTTGTATATTGAGACATTTCATGATCAGCAACTGCAGGTTTTTATTCAAATCCACTTCATAGGACTCTTTTACCTGTTCCCCATTTTCTTCAAGTATCCTTATCATAGGTCGGTCCCCTATCCCCTCATTCTGAGCGGATGTGACACCTTTTCTCCCATCATTCAATTCTACCATTTGGATAGATGGCAACTGCCCGGCGGAACGCCTCGATGATCGTATTGTCGAATTTTTTCCCGATTCCCGCATAAAGGATTTCCAACCCCTGATGAGGCAGCATGGCCTTACGGTAAACCCGATTGGAAGTCACGGCATCAAACACATCGGCAACGGCAATGATCTTGCCAAAATAATGGATTTCATCCCCTTTTATTCCACGTGGATATCCAGATCCATCAAGCCTTTCATGATGCTGATAGGCACAATTTGCAACTAAATGTGAAACGGTATGAACATTTTTGATTAGATGAAATCCATAATCGGCATGTTTTTGGATTTGTTCAAATTCCTTTTCCGTTAACTTACCGGGTTTATGGAGGATTCCCAAAGGTATGAACATTTTGCCGACATCATGTAAAATCGCTCCAAGCCCAAGAATTTCGAGATTCTTATTATTAATATTCAACTCCATCCCGATTGCCAGGGTATATAGGGTCACATTGAAGGAATGAGTAAAGATATAGTCATCGTATGTATAAACATCCGCCAATATAGTTAATAACTCATTATTCCTATTGAGCTCGTCCATGATGTTTCGGACGATTTGAGTGAACTTGACGTTAGGTTGCTCCATCGTGAAAGATCCATCAAGGTTCATTTCGTTTTTCATGTCCAGGAAAGTGGTTTCAATCCTATTAATGGCTTCTCTCCTTAGGTTCCCGAATACTGGTGGCATTGGAATAATGTCATCCGTCCTAGAATCTTGAATGTAAACTAAAGGAATATTAAGGGATACCAGTCGAGCGATCATTTTCTGCGTTAATGTAAGACCCTCACACAAGAGGATATGGCCCTGCTCATTATAAATGTCTTTTCCAAGCCTGGCTCCAGGGCTCAGGGACTTTGTAATGGCTAGCCTCATACTTGTACTCCATTTCCCAATTCAATATTTGTAAATCAAACCGTTCCTTTATAAGGGTTATCGGAAAATATCCTTATAAATGAATCCGTTTAAAAATATTTATTGAAAAATATTAACTATTTTCTTGGTGAATTAAAACAAGGCCCCCTTCTGGATAAAAGAAAGCCCACCACTTCAAATCATTTTGATTAATGCCTCTTTACCAATCATTCCTGGATAAATGCCTTTTTCCACAGCTTCCCAGGTAACTGATTCAAGCGGCGCTTCCAAAAGCTCATCAATCGATTTAACTCCTGTAGCCCTGCCTGCAAGGATTTTACGATCTCTCAATTTATCATTCAGCAGCGCTACATCCAACGCACCGCACATTATATATCCTTTATCGGAAGCGATGGCAAGTAAATTCGTTTTGGGAAGTCGGACAGAAATGGCTAGGAATGTATGATTATCAAGTATTATTGGTATCATGCTAATCATTGGGTTCGCCCCTTTCTTCCTCATACTTTATGAATGAAAAGGCGAAACCGTGATTTAGCGTTAGGCATCTGTATATATTTTTTTCAACTTCCATAAAAGGATATCCCGTAAGAATTCCGGTAATAGATATTTCTTGCGATTTGTGCGCTGAATACTTGGAAAAAAGTGCCCAAACGTGAACATATCAGGTATTGCCAGTTTATAGGACTTATCAGTCTCCAGTTTCTCCCCTTTTATCAATATCCCTTTTACGATTCCATTCTCCATTTCGTTAAATTCAATTTGATCATAATTCATGACGCCCATGATTTTTCCCCGGAAACCGAAACCTTTCACCTGAATGTGTGGCCACTCCTCATTTCTCGATTGCATTAAGATTTCCTTTAATTCATTCCCATTAACTTCAACGATGCAAGGATTGATGGGGTGTGGACAGATTCTGTGAATATCCCCTTTTGTGACAGGTCCCTTTGGCAATCCATCGAGCAGAAGACCCGCATTCAAAAAGGTGCAATCCGCCTGACTCCACTCCCTTAAGGCCTCACCAAGGATTTTCGTCAAAGCACTTACTTTGAACCAATCATTTTCCAGCGCTTCCGGTAAGTCCACTACGACCTGTTTTAGCGTTTCCCCACCGGCCTGATACATCGCTTCAATCCATGATCGTTCATTCTCTAATTCCGAAAAGTCATTCGTATCATAGAGAATGGCACTCTTCTTGCTAATTCTCTTTTCCTGATTGACGGTCATTTCCACCTGTCCAACAAAAAAACCATATTTCCCTGCACCGCATAGGAGTGTATCATTGATCAATTTCCCTTGGTGAAGGATGTGGTGGGTATGCGCGCCAAGTATGACGTCAATCTCCGGAAAGTCCGCTGCCATCCGCTCATCATCATGGATGCCCAGGTGAGAAAGGATGATGATTACATCTGCCTCTGTTCTAACCCTTTCTAGTTGTTCCTTTAACTCAACGAATGGTTCTGTTAATTCCCAGCCCATCTCAGAATAAAACTTTTGAAAAAAAGCTGTCAGACCTATCAAGGCAATTTTGGTGCCTTTTACCGTTGTATGTATCCAATATGGCAGCGCCCATTCCGGCCTTTCATTATCCCTATAATAAATATTGGCTGCCAAGACCTTGAACCTTGCATGATCATATAAGGAGTCTAACGCATCATGAGGTAAAGTGATCCCTTCATTATTGCCGATGGTTACAAATTGGTAGCCCGCTTCATTCAGAAGTTCAATATTTCCTTTACCCAACGTACCTTCTGTATATGGATGCCAGCGATCCACATGGTCTCCTATATCAAGTATGATTGCCTCTTCTCCCGTTTCTTGATGAAGTTGTCTTCTTTCTTTAAGAAACTTATCAATACGAGGCCAATTTTCAAAATGACTATGGAGATCATTGGTGTGATATAAATGAATGATTTCTGACATCATTTTTCCTCCTCGTTTATCCTGTAATACTTTGGTATATAAGACGTAAACCAATGATTATCAGTACTATTTTCAACATATTTTCAAGTGCCCCGCTCTTTAGGCGCGTATTGATGTAAGCCCCTAATTTAGCACCGAACCATGCACCTGGTATCAGGGCAAAAGCATATGGCCAATTTACATTTCCAAGGGAAATATGTGTAATCGAATTTGTGACCGAAGATAGAAATACCATGAACATCGAAGTCGCTACAGCCATATGCGGAGGGAAGAAGAAAAGAAGCATCATTACAGGAACCATTAAGGCTCCACCGCCAATTCCAAATAACCCGGAGCTGAATCCCACGACAAATGTAATCGATACAGCTATCAGGGGATGGTAACCATAAGAAAACGAATGTCCATTTTCAGTTTTATACGTCTTAACTATTTTCGCTTTACCAGGCTTGAAAACCATTGGCTTCAAACGGTTTTTCACTAATAACACGATAGCCATGAAAATCATGAAAGCCCCAAAGTACAATGAAAAAGCTTGGACATTAAGGTTTTTATTCACATAGGCTCCTATTATTCCACCAGGTGCACTGCCAATAAAGAAGATTAAGCCTGCCTTATAATCCACCACTTTATGTTTTAAATAAGATAAAGTAGAAGATAAGCCGGTAAAAATCATGATCACCGTTGAAACACCGACGGCGATCTGAGGTGTCAGTTCTTCTATTATATTTGTAGATGCACCTAAATATAAAAGAGAAGGCACAATGATGATGCCGCCGCCCAGACCGACAAGAGAGCCAATTGAACCCGCTAATAATCCGATACCCACTAATACTAACCATACCATAAAGAAATCCGCCTTTACCTGTTTGTGAGGATATTACATCTTACTTGCTTGTTATACCATCTCTTTATTAATTATATAATGCGTCTTAAAACAAACCAAGCTGCCGGGGAGCCAGTCCTTCATATTCTATACCAAGCAACTCAATCATTTGTTTGGCATTATCAGCGGCATCTCCGCCTGAGTTATTATTGAAAAGGACATATATCTCCTTGGATTCCTTTTCCAATATCCTGATTTTCTCCACCCATTCATTCAATTCCTGATGATTATATCGGTATAAGTACCTGACCTCACGCCAATTATCACCCGAAGAAGGTCTTTGCCAACCATGCAGGTTACGACCATGAAAGCGGATCAGCGTTTTATCTTCATGGGTGGAATGGAGGACGATAGGAATGGATCCCTCCCCAGCCTGAGGCTCATCGCATACAGTATGGGCCCAACCCTCCTTTTGGATGAAGTCCAGGGTTTGCTGGACCATGTTGGGTCTGTACCAGCTTTGATTCCGAAATTCTATGGCAGCTGGAATATCGCCCATTTCAGCTTTACACCATCTCAGGTAATTTACATTTTCACGTTTACAATCAAACCATGGCGGAAACTGAAATAGGACCATCGCGAGCTTGCCGGACTTCTGATAAGCTTCTAGAGAGTCCCGAAAGGCCTTGAACATTTCCTTTTTACTTTCAAATGGAATTTCCCCACGCTGATGTCCCGTCATCCCTTGATAGGCTTTAACGACAAACTGGAATGACGCTGGTGTCTCGGATATCCACTTTTCACTGTTCCTCTTTGGCTGGATTGCATAAAATGAGGCATCCACCTCCACAATGGGAAAATGAGCCCCATACTCTTTGAGTTTATCACGTTGCGACACACCGCCATGATACAAACTATCATGATCCCCCCAACCGGTCACACCAACATATATCATCTGACCATCACTCCTTTCGGGACAGGCCCCATTTCCTGGCTACTATTTTTTACCCTTGTATAACCATATTCAATCTTTGATAAGGGTGTCGAGTATCACTTTCCAAAACAAAAAGCCTGCCAAGTCTCCCTGGCAGGCTTTTTGTATGAATGGGTTATTCTAAATCGCCTTACAGGCATGACAGTCGGTTATTATCCGATGGAGCCTTCCATTTCGAACTTGATCAGACGGTTCATTTCAACCGCATATTCCATCGGAAGTTCTTTTGTAAATGGTTCGATGAAGCCCATTACGATCATTTCCGTTGCTTCTTGCTCAGAAATTCCGCGGCTCATCAAGTAGAACAATTGTTCTTCAGATACTTTGGAAACCTTCGCTTCGTGTTCAAGGGAAATGTTGTCATTCAAGATTTCATTATAAGGGATTGTATCAGATGTAGACTGATTATCCATGATTAATGTATCACATTCAATGTTCGAACGAGCTCCATCCGCTTTACGTCCGAAGTGAACGATACCGCGATATGTTACTTTACCGCCTTGTTTAGAAATTGATTTTGATACGATAGTTGAAGATGTATTTGGCGCCAGGTGAATCATTTTTGCCCCAGCATCTTGGTGCTGGCCTTTTCCGGCAATGGCAATGGATAATGTCATACCGCGGGCACCTTCACCTTTTAAGATGACAGCAGGATATTTCATTGTCAATTTAGAACCGATGTTACCATCAATCCATTCCATAGTTGCGTTAGCATCACAGACCGCACGTTTCGTAACCAGGTTAAACACGTTGTTTGCCCAGTTTTGGATCGTCGTGTAACGGCAGTAAGCATCTTTTTTAATGACTATTTCAACAACCGCACTATGAAGGGAGTTAGTTGTATATACAGGTGCTGTGCAACCTTCTACATAGTGAACGGATGCGCCTTCATCAACAATGATCAGCGTACGTTCGAATTGACCCATGTTTTCAGAGTTGATTCGGAAATAAGCTTGAAGCGGAGTATCCACTTTAACGCCTTTTGGTACATAGATGAAAGATCCGCCTGACCAAACCGCCGAGTTCAATGCCGAGAATTTATTGTCAGTAGGCGGAATCGTTTTTCCAAAATGCTCACGGAAGATATCTTCATTTTCACGAAGTGCTGAGTCCGTATCTTTAAACACGATACCCAAATCTTCCAATTCAACTTTCATGCTATGGTAAACCACTTCAGATTCATATTGAGCGGATACGCCTGCAAGATATTTTTGTTCGGCCTCAGGAATTCCCAACTTATCAAAAGTCTGTTTGATTTCCTCAGGAACTTCATCCCAAGATTTTTCCGATTTCTCTGATGGTTTAACATAGTATGTGATTTCATCAAAGTTCAAGCTCTGCATGTCGCCGCCCCATTGAGGCATTGGCATGTTGTAAAAATGCTCCAATGATTTCAAACGGAAATCAAGCATCCATTGCGGTTCATCCTTCATTCGAGAAATCTCTTCCACGATTTCTTTTGTCAGACCGCGCTTTGAACGGAAGATGGAAACATCTTTATCCGCAAAGCCATATTTATAATCGCCGATTTCAGGCATTTTCTTTGCCATAGCTCGTATTCCTCCATTTCAAATGGCTGAATTACAACAGCTCATTTTAATTTAATTATTCCTTCAATCCCTTTTCCATGGCCTTCCAAGCTAACGTCGCACACTTGATTCGGGCAGGGAATTTAGAAACGCCTTGAAGGGCTTCA
Organism: Peribacillus sp. SIMBA_075; assembly: GCF_046534585.1. NCBI lineage: Bacteria > Bacillati > Bacillota > Bacilli > Caryophanales > Bacillaceae > Peribacillus > Peribacillus sp. SIMBA_075. The sequence continues at coordinate 34,060 of NZ_JAWRYN010000019.1, read as the reverse complement.
ATATCCCCAAGGTCCATCTCATCATCGTATTCTTTTCCCTGAATCATTAAGGAAAAAGTCTCGGACATGGCTAAAGCAGTTTCAACGTCTTTGCCCTTAATGGCTTGAGTCATCATGGAAGCTGAACTCATGGATATCGAACAACCGTCACCATCGAATTTAACATCGTTGACTTTTCCATCTTCAATCTTCATCGTTAATCGAATCCGATCACCGCAAGTTGGATTGTTCATGTCAATCGTCATGCTGCCATCCTCTAGCATGCCCTTATTACGTGGTTTCTTATAATGATCCATAATGACCTGACGGTAAAGTGTATCTAAGTTATCAAAAGACATTGCTGAAATACTCCTTCGTTTTAACAAGCCCGGACACAAGCTTATCAATATCTTCTTCCGTGTTATAGAGATAGAAACTTGCTCTTGCTGTCGAGGACACGTCAAGCCATTTCATTAATGGCTGTGCGCAGTGATGACCGGCACGGACAGCAATTCCATCTGCATCAAGTACGGTAGCGACATCATGTGGATGTACGTCATTAATATTAAAGGTTACTACACCCGCACGTTTTTCTGAATCTTTTGGACCGTATATCGTCAGTCCTTCAACTGCAGACATTTTCTCCATCGCATAAGCGGCGAGTTTATGTTCGTGCCGTTCAATATTATCCAAGCCGATTTCTTCCAAGAAATCAATCGCAGCCCCAAGACCGATGGCACCTGCAATGATAGGGGTTCCGCCTTCGAATTTCCACGGGAGTTCTTTCCATGTAGACTCATACAAACCTACAAAATCAATCATCTCACCGCCGAATTCAATCGGCTCCATTTTTTCCAGAAGTTCTTTTTTGCCATATAATGCGCCGATACCAGTTGGGCCGACCATTTTATGACCTGAGAAGGCAAAGAAATCACAATCCAGATCACGGACATCCACTTTTAGGTGCGGCGTGCTTTGCGCCCCGTCGACTACCATTATAGCACCGTGTTCATGGGCGATTTGCGCGATTTCCTTCACAGGATTGATAACACCAAGTACATTCGAAACCTGCATGATGGAAACGATTTTCGTTGCGTCCGTAATTGTTGCCCTCACATCATCAAGGGAAATCGTACAATCCTCCTGAAGCGGAATATACTTCAGTACAGCGCCTTTTTCTTTGGCAAGCTGCTGCCACGGAATGATATTACTATGATGCTCCATGTAGGAGATGACGATTTCGTCACCCGCTTTAATATTTGCACCACCGTAACTTCTTGCTACAGTATTTAAAGAAGTCGTTGTACCTCTAGTGAAGATGATTTCTTCTGTAGAAGAAGCATTAATGAACTTACGTACCTTTTCACGTGCACCTTCATACGCATCCGTAGCTTTTGTTCCTAGTGTATGCACCCCGCGGTGAACATTCGAGTTGTATCCGCGGTAATATTGCTCAATCGCTTCAATCACTGCAGCCGGTTTTTGAGAGGTTGCAGCACTATCTAAATAAACTAATGGCTGACCATTGACTTCTTGATCTAATATTGGAAAAAGCTTACGAATTTCGTATGGGTTCATTACTGTACTTTCCTTTCAATGACCGCTACTAATTGTTTTTTAACTCCCTCAATAGGAAGCTGGTTAACAACAGGGGCCAAGAATCCGTGAATGACAAGTCTTTCTGCTTCTTTCTTTGTAATACCACGGCTCATTAAATAATACAGTTGAAGCGGGTCAACACGGCCGACGGAAGCAGCATGACCAGCCGTTACATCATCTTCATCAATCAAGAGGATTGGATTGGCGTCACCGCGTGCCTTTTCACTCAGCATCAGTACGCGTGATTCTTGTTCGGCATTAGCCTTTGTAGCACCAAACTCTATTTTCCCAATTCCATTAAAAATAGAGGATGCTGCGTCTTTCATGACACCGTGCTTAAGGATATAGCCCTCAGAGCGTTTGCCAAAATGAATAATGGCTGTCGTAAAGTTCTGTTTTTGTTCCCCGCGTCCGACAACAACGGATTTAGTATCACCGTGAGAGCCATCGCCCATTAGATATGTTGTATTATCTGAAATCGTATTTCCATCGTTCATCAGGCCAAGCGCCCACTCAATACGGGCGTCACGTCCTGCCACTCCACGACGGTTAACATATGTCGTAAAGCCTTTTGAAAGTGTATCGACCGCTCCGTATTCCACTTTTGCATTCGCATTCGCAAATACTTCAGTTACGATATTGGCGATGCCTTCGTTAGATTCAACATTTGAGAAATAGTTCTCCACATATGTTACCGAGCTGTTATCTTCCGCTACGATCAATACATGATTGAAAAGTGCAGTATCTGGATTATCCAACAAGAATACCGCTTGAATCGGCTCTTTGATTTCTACATTTTTCGGAACATAAAGGAATGCTCCCCCATTAACTAATGCAGCATGCAATGCTGTTAAACGATGCTCATCGATTTTAACGCCGTCTTTCATGAAATACTTTTGCACAAGCTCGGAATGGTCACGTGCCGCTGTGAAAATATCCGTAAAAATGACGCCTTGTTCTTTCACATTTGCTGACAGATTGATATGTGCCGGCGTATTGTTGCGTTGAATGTATAAGTTTCCGTTTTCTTCAATGATGGCTTTGATTTCTTCCGGAAGCTCCTCTTTAGAGGCGAAAGCTTCACTTTCAACCGCGTGGGTCTTGAAAGAAGTAAAATTCCATTTGTCGATTTTCGTTTTATCCGGCTTTGGCATCGGGAGCTTTTCAAATTCAGAAAACGCTTGAATCCGAAGCTCGGAAAGCCAAGCTGGCTCATTATTTTTAGTTGAATAAGAGCTTATATCCTCTTGTTCAATCGGTAATTTCGTTTCTGTAGTCATTGCAAATCCTCCTACTTACGCTTCTTCGCCAACAGTTTCGTCTTCAATGCCCAATTCTTGTTTGATCCAATCATAACCTTCCGCTTCCAAGCGGGCAGCAAGTTCAGGACCGCCTGATTTTACGACACGTCCTTGCATCATTACGTGTACATAATCAGGAGTGATGTAATTTAATAGACGTTGGTAGTGAGTGATGATCAAGCATCCAAAGTCTTCTCCGCGCATTTCGTTGATTCCTTTTGAAACAACTTTAAGTGCATCGATGTCAAGCCCTGAATCAATCTCATCTAAAATTGCAATTTTAGGTTGAATCATCATTAATTGAAGAATCTCGTTACGTTTTTTCTCTCCGCCGGAGAAACCTTCATTTAAATAGCGTTGCGCCATATCTTCATCCATTTCAAGGAATTCCATTTTTTGATCCATTTGACGGATGAATTTCATCAATGAAATTTCATCGCCTTCTTCACGGCGTGCGTTAATGGAAGAACGTAAGAAGTCAGCGTTTGTAACGCCACTGATTTCACTTGGATATTGCATAGCAAGGAATAGACCTACACGAGCGCGCTCGTCGACTTCCATTTCCAATACGTCTTCCCCATCGAATGTGATGCTTCCGCTTGTCACTTCATATTTTGGGTGACCCATGATTGCTGATGATAAAGTGGATTTACCAGTTCCATTTGGCCCCATGATCGCATGGATTTCTCCACCTTTAACTTCAAGGTTTACCCCTTTTAAAATCTCTTTACCTTCAATTGATACGTGAAGATCTTTAACCGTTAATGTAGAAGCTGACATAATAATACCTCCGTGAACTAATTCCTATTTTATTACCAGAAAGTAAAGATAACTTTCTTTACTATAATTTGCATAAAAGCATTCTCAATTTATTCTCATTCCAATTTTATAACAAATCCAATTTAGAATCAACTAATATAGATAGGGGTTTCCACTTATTACATAGTAAAAACCTGTCCTATTCTTAGGATACTAACAGATAGGGCATATTTACAGCATATTCAGCCGTATTTTAGCTTTTGTTAAAATTATCTTATTATTCGGCAAACCTTCGTTCTTATTAATATATGTTCGACAGATTCGATTGGAAGGTATGAACGTTCCGGTTTGGAAAGAAAAAAATCGGACTGTCAGGCATTATGTAAGTTTATCCAATAAGGAAACCCTTATTTTCCGGACCACTTTCCATTTTACCTCTACAGACCGATCTTTTAAAGAACTCTTTTATATGCTTAGACGTGAATTTTGCGTTGAAGATCCAGGACCATTTTGTTGCACTTTACATGTTCCCTATCTCGTTCCTTCTCAACCTCGATACGGAGGTCTAAGTTCCTACTGTACTCACTGTAGCCAATCCCATGTGAAGACTGCATCGCCTTTTCCATTTCGCTTGTTACATTTAAATCAAGAGTATTGATAGTGAACCATCCTTTCAAATTTGTGTATCATTTTATTTCCTTCAATAATTATTTACCCTTCAGATTCGGGATTAAACATGAAAAACGACCTGAATTTATCAGGCCGCCATTTCTTGAATCATTTATCAACCGGTACAACTGCACCATCATATTCTTTAAGGATGAAATCTTGAATCTCTTTAGAATGCAATACTTCTACCAGAGTTTTGATTTCTTCTTTATTTTCATCACCTTTGTTAACCGCAATAACGTTCACATATGGTGATTTTGAATCTTCAATGGCAATCGAATCCTTCAATGGATTCAAGCCTGCGTCGATTGCATAGTTAGAGTTGATCAGAACTGCATCCCCTTCGCCACTCTCATAAATCTTTGGAAGTAAAGCTGCTTCATAATTAGCATCAAATTTAAGGTTTTTCTTATTTTCAACGATGTCTTTTGTTGTTGCTGTCGTTTTATCGATGCCCTCTTTCAACTTGATCAGGCCATTCTTTTCCAACAGAGATAACGCACGTCCGTGGTCAGCAACCGAGCTGCTCATAATGATTGTTGCCCCTTCCGGAAGTTTAGCGATGCTTTTATATTTTTGTGAATATAGTCCGATAGGCTCGATGTGAATTCCGCCCGCGTTGACTAAATGATATCCATTCTCTTTATTGGCCGCCTCAAGGAAAGGTAGGTGCTGAAAATAGTTAGCATCCAATTCCTTATCATTTAAAGCCTTATTCGGTAAAACATAATCCTGGAATTTTTCAATTTTCAAATCTATTCCTTTTTCTTTAAGAAGAGGTTTAGCTTTTTCAAGAATCTCAGCATGCGGAACATTGGATGCCCCTACAACTAATTTCTTCGTTTCCTTTTCTGTATCGCTGCCACTTTTGTCCTTATCGGCTCCACAAGCTGCCAGAGCAATCGATAAAACAAGGATTAATGCAAATCCTAAAAACTTTTTCATCCTATTCATCTCCCTTTATCTTTTGTCTAATTTAGATGTAATCACATCTCCAATAATTTGAATAATGAAGACGATAATCAGAATAACGATAGTCGCTACTAACGTAACGTCATTGTTGCTTCTTTGATAGCCGTCTAGATAGGCTAGATTACCAAGCCCGCCTGCGCCGATGACCCCGGCCATTGCGGTATAGCCGACCAATGCAATCGAAGTTACCGTAATCCCGGAAATAAGGGCCGGCATCGACTCTGGAAGAAGGACCTTCCAAATGATCGTACTCGTTTTTGCCCCCATGGATTTAGCCGCTTCAATTACACCTTTATCGATCTCACGGAGACCAATTTCAACCATACGCGCATAAAATGGCGCCGCCCCGATAATAAGTGCTGGCAATGCTGCATTCTCACCAATCATGGAACCGACAAGCGCTTTAGTGAAAGGAATGAGCAGCACGATCAAAATAAGAAATGGAATGGAACGGAATATATTAACGAAAGCACCAATGACCGCATTGACCGCCCGATTTTCCCATATATTCCCTTTCCCTGTCAAGAACAGGATCAGCCCTAATAGTATGCCTATAAAGAAGGTAGCCACTACAGAGATGCTTGTCATATAAAGCGTTTCTTTCGTTGCTTCTAAAATGGATTCCCAATCTACATTCGGCAATAATTCTTCAAGCATGAGTAATCACCTCCACGCCTACCTGCTGTGCTTTTATGAATTCTATTGCGCGGAGCATTTCATCCTCATTACCATCAAGGTGGATAAACAACGTTCCATATGAACCGCTTCTTGTTTGGGATATTTTACCTTGAACGATATTGACATCCAACTCGAAGTTACGTACGAGCTTGGTGATCAACGGGCTTTCTGCATGATCACCTACAAAAGTCAATTGAATCACTTTACCTGCAGGAAAGCGTTCAAGCAAATGGTCCATCGTTTCTTTCGTTTCTTCTGGTTCCGTTACCTGTTGCACGAAACGCTTCGTCATTTGTTCTTTAGGATTCTTGAATACATCCAGGACAGGTCCCTCTTCAACGACTTGCCCGTTTTCCATCACGGCCACGCGATGACAGATTTTACGTATTACATGCATTTCATGTGTTATCAGAACAATCGTCAACCCCAGGCGCTGATTGATGTCAACAAGCAATTCGAGTATGGAATCGGTAGTCTGTGGATCTAAGGCAGAAGTCGCTTCATCACAAAGCAGGACCTTAGGATCATTTGCAAGGGCCCTGGCTATTCCCACCCTTTGCTTTTGCCCTCCGCTTAATTGCGAAGGATATGCCTTTTCTCTGCCTTCCAATCCGACTAACTTGATCAATTCGTTCACACGCCTGGTGCGTTCAAGTTTTGAAACTCCTGCAATTTCCAATGGGAAGGATATATTTTCCTGAACGGTCCTGGACCATAATAGATTGAAATGTTGAAAAATCATGCTGATTTCCTGACGTGCCTTACGGAGCTGAGCCCCTTTAATTTTTGAAACTTCCTTCCCAGCCACCACAACGGATCCCTCTGTAGGTGTTTCCAATCCATTGAGCATTCTGATCAAAGTACTTTTCCCCGCTCCGCTGTAACCAATAATACCGAAAATCTCGCCGTTATTTATTTCAACATTCACATTATTTACTGCCTTAATAGTCTCACCGTTTCCTTTTCCTGTTCGGAAAAGCTTACTTACTTTCGTCAATGTAATCATTAATGCTCACCTCTTTTATCCAATAAAACCTATGAACTTAGTTGATTTCTCTACATTATTAGTCAGTTTTTAATACCATTTTTTCCTTTCATGAAGGTTTTCCCAAATGAAATAGAAAAAACCTTTCTGCATGAGCAGAAAGGCAGGTGAAGAAGCTGGCCTTCCTCTCATCTTCCAAAGTAATTAAACTTTGTGTGAATTGGCACCTTTCCAAGGAATCTCCTTGTCGGTTGCCGGGTTTCATCGGGCACATCCCTCCACCTCTCTTGATAAGAGCTAATATATAGAATATTTGTACAACATTAAGTTCTTTAGTATGGGGAAATTTTATCATAGATAAAAAAGGAGTGCAATGTATATTATTTCTAGTAAAAGAATGAACTGGACTTTTTGCTTAAACCGTTTTAGACGTCAGGGAGACGATATTCGTCGCTTTTTCAATTGCCTGCTCTAAATCTTCTATTAAATCCTCTGCATTTTCAATCCCGATGGATAAACGGACCTGATCAGCACGCACTCCCGCTTTCGCCAGACCTGCATCATTCAATTGTTGGTGGGTCGTACTGGCAGGGTGGATGATTAAACTCTTAGCATCCCCTACATTAGCTACATGGGACCATAATTCCACCGAATTGATAAGTTTTGCCCCGGCTTCGCGGTCACCCTGTATTCCAAAAGTCACAACAGATCCTGCTCCCTTAGGCAAGTATTTGTCCGCAAGGGCTTTATCTGGATGATCCTCTTTACCGGGATGTGAAACCCAAGTCACGGCAGGGTGATTTTCCAAATATTGAATAACAGACTTGGTGTTCGAAAGATGCTCTTTCATTCTTACATGCAGCGTTTCAAGTCCAAGCGTAAACTGGAATGCACTTTGGGCACTTAGCGCAGGACCTAAATCACGAAGCAACTGCACTCGGGCTTTCGTTATAAAAGCAGCAGGTCCAACTGCATCGGCGTATACAAGACCGTCGTAGCTTGGGTCTGGCTCCGTAAAGCCAGGGTAGTTTGGCGAGTTCCAGTCGAACTTCCCTCCATCCACTATGACACCGCCTAACGTCGTTCCATTTCCCAAAATCCATTTTGTAGCGGAATGGATGACAATATCCGCCCCAAAATCAATTGGTCTGCATAGATACGGTGTAGCGAAGGTATTATCGATAATTAAAGGTATCCCGGCTTCGTGGGCGATGTCCGCTACTGCTTCTATATCAAGGACCCTCAAACTTGGATTTCCGATCGTTTCAGCAAATATGGCTTTTGTTCTTGGCGTAATTGCCCTTTTGAAACTTTCTGGGTCATCAGGTGAAACGAACTTCACCTTAATCCCATATTTAGGAAGAGTATTTTCAAAAAGATTATACGTGCCGCCATATAATGTAGAGGCTGAAACAATTTCATCCCCTGCACCGGCAATATTCAGGATTGACAGTGAGATGGCTGCCATTCCGCTTGCAGTTGCCAATCCGCCGATACCGCCTTCCAATAAGGCCATTCTTTCCTCAAAAACACTGACCGTGGGATTATGGAGTCGTGTATATATATAACCATTCTCCTTTAAACCAAATAAATTCGCTGCATGGTCTGTGTCTTTGAACAAGTATGCATTGCTTTGGTAGATAGGGACTGCCCGGGCACCTGTTTCATCAGCTTGCAGACCGCCATGAACACTCAATGTTTCAAAACGCAACTTTTTCTCTGACATATGATTTCACCTTTTTCTATGGATTTAGTTGGAATTTCATGAAAACCTGGCCTTTCATAAACAAAAAAACCACTTCCACAAGAAGAGGTTTTAAAACACACCTCATCTTCCAGAGCCAACACTCTGCTGGAATTAGCACCGTATATAAATTTATACCGGTTGCCGGGCTTCGTCGGGCCAGTCCCTCCGCCACTCTTGATAAGAACTATTAAATTCAGCCGTTACTTACTTAATTCAAAATATAGCATTTTAGAATTAATCAGTCAATGAATTGTTAGAATATTCTTTTTTTGATTTCAATTTGGGAGCATAAAAAAACCAATCCGGTTCTGATTGGTTTCTTAGCTGATTTCCTTAAGCAATCCATACAAATAAGGAACGGATTGAAAGGCATATATTTTTTTGTGCAGCTGTCCTTTTTTGAAAAGCAATAAACAAGGGACACTTTCAATTTCATACGATTCGGCGATTGCTTGGACATAGTTCATATTCATTTTGCCTGCCTTCAATTCCGGGAAAAGTTCCATGGATATCGTCAGCATCTTGGAAGCCACCTGACAGGTACCGCATAAAGGCGTATATAAATATAAACAAAAGGTTTCCCCTTTTTCAACGGCAATCTTACACTCTTCTTCTTTCCATTCCTGCATCAATTAATCGTTCATCCTTTGACTTAAAAATTTCATTTTCACATTCATATTGGCAGATAAAAGCACAGTTGCGATATGATGTTCGGGTGAGCTTTCCACTTCTTTGTACATTTTATTAATATACAGGTGGTTCGCTTCCGGCATTTCCCTTCGGAATTGCTTCCGCAGCTTTTCTCCTGATTCATCTGCGTCAAACAGGAGATAAACATCACGTTCCATCAATTCATCCACTAATTCATCGAGCTTAGTTAATGATATGGTCCCATTCGTACATCTTATATCCACATCTTCATTTAAAACGGAGGCAACTTTTTTTCTATCGGAACTGCCTTCTACAATGATCACTTTATCGAACTCGCCCCATTCCATGTCATCACTCCATCTCACGAATTATGTGCGCAACTGCAATTGTACAAAATGAAAAAGAGAGCAGGCCTTTCCAGGCCCCCCTCTCCTTTATTTTAACCGTTAATCAAACTTTCATATTCTTCAGCGCTCATCAGATCTTCAATATCACTGCTATTTGATGGTTCAAGCACGATCATCCATGCTTTTTCAAAAGGAGATTCATTTACATATTCAGGGTTGTCACTTAAATCTTCGTTTACTTCAACAACCTTGCCACTAATTGGAGCATAAAGCTCAGAAACCGTCTTAACGGATTCCACACTTCCAAATGGCTCGTTCGCTTTCAGTTCATCACCGATTTCCGGAAGCTCAACGAATACGATGTCCCCAAGCTCGGACTGGGCGAAAGCAGTAATTCCAATGCGCACTGTTCCATCTTCCGTTTTGACCCATTCATGTTCTTTAGTGTAACGAAGTTCTTTTGGTGTTGTTGTCATTATTTTAACCCTCCATATGTACATCTTTTTTTATCTATTCCATTATAAGGCAGATCTTATGTTTTAGTAAGGAATTAACCAAATATTTTGTTAAATTTCAGTTCCAAACCTGATTGAATTGCTCTTCTTTGAAGCCTACCGTCACTTTGGTACCATCCGTAACAATCGGCCTTTTCAGAAGCATGCCATCTGTGGACAATATATCAAGCATCTCTGCATCAGAAGCTTCTTTCAGCTTATCCTTTAAGCCCAGCTCCCGATATTTTTGACCGCTAGTATTGAAAAACTTCTTCAACTCTAAATTGCTGATTTTATATAGTTGTTCGATTTCAGTTCGCGAAGGCGGGTTTTCCGCTATATGGATTGCTTCATATTGCAGTTCATGATTATCCAGCCACTTTTTCGCATTACGGCATGTGCCGCATTTTGGGTACCAATATAATGTTAAGCCCATCGTTTCACCACCTATCATTAGAATACCCGTTTTCACCACGCAATACAATGAAATATCCTTTGAATTCCCAATGAGATTTCATCAAAGGAAATAAAGGGAATGCCTTTACGGGCATCCCCTTTACAGATTCTGATTTATTGCTTATAGCGCATATTTTTCCGTTTCGATTACCTTAACCGAAGCTTCACGTTTTTTCGCAATGACATTGATTGGAGTGTGTCTTGTCAGCTTGCGAAGGGAAGCAAGCATGATGCGAAGTGTGTCGCCTGTTTCAACCGCAATTAACGTTTCCTTTGCATGTTGTTCTATTTCATTGAAAGCTTCCTGAACGAAAATTTCCGTATAAAGTACTTTTTGTTTGTTCTTCTCCAGCCCCGTAGACGCAATTGCTTTTTCCGTACGTAACACAACGGACTCAGCTGCATAGGCAAGGGAAGCTATATCAGCAATGTTGGAGAGGATTTCTTGTTCTTGATCAAGGTTTTTCCCGTATTTCTGTGCAGCAAGGCCACTAGCCAAAATACCGATTTTCTTAGCGTTTCTAACAAGCATTTTTTCTTGTGCCAATGGCTCATCGCCAGGCTCTTCCGGCATCATCATCATTAATTCCTCTTGCAGGCTTTGTGCCTTTTGAAGAAGTGGCAATTCCCCTTTAAGTGCTTTTTTCAGGAAAGTTCCCGGAACAAGCAATCGATTGATTTCATTTGTACCTTCAAAGATCCGGTTAATACGGGAATCACGATATGCTTTTTCAATTTCATACTCCTGCATGAAACCATAACCACCATGAAGCTGTACACCTTCATCCGTAACGTAATCCAATACTTCGGAGGCGAAGAATTTATTCACTGAACACTCAATTGCATATTCAGCGATTGCAGCTGCCATTGATTTTCCATCTTTCACTTGCTCATCCGTCAACTTGCTCTGTCTTTGATCATAAAGTCCAACGGTACGGTAAACAGAGCTTTCAGCAGCATAAATTTTTGCCGCCATTGTTGCAAGTTTTTCTTTCGTCAAGTTAAAATCGGAAATTTTCGTTTTGAACTGTTGGCGTTGATTCGTATAAGCAGCTGTAATCTCAAGGGCACGTTTAGATCCGCCGACAGCACCCACGCCTAACTTATACCGGCCAATATTCAGGATATTGAATGCAATGACATGCCCTTTTCCTGCTACACCCAAAAGATTTTCGACTGGTACAAGAACGTCTTCAAGGATTAATGTACGTGTAGATGAGCTTTTGATCCCCATTTTCTTCTCTTCAGCACCAGTTGATACGCCTTTATAATCTCGCTCAACAATGAAAGCAGAGAATTGTTCGCCGTCGATTTTAGCGTAAACACAGAAGACATCTGCAAAACCTGCATTCGTAATCCATTGTTTTTCACCATTTAAAATATAGTGGGTTCCTTCTGCATTCAATTTCGCTGTCGTTTTTGCTCCTAAGGCATCTGAACCTGAGCTGGGCTCCGTCAATGCATACGCAGCAATTTTCTCTCCCGTTGCCAGTAAAGGGAGATATTTTTTCTTTTGTTCTTCATTCCCGAATAATACGATTGGCAAAGATCCGATACCTACGTGTGCACCATGCGTAATACCGAAGCCGCCTGCAAGTGCCATTTTTTCTGTAATTAATGCCGAACTGATTTTATCAAGACCCAATCCGCTGTATTCCTCAGGAACGTCAGCACCAAGTAAACCGATTTCACCTGCATGCTTCAGTAATTTAACAGAACGGTCAAATTCATGGTTCTCTAAATGTTCAACCTGCGGCAGAATTTCATTCACTACGAAATCCTCAGAAGTTTTGGCAATCATTTTATGCTCATCGGAATAATCTTCAGGTGTAAACACTTGATCATACGTAATATCCTCTACTAAAAAGGCTCCGCCTTTAATGAGGTTATCTTTAGTTTGATTCGACATGTTATTTCCTCCTAAATGTTAATGATAGTAAACCCGCCGGAAGCATGTTGACAGCTTCTGGAAAGGGTGGGTCACGCTAATAATTCAAATACTCCGGCAGCTCCCATTCCGCCGCCGATACACATTGTCACGACTCCGAATTGTTGGTTTCTGCGCTTCATTTCATGAAGCAGGCTTAATGTCAATTTTGCTCCTGAACATCCTAGGGGATGGCCCAAGGCAATGGCTCCACCATTCACATTGACAATCTCTTCATTCAATCCCAGCTCACGAATGATTTGAATGGATTGGGAAGCGAAGGCTTCATTCAATTCAAATAAACCAATATCGGATAACTCAAGGCCTGCTAGTTTTAAAGCTTTAGGGATGGCTGCAATCGGTCCGATGCCCATAATTTCAGGTGGTACCCCCGCTACAGCAAAGGAGCGGAACTTACCAATCGGTTTCATCCCTAATGAAGATGCCTTTTCCCCATCCATGACCATGACCGCGGCTGCTCCATCACTCGTTTGTGATGAATTCCCTGCTGTTACGGATCCTGTAACAGAGAATGCAGGTCTTAGTTTTTTCAGCACTTCAACAGTCGTTCCTGGACGAACGCCCTCATCCTCCGCAAATGTGAATGATTTTTCCTTTAATTTAAGATCAGGCCCCACTGAGCGGAGGGTTACGTCAACCGGCACGATTTCATCCGAAAACTTTCCTTCTGCAATGGCCTTAGCCGCCCTTTGATGACTTTGTACAGCAAATGCATCTTGATCGGCTCGGGAAATTTCGTACTTTTTTGCAACGGCTTCAGCAGTATGACCCATACCCATATAATATTCCGGGGCTTTTTCCGCAAGTTGCGCGTTCGGACGTGTTACATGGCCCATCATCGGCAGAAGGCTCATGGATTCCGCTCCGCCTGCAATGACTGTATCACTTTGGCCAAGCATGATTCTCTCCGCTCCATAAGCGATACTTTGTAATCCGCTTGAACAGTAACGGTTAATGGTTATGGCTGGCACTGTATAAGGCAATCCTGCCAATGCTCCAATGTTACGCGCCATGTTCAATCCTTGCTCAGCTTCAGGCATCGCACAACCGATAATCAGATCATCGATGGTGCCTTCATAATTCCCTGCACGCTTTAACGTTTCCTTTACAACAAGAGCCCCTAAATCATCCGGGCGTACATTAGCAAGAGAACCTTTTTTCGCTCTTCCTACCGGAGTCCTTGCTCCAGCTACTATTACCGCTTCTTTCATGAGGATCCCCCTTACTCATTTTTAAGCTATCAATCTATTAACCTTCGTTTGGCCATATCTTCATCTATTATCAGTTACGGAGTGGTTTCCCTTTAACAAGCATGTGCTGCATCCTTGCTTGTGATTTTGGAGTTGAAATCAGTTTTAGGAACGCTTGTTTTTCTAGGTTCAAGATATACTGTTCATCCACTTTCGTGCCAAATGGGAGTTTCCCCCCTGCCAAGACGTATGCAAGCTCTTTGGCTATGACAAGGTCATGATCGGATAAGAATCCTGAAAGGCGCATGGATTCCGCCCCCAATAGCAGTGTGGCATAACCCGTTTCACCTACTACAGGAATCTTTGTGCAGGTTGGAGCAGTATAACCTTGTTCATACATGGAGATGACTGCCTGCTTCGCATCATATAGTTGATGATCCGCATTCACGCTTATTCCATCAGTTGAATTAAGGAAATTATCCCCGCGTGCTTCCTCAGCAGAGGTTGAAACTTTTGCCATGGCGACCGTTTCAAATACTTTGTTGGCCACTTTCTGTAAATCAAAGTCGACACCCTTCGGCATATTCCTCAATGTCTTCACATAAAGTTCTTTAGTACCGCCGCCGCCTGGGATCAAACCTACACCAGCTTCCACTAGTCCCATATACGTTTCAGTCGTTGCCTGGATGCGCGCAGCCGGAAGGGATACTTCAGCACCACCGCCAAGTGTCATATTAAACGGGGCTACCACTACCGGGACCGCACTGTACTTAATTTTAAGCATCGCCTTTTGGAATTGGCTGATGACCATATCAAGTTCGAGAATATTGTCATCTTGCGCTTCCATCAACATCATTGCAATATTAGCGCCAACACAGAAATTCTTGCCTTGGTTACCGATGACCAGGCCTTTAAAATTCGCTTCCGCTTCGTCGACCGCCGCATTGATCATTTGCATGATATCCAGACCGATTGCATTATTCGGTGAAGTGAATTCAAGAAGAGCCACTCCATCGCCGATATCTATCAAGCTTGCACCGCTGTTTTTCTTGATTACGCCTTTTTGCTTCTTGATTGCTTTAAGATTGATCACTTTAGGATTTTCGATAAGCTCTTTATATTCACCATTATCATAATAGTGGACAATGCCATTTTCTTCTTTATAGAAAGAAGTGATGCCCTTGGCGAGCATATCCTTCACCCATTGCGGAACTGTGAGGCCATCCGCTTCCATGCGGGCTACCGATTTCTCTACACCTATCGCATCCCAGGTTTCAAAAGGACCAGTGGACCAGCCGAAGCCCCATTTCATCGCTTGGTCGATTGCCACTATGTCATCCGCGATGTCACCAAGCAGTTGGGCAGAATATACAATCACCGGATTCAGCACGTTCCAAAGCAATTGGCCAGCACGGTCTTCACTATAAACAAGCGCTTTCAGTTTATTTTCCAAGCCCTTGGCCTGTTTAGCCATTTCGATGGAAGGCGTTTTTAATTTTTTTCGTTCAGCATATTCAAGGGTTCCGGGATTCAGTTCAAGGATTTCCTTGCCCCTTTTCAGGAAAAACCCTTGGCCTGACTTGCTTCCAAGCCACCCATTCTTAAGCATTTCATTCATGAAATCAGGTATTTTGAAAACTTCTTTTTCTTCCCCATCCACCTGGTCATATACGTTTTTGGCAACATGTGCAAAGGTATCCAATCCAACTACATCAAGTGTCCGGAAAGTCGCGCTAGTTGCCCTTCCGATCAACGGTCCTGTAACCGAGTCGACTTCTCCGACACTGTATCCGCCTTTTTGCATTTCCCGGAGAGTGACCAATAAACCATAAGTGCCAATGCGGTTTGCGATGAAATTTGGCGTATCCTTGGCTTCGACGACACCTTTTCCCAGTACATCTTCTCCGAATCGTTTCATGTATTCGAGCACTTCTGGTGAAGTAGCTTTAGTAGGGATGATTTCCAACAATTTAAGATAACGCGGTGGATTGAAGAAGTGGGTTCCCAGGAAGTGCTTTTGAAAATCCTCCGAACGGCCTTCTGCCATCGCTTCGATTGAGATTCCGGATGTATTCGATGAAATGATGCTTCCTGGTTTACGATGCTGATCAACCTGGGCAAATACACTTTGCTTAACCTCAAGTTTTTCAACGACCACTTCAATGACCCAATCGACATCCTTTAAGCGACTTATATCATCTTCCAGGTTTCCTGCCTCGATCAATGCAATATTTCCCTTAGCAGAAAGCGGAGCTGGTTTCTGTTTTAAAAGTTTAGTAATCGCAGTTTGGCTGATGCGGTTACGCACTTGTTCATTATCTAATGTCAAACCCTTTTTCTTTTCATCCTCTGTGAGCTCACGAGGTACAATATCCAATAATAAAGTCGGAATGCCAATGTTAGCAAGGTGTGCGGCAATCCCTGATCCCATAACTCCTGACCCTAGAACAGCAGCCTTTCGTATTTGTCGAACCAAGTTTATATCCCCCTTACGCAATATATTGAATGAATACTCATTCATTTTTAATCCAAAAAATTTTGAATATTTTTTCTTATTATTAATATAGAATAAATTTGGAAATTCCGCAATGATTAAACAGGAAAAAAAATATTTTTTCCTCCAAATTACTTTGGTTATTTCTCCTCTGTTCAGTAAAAAATAACCGGGCAGGAGGTGAATTATAAAATGAAGAGTAAAAATAATCCTTCTAAAGCAGCTGTAAGTGCAGCAAGCGTAAAAGGCAATGCCGGACCTGGCGGTGAACGTCAACATGGAATCAATAAAGTGAACAGCCAGAACAATCAATTCAAAAAATAAAGCCTTCTATTAGAGCAGCCGTCCCTTATCCGGGGCGGCTCTCGCTTTCTATTTCTTGAAAAGGCCTTTTAAAACGAAAGCAATATTGGCCGGTCTCTCCGCAAGGCGGCGCATGAAATACCCATACCAATCCGTACCATAAGGAACATACACCCTAACCTTATATCCTTCTTTAGCAAGTTCAAGCTGCTTCTCATTACGTATGCCATACAACATTTGAAATTCAAATTGATCCTGGGGAATTCCCTCCCCTTTGACCAAGTCCCTCGTATAATCAATGATTTTATCATCATGTGTGGCAACTGCTGTATAATTGCCATTCAGCAAATGCTTCTTGATAATTTTCTTGAAATTTTCATCGACGTCTTTTTTCTCGGAAAAAGCCACTTCCCTTGATTCTTTATATGCTCCTTTAACAAGTCTTAGATTCGGATGGTATTCATTCAGCTCCTCAATATCCTTTTCGGTCCGATACAGATATGCTTGGATGACAGTCCCCAATTCATTATATTCAGCCTTTAAGTTTTTGAATACATCCAAAGTTGGCTGACAGCGCGGAAAATCTTCCATGTCAAGCGTCACGAAAACCTTATGGGCTTTGGCTTCCGCTAAAATCCTCCGCATGTTGTTCATTGCGACTCGTTCGGATACATCCAAGCCCATCGAGGTTAGCTTCAGAGATAACTGTGAATCCAGTTCATTTCTGCCAATCATGCGAATCGCTTCTATACATTCATCTGCCATCTTCCTTGCTTCTTGTTCCTCTTCTATGAATTCGCCTAAATAATCAATGGTAACAGCGAGCCCTTTCCTATTTAGGTCTGCAATCACAACAGAGGCCAAATCCAATGTTTCTCCTGCCACGAAACGCGAGGCCCCAAACCGTAATCCGTATTTTTTCGCTGCCATTGTCATGCTTTTGTTCGTTGATAAAAAAAGAAATAGACTTCTCAATATTCTTTCCATCTGCATTCCCCTCCAAATCATTTCGGAAAATAGATGCACAAGATTATTTTACCATTTAATTCAATTTTCAGAAATTTAGAATCAAGAATAAAAAAATTTCTTGAAGGGGAACTTAAGTACGTTTAAAGAACACTGAAGGAGGTAGAATGATGGAACAGCAAAATTCGTTTAACAGCCAACAGCAGTCCACCGGCTATATGAAACAGCCACCGGAAATGGTTTCGGTAAAAGACAGCTTATACTTAACCGATATGCTTGCATGGAATCTGAATGCGATTAAAAAAGCACATTTTTTTGCCACTCAATGCAAGGACCCACAAATCATTGATGCGTTAAATCGGTGCGGACTCATGCATCAACGCCATTACGATACCATTTTGAAACATTTGAATCCGGATCAAAACCAGGTTCAACAACAATACCAGTAAAGGAGGGTTCTTGATGCCCAATGAAAACAAAGTCCAAAATCCAGAATCTCCTGTAGCAAAGACTCCTCAAATGAATGACAGGGATTTTATAAATGATATGCTCACAACTGAAAAGTACTTTTGTAACTCCTTTTCCGTTGCCTTGCATGAAATGAGTAACCAAGCATTATTCCAAGACATTTTCTCCGTTTCGAAAGAAAATCAGGAGATGCAGCGTGAGCTCTATAACCTTATGTTCGAAAAAGGCTGGTATAGTTTAGAAAAGGCGCAGGCTCCGAGCCTAAGCCAATCGTATCAACAATTTTCCGGATATAAAAATCAGTTCCCACCTGGATCGAACATTCAATAAGCAAACATTCAGGGGGAGATTCTGCTTCCCTTTGTTTTTTTTGCACAAGTAAAGCCGGCCACGGGAGGCCGGCTTTATGTTTAGATATCCGTAGAAAACATATACTTCTTATAGTGATACCGAATGCTGAATATTAAGCCCATGGCCATCATGTTCCCCATTAGCGAGCTTCCTCCATAACTGATAAATGGAAGTGGAATCCCCGTAATCGGTAAAAGGCCTACCGTCATGCCGATATTTTGAAAAACGTGAAACGTCAACATGCTTATAACGCCAACACAGATATATGTATAGAAGTTATTTTTCGTGTCCATTCCCGTTTTTGTTATGTGGTAAATCAATAGGAAAAACAAGGAAATCAAGATGCTTGATCCGATGAAACCGAATTCTTCACCGATGATGCTGAAAATGAAATCCGAATGACTCTCTGGGAGATACACTACCCTCTCACCTATCCCCTTACCTGTGGTCTGGCCGGAGCCGATGGCCAGTAAGGATCTGGTTAAGTGGTACCCCTCGGAGCTCGCATAATTATATGGATCAAGCCAAGAATAGATACGGCCGAATTGATAGGTTTTTACCCCTAAGTATTTTTCCAGGATCTCCGGCTTCCAAAGGACGAAGTATAGGACCGTGGAAGCCACGGCGATTCCTCCCGAAATGATAGGCAGCAGAATCTTCCATGATATACCTGATATGAAAACCATTCCTAGCATGATTGACAAGATGACAAGCCCGGTGCCTAAATCCGGCTGTTGCATGATTAACATTAGCGGGGCACCTGTAACGAGACCGATTTTAATAAGCAGCCAGATATCCGTTTGAATCGTTTTCAGCGTGTTTTTGAGATGATGGTTTGATATAAGATTTGCTAATGCCAGGATTAGGAAAACCTTCATGAATTCCGATGGCTGAATCGAACCGACTCCTGGAATTTTGTACCAGCTTCTTGCACCATTTATTTTAGGTACTACACTTTCTGGCATTAGGATCAGCAATAAAAGCAAAAATAATCCGAATCCATAGGCATACCAGGAAATTTTTTTCAGTTGATCCGAATCAAGGGTGATAAACCCTAATACGATTCCAATCCCCACTATATACCAAAAGATTTGTTTGATTAAGAAGTTTTCCGCGTACTGTCCAGTCGTTTGGGCACTATAGATTGCTAAGCAACTTCCTACGCATAATAACAGCAATATTGTGACCAAAGAAAAATCTATTCGAGATGAAAATTTATTTTGTTCTTCCATACTTAACTCTCCCTTAAAAAGGCTCCTGCGATACATCTTTAAATACACTTATTCATTATACTTTAAACAAATAAAATCACAACTATATCGAAGAATAGTTTACAAGCTTCATGAAGTTATCTGCATGGAGCCTGCAGAAAGGGGGAATTTAAGCATGTGCCTCCTTTGATTTTCTCCAATTTCAGCACACTTCTGACCAATCCATGGCTTGGGGAAAAGAGAAAGGCCAATCCAACCATGCAACCGGATATCGAGGCATCCAAAATGGCAGCTGAATTATAACCGATGACTTAATTTAACACCCCGACCATTATACTGAAAATATCATTCTAATTAACCGATCTGTCAGCAGATAAGCCGTTGCGGCAGGTATGATGAGCATTCCAACTACTAAAATGGAGAGTGCTTTTCCTTCAGTACATAAAACGTAATGATGAAGTTAATTTATATTGTAGAGTTTTTATGGTGAATATAAACTAGGGGAGCTTTTTCTAATGTTTATGATGGGACGACGTGAAATTCACGAGTAAACGTGTGTATTTCAAGAGTAAACGCGGATTTCTCGACGGGCATCTGGCATTCCATGTGCATTGCCAATCATTTTTCCGGCTTTAAAGAAACTGCCATGTACGCCAATCCCAATTCGATTCCGCAAAGTACAAACAGGCTGATTAAAGTTTGGAACATCCTGATCTCCTCCTCCTCTAAGACTTAAACCAATCTTAAAGGATGAAACCCATACCAGAACAAGACCTTATTTGAAGAAATCTTCAGCAGCCATGCTCTGTTCTCTTGCTCTGAAATGGGTTTCATACGGTACAATATAAAAAAAAGAAAAAATGGTGATCCCATGACAAACATTAAAGAAATTGCTCAATGTGCTGGTGTATCTGTCTCAACAGTATCTCGTGTATTGAATAATCATCCTTATGTAAGCCCTGATAAGAGAGAGAGCGTTTTACAAGCCATTGATCGCTTGAATTATTCGAGAAACATCAACGCCATTCATCTTTCAAAAGGCAAAACAAATCTTATCGGCATCATCATCCCCTTCACCAATCACCCATATTACGGGGCAATCGTTAACGGAATTACTAAACAGGCAAATGCAATTGGGTGTCATATCGTGATCTTTCAAACCCATTATGAAAGAGAGAAAGAAATCCAGGCTTTGAATATGCTGCAAATGAAGCAACTCGATGGCATTATCGTTTGTTCAAGAATTTCGGAAATGAAAATCCTCTTGGATTATCAAAAATACGGACCTATTATCTTATGTGAGGATACAGCCCAGGCTGAATTCTCATCCATCAGCATTGATCATTATGCAGCATTCTCCTGTGCCCTTGAATACGTGATTTCTAAAGGATATAAGAAAATTGGATACAGCCTCGGCCGTAAAAAGAGCAGGAACAGTTCTCTGCGAACAAAGGCCTTTAACGATATCATGAGTAAACATCAACTTATAAACAATAAAGAATGGTTGTTTGAAGGCAGTTATCACATCAAAGACGGTGTAAAGTTGTTTGAGGATTGGCATTCGATGATAAACAAACCTGAAGCCATCATCATCACTAATGATGACACGGCTGCTGGATTCATGCTCACCGCTAAGAAATCGGGTATGAGGGTACCTGAAGAGGTGGCCATTCTGGGCTTCAATAATGATGGCCTCAGTGAGATGCTGGACATCACGACCATTTCCTTGCCTCTGGAATGGATTGGAAAAATGGCAGTGGATCTATTTGAGAATCCCGAATCGGTCCAACATGTAAAATTGGACTACGCCCTTATAAAAAGAAGGACCGTTTAATAACGGTATTGTTATCAGAATGGCTTTACTTTTATATATCGTTTCCTCTTCCAATCTTTCGAGAACTAGGGAAAAATAACCACATAAAATAATCATTGCGATATCCCAGAAGTTATTTTATAATTTTGATATAGTAAAGTTTACTCAGTTACTAGCATTCTATTTGCGATTGCATAATTTTTCATGAGTACCATCGTACGGCCAATTACAAGCTGGCGTTACGATTTAAGAAAATTGAATACTTCCTCATTTACCGATGAGTTAGAGGCTGCAGCTTATAAAAGTAGAACGGACGAGATTCTGGAAAATTCAAGACTCCGTTTGAAAGGATAAGTTGCCGAAGTTAGGGTATATTCCATGTATATTCTCGCTGGCGGTGTCACCGAACAGGAACATCACTGTCACGTTTTTTCTAAAAGCGTGGGGAGCTATCTTCGGAAGGATAAACGGGTTTATTATAAACAGCCGTCGATCTTTTTCGACTGCTGTTTTTTTATATTTCGTTCCCTTCCAATAAAAAGGAGTGTAACATCAATTGCCAAATTCACAATCAGCATCAAGCCCCACTGAATTAAAAAGGAGCCTGAAAGCGCGGCACTTAATGATGATTTCATTAGGTGGAACGATTGGAACAGGTTTATTTTTAGCAAGTGGCGGTGCCATCCATTCAGCCGGACCCGGCGGTGCCTTGGTGGCATACGCGGTCATCGGCATCATGGTTTATTACTTAATGACAAGTCTTGCAGAAATGGCAGCATTCATGCCAGTGGCCGGTTCGTTCCGTGTCTATGCATCCAAATTCGTCGATCCGTCTTTCGGTTTTGCGATTGGATGGAACTACTGGTATAACTGGGCAATCACCATTGCCGCTGAATTAGCAGCTGTTGTCTTAATTATGAAGTTCTGGTTTCCTGATACTCCCTCCTTCATCTGGAGTGCTATTGCGTTAATCACTATGTTTCTTATCAATTACATGTCCGTTAAAGGTTTTGGGGAAGCAGAATTCTGGTTTGCCATGATCAAAGTCGTGACAGTCGTCATTTTCTTGATCACTGGTGTCCTGATCATTCTCGGAATCATGGGTGGAAAAGACCCTATTGGTTTTTCCAATTTCACAATGGGCGAAGGTCCCTTTAATGGAGGGTTCTTCACGATTCTAGGTGTATTCATGGCTGCCGGCTTTTCATTCCAAGGAACAGAATTGCTTGGAGTGACGGCTGGTGAAAGTGAAGATCCAGAAAAGAATATCCCTAAGGCGATCAGATCCGTTTTCTGGCGCATCATTTTATTCTATATCCTTGCCATTTTCGTAATTGGAATGATCATTCCGTTTACGGATTCACGTTTATTGAGTGAAGATGTTGCCGTAAGTCCCTTCACGCTCGTATTTGAACGGGCTGGCCTTGCATTTGCTGCATCCATCATGAACGCGATCATTTTATCATCCGTACTTTCCGCCGGTAACTCAGGCATGTACGCTTCAACCCGTATGCTCTGGGACTTGGCACGTGATGGGAAAGCACCTAAATTCCTTGGCAAGTTAGATAAAAGAGGAGTACCCGTGAATGCACTTATCGTGACTTCTTTAGTTGGCTGCGTTGCATTCTTAGCATCATTTTTCGGAGATGGTGTCGTTTATATTTGGTTATTGAATGCTTCAGGCATGGCAGGATTCGTCACCTGGGTCGGGATTGCGATCGCCCATTATCGATTCCGCAAAGCCTACGCAGCTCAAGGCCTTGATATGAATGCTTTGCCATACCGGGCCAAAGGCTTCCCATTCGGGCCAATATTCGCCCTTGTCCTATGTATTATCATTATCATCGGACAAGGCTATCAAGCTTTCAGCAGTAATGGGATCGACTGGAATTCAATGTTCGTTTCCTACATTGGCTTAATTCTATTTTTCGTCCTATGGTTCGGCTATAAAATTAAACATAAAACGAAAGTCATTCCTCTTGAGGAATGTGACCTTAAATCAAAATAATACTAAAAAGGACCTGGTCTTCTCCAACGGAGAAAACCAGGTCCTTTTTCATTTCAAATGATATACACGACATTCATATGGACGCAGAGGCATTCTCGAGATTCCTTTTTCCCCCTGTTCATAATTACCGATCAGCCTTGTAGCAGAATATGAATTTAGCTCTTCAGGCAAAGAATATTCGGCATGCTCCTCCTTAAAGTTGCATAGCACTAACAGCTTTTCATCTTCCAACGTTCTCGTATAGGCAAATATTCGTTCATCATCTGGACAGAGCAGTTCAAAACGGCCATAAACGACAATTTCATATTTTTTGCGTAATTGGATAAGCCTTTTATAAAAATGAAAAATGGAATTTGGATCATTGTAGGCTTTTTCTGCATTAATCTCGGGGAAATTGGGATTGACCTTAATCCAAGGAGTCCCTTTCGTGAATCCTGCGTTCCGGGAGTCATTCCACTGAACCGGTGTCCTCGCATTATCCCTGCTTCGGGCGTGAATGGCTGACATCATCCGCTCTTTTGACCAGCCATGCGAATTGACGAGTTCGTCATATGAATTCAACGTTTCAATATCCCGATATTCATCAATGCTTTCAAATGCAACATTGGTCATTCCCAGCTCTTCCCCTTGATATATATAAGGTGTACCTTGAAGCATATGAAGACAGGCGGCAAGCATCTTTGCACTTTCAATACGATACTCTCCATCATTTCCAAACCTTGAGACAATCCGGGACTGATCATGATTGTTCCAGTATAAACTGTTCCAGCCATCCTCCTCCAAACCAGTCTGCCACTTGGAAAGAATTCGTTTTAAATCGCTTAGGTTCCACTTTTCGTTACTCCATTTCCCTTCTGGTCCGCCCCCCAAATCCATATGTTCGAATTGAAAGACCATATGTAATTCACCACGATCTTTCCCTGTGAACAATTGCGCTTCCTCCGGGGTGACTCCTGGCATCTCCCCAACGGTAATCACGTCATATCCTGAAAGTGCCCGTTGATTGATTTCCTGTAAAAACTCATGTATCCGCGGGCCATTCAAGAAAAAGGGGCTTCCATCACCAAACTGCTTCCCATGCTGAATGGATCCATCTGAATAGCTCTGATCTTTTGATAGGAAGTTGATGACATCCATCCGAAAACCATCGACACCCTTATCCAGCCACCAAGTCATCATGCTGTAGATTTCTTCACGGAGCTTAGGGTTCTCCCAGTTTAAATCCGGTTGTTTCTTGCTGAATAAGTGTAAATAATATTCATCTGTTCCTTCATCATATTCCCATGCCGAACCTTTAAAAATGGACTCCCAATTATTTGGTTCTTTCCCATGCCTTCCAGGTTTCCAAATATAATAATCACGCTTTGGATTGTCTATAGAGGATCGGGATTCCTTGAACCACGAATGTTCATCTGAAGAATGGTTGACCACCAGGTCCATCATCATCTTCATTCCACGTTCATGCAACGCCTTCAGCAACCTATCAAAATCAGCCATGGTCCCGAATTCAGTCATGATTGATTGATAATCACTGATATCGTACCCATTGTCATCATTGGGAGATTGATAAACAGGGGATAGCCATATCACGTTCACACCCAGCTCCTGTAAATAATCGAGTTTCATAAAGATCCCGTTTAAATCCCCTACCCCATCTCCATCACTATCCATGAAACTCCTTGGATACACTTGATATACAACTGCCTCTTTCCACCATGCTTTGTCCATGCCTTTCCCCCCTCTTTAGCCGCATTGATATAATTACACCAATACCCCTATTATAAAGGGGGAAACTTCAGAATATTCTTCTTTTATTCTACTATTCCCGTTTGAATCATTTCAATATCCAAATCCACCTCGATTGGAATATGAGGATAGGCCTCCTCCCAATGTTTCTGATTGAAATTTCTTGTTTTACTTTTAGCGATATCACCGAGTGCAATCGGATCTATGTTGTTTTCCTGAAACATGGTTACCATCTCATGTAATTTTTCACCAATGACATGTTCTGCTTTGGCCTCTATTTTATTCAGGTCGACTGATTTACCCAAGTCATAACCTTGGACCTCAAGCAGACTCGCTTTTAATTTCACTTCAATCCTGACTTCGGGGTCTTGATTTGCATTCCTGATATCATAATGGACACGTGATTCCACGTTATTGATATCTGAAAAGTCATTTTCCTTCCATTTGATTTCATAACTCCCCAGCTTAAAATTTTCACTAAGGACTTTGAATAAAAATCCGTCCTGATAAGGGATGTATTTGCCGATATACTTGTCCCTTTTAAACAGGGCGATACCCCTTACCCGTATATGGTCTCCTGCAGTTTCCAATAGGGGCATGACCGGATCGATTCCTTTACCATGACATGCATATAAATACCTGTGCAAATCTACATCAGGCAAATTAGTCCTGATATTCTGTTCGATCAGCTCTTTCACTTGGACTCCTGGAGTTTTAATCAACCTTGGCTCCATTTTAACTACATCCTCCGCTTTGCCATGAACGATCGCTAAATATAAATCCCTTCCCACCATTGGGTCACGCCTATATGTATCAATATAATCATTCAAGCCCTTACCTGCCAATTGTTCACCATAGAGAATGACTGTCAGTCTCCCGCCGACAATCGGGAATGGTGTTTTTGCATTTTCTTGCTGGCGGCCAGTCTTTATATTATGGGAGGTCGCTTCATATACTTCTCTACTTAGTTTTGCTTCTTCCCCAGGCTGAGGAACGCTGACAGCGACCGTTCCTTTCACTTTTTTGTCTCCGGCATCATCATAACCTACGACTTCAGCAATTAAAATATCTTCTAATATTTGCTTCTCCACCCCGCACGCTGTCATCATGAAACAACATAATGTAATCAAGAGAAGTTTGATTTTCATGGATTAAGACTCCTAACTTTATAGACAATCGACTGCCATATGAATAAGAGAGGAAGGTACAAATAAACGATATAAAAACCTATTTCCGAACTGATTGTGTTAAACCTATCGATTCTATAGCGGTTATCCAAAAAACAGCAAGAAACTAAAATGATAAGCAGGATGTAAACTAACACCTTTTTCTGTCTAAATCCAAACACTCTTTTTACTGTTCTGCTCGCTGCCCAAACCCCTAGGCAAACATTCGGCAGCACCATGAACAGCCAAACGGAAATCCCTATATATTCAAACCTCTCAACGAATGGAAGGTCCACAATTTTCCATAAAGTCAATGTAGCCCAAATTACATCTTTCAGCTGATCTTGATGATAGTAGGCTAACGAGACAATAATGAAGACTAAATATATCGACATGGTAAACAACGCACCTAAGTGGGCCCACTTTTGAGAGTCTTCACGCTTTTTAATGAATGGGTAATAGATCAGGAGTAATTCAAAACCAAGGTAATTCAGGGTCATTCTCTTACAGGCCTTCATGATTTCCAAAAAGGAATGATCAAGTAAAGGACCCAAATTCTCAAAGTGGGCGTGCTTTAATGGGAAATAATTCAAAAGTAATAACGGCGATCCAATAATAAGTCCGATTATACAAAAACCAGTAACGGCCCTAAACCCTCCCACCACAAAACTATACACGAGAATTAGAATGATGGTTAATAGCATCAGGACATTAACACCAGGGAACATCCAAACCTGAATGACTTCCAAATAAGTCCTGATAAGAATGATGGAGATCATTATAAAGTAGAGGATGAAAAAAATGTTGAAAGCATTTCCTACCCATTTACCAAACAAATCTTTATGGATGGCAACCAAATCCAGTGTTTGGGGGCCCCTGCCTAAAAGCTTGAAACACATCCAAAGCAGAACATTTATGATTAACCCTGAAATGAGGACCGATATCCAAGCGTCTTGACCAGCCTCTTTCGCTATGATCCGTTCAAACCCCAATACCCCTACTCCGATCTGCATGCCTGGCAAGAGAAAAAAAACAAAAAATGGAGATATTAGTTTAGTTTCCTTTGGTTTGACTTCCATACATTTTCACCGCTTTCTTCGCCTTATTCATCAATATCACTTTGGGAGTTATTAGTTTCCTCCTTCCTCCTTATCCTTAGTGGCTTTTCCGTCCGCAGAAATTGTGGGCGTTTAGTCTGCTTTGAAAAAGGGAGGCGAATTAGACTATCTTTAAAGTCATAAATCCTTAACGGGTAAAGAGGGTCTAAGTATGGACTGCCAAGCGAAGTCAATTTCAATAAATGACTTAAAATGAATGCACTGCATAAAGCTAATCCGAACAGTCCGTATAACTGCGCTGCAATTAGAAAAGGGAAGCGGATAAGGCGAATCGTATTACTGATTTGGTAAATCGGCACTGTAAATGAAGCCAAGGCAGCCAAAGCGACAAGCATCAATAGGACATTACTGACAAATCCCGCTTCCACAGCGGCTGTACCGATGACTATACCGCCAACAATGCCGATGGTAGAGCCCACCTTAGCAGGCAGCCTAACCGCTGCTTCCCTCAGCAATTCGATCGTACCTTCCAGTACGATCGCTTCCAAAATCGGCGGAAAAGGGATCACTCCCCTTGATGAAATTAAGATTGGCAACAAATCAGTAGGGATCACCAGATAATGATAGGTTAAAACGGCAACATACAGAGGTGAAGATAAAACGGAAAACAGGACTGCGAAAAGACGAATCAAACGGAATGAAGTACCAAGATTCCAAATTTGAAAATAATCCTCAAATGAAGAAAAGAACGAAATGATGGTGTTGGGACCAACTAATGCATGAGGCGATCCATCCAGCATAATCCCTATTTTCCCCTCTGATAATACACTGGCCAGATGGTCAGGCCGCTCCGTATCAATCAGTTGGGGAAACATCGAATTCCGATTATCCGTGATCATCTGGTTTACAAACGAAATATCCACGATCGTATCATACTCTATATCATCTATTCTCTGCATGACTGTATGGATGATCTGTTGATTTACAATCCCATCTATGTAGAGCACCACTAACCTGGTTTGCGAGATGCTCCCAACCCGAAATTCCTTGGACTGCAATTCAGGAATGGGTAACCGATTGCGAATTAGATTCAAATTCGTATCAAGCGATTCAACAAAAGCCTCCTTAGGCCCAGCGACTGTATATTCCGACTCGGGTATGGAAGTTTGCCTTTTCACACTGTGAGCACAAGGAATCAGCAAACACATTTCATCATCTTTCTTGTATTGAATCAAGATCGATCCTGCCAAAACCAACCTTTGAATGACGTTTATATCAGTCGTCACTTTCATATCTTCCATCGGAATATCGCTTTTTAATTGCTTAAGATCCTTCTTTGTTTGATTAGAGATGACAGCCAGTACTTGTTCATGGAGCTGTTGTTCACTAATCAGTGAACTGAAATAGGAGATGGTATAGCCATCTTCATTCGGAAATTGGAAGGTAAGAAAATCATTAGATGCTTCAAATTTTTTAAGAAGTTCTTGAAAGTCCTTGGAAGTAACCTGAAAGGCTGCTGCATCCGTTTTCTTCCTTCCCTTAAAAAACCTCACTAATTCCGCCTCCCATTACCTGTCTTGAATTTTTTAGTTTACCCAATTATTGTAACCACCCTCTTTAAAGTTAGTCATGATTCACCGATATCCTAAAAACCAACTCGCTGCTGATTACCTTTAGTTTTTTCCTGAAATAGGAAAAGACCTATCCGGATCCCATGCCTAAAAAAGCATGATATCTAACGGATAAGCCTTTGCGTCTTCATTCATTTAACTCTTTGCCAATTACTTTTGGCTTGGAAAAACGCGTGTTACAAGTTTACGGAACTCATCAACGAATCCTGCAACGGGTTTTCCATTCTGAATGTCATTCGCATACTTATGCATGCTTTGAACAAAGTCAGGGTTTGTCGAAACATAAACGTTGTCTACCGATGGATCTGCTCCTCTTGCTGCATCTGCAATCCTGCCTTTAAGGTCATTCGAGATATCTTTATCCCCGCCGTCATTTAATACTGCCCCAACATATGCATTATTATCAGTCACGATGACCCTGGCGTCCTTTACTTCCTTCAAGGCTTCAACACGATTTGAGATATCATCGGAGACCCTCATATCGTTTGCATTATTATCATTATCATTATTTATATTTCGCTTTGTATCGCTTACATTCGTCGGATGTTTTACATTATCCTGATGCGTACGATTCAGGCCAAGATTTTCATTGGCACCTTGTTTATTATTAGTAGAACAACCTGTAATCACTAAAACCATCATCACACTTGATACTATCGCCTTATAATTCATATTCTCCACTCCTTTCAAACGTTTAACATTACTATTTACGAGGAGTGGATAGATTATTCATGAGAAGTGACTTTCAATCCGATAGTACCTTCACCCAAAAAACACCAAACGCACCTCGTACCGTACATGATGCCTACCAGAACTGATCCCAGGAGCCCCTATTCGAGTCCAAATGGCATAATGGGTTCCCTATGCAATGATTTTTATCGCCGATGATAAAAAAACTAATAACCATGCCAGCAATCATTATATTTTAAACTCATCGCCTATATTAAATATTCACGCAATCACAATTGAATCAAAGCCATCTCTTTTTCCTCTCCCAATACAAAAAAAGCCCGATAGGTCATAATCATAACCTCTCGGGCTTTTTCCCCTCCGTGTAAGCAGATCCCTGCGCGTTTCTCCTGAACCATTCCGGTAAAATTCCAACAAATCTTTTATTACTTTACGATATCATGTGCATTTCCAAATTCGGGCAAACGCCTATGCATCACTTTTATTTCTAAGCTTCCATTTGTCGCCTTTTATGGTAAACCAAATATTTTTGAATGGTTCCGGTGTTTTTTTAGCGGCATCAACCGTATATTGTACAGCCTCTTTTTTATATTGAACATCTTCTGTGATTTCTTGCTGAGTCATGGCGAGTTGATCCGTCTCTGATTTAATCTGATCCGTTTTTGCCTAAATGCGTGAAACAGTTTCAGTCACACTTTCAATTGTCGGTTTGGAATCCTTAAATGTTTTGAAAGCAAAAAAAGCGAAATAGATGATCGATCCGATAAAGAGGGCAAGACTAATATATACAATAACCACCTATGATTCCTCCTTTTATTTTACCTTTACTATACCCGTAATCCTTGAGCAGAAAACGAATCCCCATGTATTTTCTTTTATGCCTGGTCATATTATTGAAAGAAAAAGGAGGAATGAAAATGAATCATATGCCTCTACTTAAAGCCTGTTTTAAAGCCGGAATACACTTCATTAGACATATAACCATACAACAGGCTGCCGTTATAGCAGGAATCATTTTTTTGATCATTCATCCAGAAGTTTTTAGCCCCCTTTGGCTTACATTGGCAACCTCCGTCTTGGTTTTGCTCCTGCTTTGAAGATTGCTGAAAACTCTTTAGTGATCTCCCTCACACCGGTTCCACTTAAGGACCGCTTCACTGCGCCGTCGCTCGAGGCAGGATAACTGAGATATTTCCCTCTTGATGACATAGGCGAATGAAGTAAACAGGCTATATAGAAGTACATACAGAACAAGTAGGAAACGCGATGTGTAAAGGATAATCCATGAACATGAAAATTTAATCAATCGATTGATTAAACCATTGACTTACCTTGCCCCCTTATGACAGAAGAACTTCACCACATTTCCCATTTTACCGATAAGCAGAAACTAAATGGAAAATTACGAAATTTGTGTATAATTAGACTATATTCATAACCTTCAAGGAGGAATCATATTCATGGATGCTCTCATTCAACAGTTTAGGAATTTGCCCACCACGGCCATTTCAGATGCAATGGAGGGATTGAACAATCTGGAATCAGCGATTAAACCCTTAAAAGAAAAGTTTCATTTTGCCGGACGTGCTTTAACCGTACAGATGCCCGTCGGTGATAATTCAGCCGTCTTGAAAGCAATCGGCGAAGCAAGACCTGGAGATATAATAGTCGTTGACAGCAAAGGTGATACATACCGTGCAATAGCAGGTGACTTTGTTGTCGGCATGATGCAGACCATGGAAATTGGCGGTCTCGTAGTCGATGGAGTCATTCGTGATCTTGAAGCAATTAAAGAAATGAATTTCCCTGTTTTCAGTAAAGGGACAACGGTTGCCTCAAGTGGCAAGGCTGGTGTAGGGCAAACCAATATCCCCATTTCCTGTGGAGGTGTCACAGTGTTTCCAGGTGATATCATCATAGGGGACATAGATGGAGTCGTTGTCGTGCCACAATCCATGGGTGAAGAAATCCTGATCAAAGCAAAGGATAAAATCATGAAAGATAAACTGCGTGCAGAAAAATACGCGGGAAAGCCTGAAGAAATAAGAAATTATGTTGCCATGATGACCAATGAAGCATGATCTAACGCATATAAAAAAACAGGCAGGAAG
Organism: Peribacillus sp. SIMBA_075; assembly: GCF_046534585.1. Lineage (NCBI taxonomy): Bacteria > Bacillati > Bacillota > Bacilli > Caryophanales > Bacillaceae > Peribacillus > Peribacillus sp. SIMBA_075. The sequence continues at coordinate 2,269 of NZ_JAWRYN010000019.1, read as the reverse complement.
CAATGGCTTCCTGCCTGTTTTTCAGCTTATTTATCAGAATCGGATTCCTTTGAACCTTCTTCATTATATGTGTAATCATAATCAGCAGGGTTAATTGGCTTAAAACCCTTTGGAGTATAGAAACGGAGTAAGTCACCGTTCACCACTTGGTCGGATAAATTGAGCATCTTTTCAACTCTCTTTTTATAATTGCGGATGTCATCATTTTCCTTGACCAGTTCTCCTGTTTTCGTATCGAAGTATTTTCCTTTAATGGAAGTAACATCTGGTGTTACAAAATCACCATTCCTGAAAGGTACAACTTCATTATGATCTTTAGACAATAAGTCAGAACCGAATTGTACATAATCTTTAGATTCAATTCCTAACAAATGCAATAAAGTCGGGAGAAGGTCAATCTGTCCTCCGTATTGGTGCATTTCCCCGCCTTTAACACCTGGAACATGAATCAATAATGGTACACGCTGCAATTGGGCGTTCTCAAATGCGCCAACATCCTTGCCAAGCACTTTTGACATGGCTTCTTTATGGTTTTCCGAAATACCATAGTGATCGCCATACATAACGATTACTGAGTTATCATACAGACCGGATTTCTTCAGATAAACGAAAAACTCCCTAAGCGCTTCGTCTGCGTAGCGTGCAGTTTGGAAGTAATTATCAACGGAAGCATCACCTGTCGTTTGCTTACCGATTGTTGCCTTGTCCTGGTCCATGGCATATGGGAAATGATTAGATACCGTTATGAATTTTGTATAGAAAGGCTGTTTAAGCGTTTCTAACATTGGAATCGATTCTTTAAAGAAAGGTTTATCCATCAAACCATAACTTAGCACTTCTTCTTTATTCTCCATATTATAATGGCTTGCATCGAAAAATTGATTGAACCCAAGAGCCTTATACATCTGGTCTCGGTTCCAGAAAGATTTGTAATTACCATGGAAAACAGCAGATGTGTATCCTTTTTCTCCTAAAATCGCAGGTGCCGCTTGATACGTATTTTGGGCTCGGTTTGTGAATGCTGCCCCCTGTGGTAAACCGAACAGGGAATTTTCAAGCATGAATTCAGCATCTGCCGTTTTACCTTGGCCTACTTGATGGAAGAAGTTATCAAAGTACATGAAATCTGACTTCTCATGTGCAAGTGAGTTTAGAAATGGAGTTACTTCTTCCCCGTTCAACTTATAATCGATCATGAAATTCTGCATGGATTCCAAATGCAGGTATATGACATTTTTACCTTTTGCTGCACCAAAATACTTAGGGTTCGGTTCAGCGCTTGTTGCCTTCGTATAATTGACCACTTCCGCGATATCCGTGCTATTTGCAGTTGCACGCTGAGCGTACGTTTTAGTATTCTGAACGGCATCATATACCGTATAGTTGAACATACCCAGATATTTGACAATATAATTCCGGTCGAATGTTCTTGACAATAATTGCGGACGATCCTTTTCAGCAAGTCCTAAATTAATAGCAAAAATTGCAAGCCCTGCAAGATAAATCATTCCAACCGTACGGCGTTTGACTTTGAAGTTTTCCACTTTAAAGTCTTTGAAACTATACAACACAATCAAAAGTGCCGTATCAAGGAAATAAAATACATCATGGGATTTAAATAATTCTAAAATACTCGGTCCCAAATCCCCGGCATTATTTTGCACTTGTGTCAAGGTTGGTAATGTAATGAAATCGGTAAATGAACGGTAGTAAACAATATTGAAGAATAGCCATAAGGACATCAATAAGTTCAATCCGATGATCCATTTAAACGATTTTTTACCTTTCGCCAGTAATGCCAACCCAAAGAATAAAATGGCTGAACTAATCGGGTTTATGAATAGCAAAAACTGTTGTAGTCCATTCTCAATACCTAAGTTGAATTCAACTCGATATCCAATATACGTTTTTATCCAAAACAAGACTACCGCAATAAAGAAAAAGCCTAGTATGTTATCTGCAAATAAATGCCGGCTTTTTTTAAGAAAATTATTCATGCTCTCACCTCTATTAATCTAGTGGTTTATTTATATAAATTTTTACATACTTACAAAAGACGGAAAATCGGAAACCTTATGATAGCATTCTTTCAATCAGATAGTCAAGACTGTGCAAACCACCTTTTGTCACATCAATAACCCTTATGATCCAGAACACTTCTTTAGCTTATGAACAACTTTTGAAAAGGCTGTTGTTTTCACATACTTTGTTGCTATTTACCAGGTAGTGAGTTGTGGTTGATTTCCCCTCCAGATGCTCGCTTTCCGCG
>NZ_JAWRYN010001187.1:0-250 GCF_046534585.1 Peribacillus sp. SIMBA_075 | reverse complement strand
CAGGGGATTTAGTTATTGTTACAATTCCTTTTTCAACAATGCGATTTGTAGAAGTAGATCCATTTGATTCGATATCTCATGCGAAGTGGAAAACAATTCGCGAATTGCATTATATGCCAGCTACAAAAATAGGAATTCAATTTAAAAGTCGATTTTGGGAAGAACAAGGACAATTAGGTGGCAGAATTATAACGGATTTACCAATTCGTTACGCCTATTATCCAAGTCACGGAATTGGAGAAAAAGGACC
>NZ_JAWRYN010001186.1:0-250 GCF_046534585.1 Peribacillus sp. SIMBA_075 | reverse complement strand
CACAGGCTGAATACGATCAGAGATGCTGATACGATTATGGTGGTAGACCGCGGTGAACTCATCGAAAAAGGGAGCCATGATTCGCTGATGCAGCTGCAAGGCTTCTACTACCAGCTGTTTTCTAACCAGTTTAAAAATATCCAAATGGCTTCGGAATAAAAGGGACGGCTACCTCATTGGGTAGCCGATTTCTTTCTTCCTTCCTTATTTTTTAGATGCATCATTTGTCGTATGTGCTTGAATAAGCTGA
>NZ_JAWRYN010001185.1:0-250 GCF_046534585.1 Peribacillus sp. SIMBA_075 | reverse complement strand
AAATATGCGAAAAAAATTACAATTGCTGATCCATATGAAAAATTAACGAGCGATGTATATACAGAATATCAAAAACGTCTTCTGAAAAATAATTCATTAGACTTTGATGATTTAATTATGACAACGATTCAGCTATTTGAACGTGTTCCAGAAGTACTAGAGTTTTATCAGCGTAAGTTCCAATACATTCACGTGGATGAGTATCAAGATACGAACAAAGCGCAGTACCTTCTTGTAAAACATTTAGCAG
>NZ_JAWRYN010001184.1:0-251 GCF_046534585.1 Peribacillus sp. SIMBA_075 | reverse complement strand
GGTTGCTCTATTTGTAAGCCATCAATGTATTCCTGGGTTGCCGACTCACTCCATGTTTTGCTCGCGGGATTATATTCCGCTATATATAACCCTTCTTGAGGTTGTACATCCGTAAACCCCTCTGGAATTTCAGCGTCATCGAGTATTTCTTTATCCCCACCAGGTATATACTTGTTGTTTTTATCAAATGCATATATAGGTTTCATACGGTTCACTCCTTTGCTTTAAACATACAATTCACGACAATAAAC
>NZ_JAWRYN010001183.1:0-251 GCF_046534585.1 Peribacillus sp. SIMBA_075 | reverse complement strand
GGAATTCCAATGTGGGCGTCAGCCGGTAGGCCGAAGCCAGCTCCGACAGGCCGGTAGGGGTGCCAAGCAGGACCGGCTCGGCGGCCGTTGCCGCGCGCAGGCGCGCGACCAGCTCGGCGAGGAAGGCCACGCCGGCGCTGTCCACGCGCTCGACCCCGCGCAGGTCCAGGCGATGGATGCCCGCCAGTGCCGCACTGGCCTGGGGCCACAACGCGATGACGGCGGCACGGTCGAGCGCGCCGGTCAGCACC
>NZ_JAWRYN010001182.1:0-251 GCF_046534585.1 Peribacillus sp. SIMBA_075 | reverse complement strand
AGGGTGAAGCGAAGCCATGAGACAGGCGTTCTTCCTGGCTCATGGCGGGAGCTCAACACTAAGCGAGGCGGTGACGACAAAGCGATGCAAGAAACAATGAACGCCCCCCGTCGCACACCAACTGCATAGCCCAACTCACTTCTCCCACTAAGCGACATACCCGAAAGCGGACGAACCAGACAAAACCGAATCCATCTGACTCATTCGATTCAACGGAATATCTAAGCCCCTCGCGCTTAAGGGTGAAGCGA
>NZ_JAWRYN010001181.1:0-251 GCF_046534585.1 Peribacillus sp. SIMBA_075 | reverse complement strand
AGACAATCCTTTCATGACGTTCTTAACAGATTCAACAGATTGATCAAGCTTACTTCTTTCTTCTTCTGTCAGCTCAAGCTCAATGATCTGCTCAAGTCCGTTTCCACCTACGATTGTTGGAACACCAAGGTAAATGCCTTCGTAGCCATATTCACCTTCAAGGTATGCAATCGTTGGGATGACGCGGCGCTGATCTTTTAGGATCGCCTCAACCATTTCAACTAGTGAAGCAGCAGGTGCATAATACGCAC
>NZ_JAWRYN010000143.1:0-423 GCF_046534585.1 Peribacillus sp. SIMBA_075 | reverse complement strand
GTTTAGCGGCGGAAGCACCTATTGAAGCTGATGTTGTTACTGGTGTACCAGACTCTAGTATTTCAGCAGCAATTGGTTATGCGGAGGCGACAGGCATTCCATATGAGTTAGGACTAATTAAAAATCGTTACGTTGGACGTACGTTCATTCAACCTTCTCAAGAACTGCGTGAGCAAGGGGTTAAGATGAAGCTTTCAGCAGTAAGAGGCGTAGTTGAAGGAAAACGAGTTGTGATGATTGATGATTCTATCGTAAGAGGAACGACGAGTAAACGAATTGTTCGTATGCTTCGCGAGGCTGGAGCGACAGAAGTCCATGTAAGAATTGCTTCACCACCTCTTAAGTATCCATGCTTCTATGGCATTGATATTCAAACGAGAAAAGAATTAATCGCAGCAAATAATTCAATAGAAGAAATCCGTC
>NZ_JAWRYN010001180.1:0-251 GCF_046534585.1 Peribacillus sp. SIMBA_075 | reverse complement strand
TGCGTCTTTATGCATGCTATAAATGCGCAGATTGCGAAGGTTGTTTTTCATATGGTTTCTGTTTAGATAATGAAATGAAAATAATTAATAATGAAATCACACCGAAAATGAGAACCATATATTGCAATCCAATCGTATCTAAGAAGAAGCCTGTGCCGAGTAAGACAATTTGGAACATAACTCTCTCAAACATATTACGGAATGAGAAGAGACGACCATGATAGCTTTTTTCCAAACGAAAGTGGAAAAAA
>NZ_JAWRYN010001179.1:0-251 GCF_046534585.1 Peribacillus sp. SIMBA_075 | reverse complement strand
ATTCTTGCAGAGAACAAATCATGCCATGAGACTCTTCGCCGCGCAGTTTTGCTTTTTTAATTTGAAAGTTCCCTGGAAGAACTGCTCCAACTGTTGCGACTGCGACATGCTGTCCTTTCTCCACATTCGGAGCCCCGCAAATAATTTGCACAGGAGCGTCTTCTCCAATATCAACAAGACATTTGTTTAATTTATCTGCATTCGGATGCTGTTCACGCTCAATGACATGTCCAACGACAACCCCTTTGATG
>NZ_JAWRYN010001178.1:0-251 GCF_046534585.1 Peribacillus sp. SIMBA_075 | reverse complement strand
CGGCGATCAGCGCGCAGCTGCGCAAGCTGGAAGATCAGGCCGGCACGCCGCTGCTGCGCCGCTCCGGTCGCGGGCTGGTGCTCACCGACGGCGGCGAGGCGTTGATGTCCTACGCGCGACGGCTGCTGGCACTCAACGACGAAGCGGTGGGCGCGGTGCGTGGCCTGGAACTGGAAGGCTGGGTGCGCCTCGGCCTGCAGGAGGATTTTGGCGAATCGATCCTGCCGCAGGTGCTGGGTCGCTTCGCGCGC
>NZ_JAWRYN010001177.1:0-251 GCF_046534585.1 Peribacillus sp. SIMBA_075 | reverse complement strand
CATGCGCACTACCTCGGTCTCGCGCGGCGACAGGCGCGGCGGCGCCCCCGAATCGGTGATGCCGCCTTCGAGCATGGCCAGCTTGCTGCGGAAACTGTTGCTGATGAAGCGACGGCGGCGGGCGGCCGAGAGCACCGCGACCGGCAGCTCGTTCATCGCCGAACCCTTGTCCACCAGCGCCAGCACGCCATGCCCGAGCAGGATCTGGATCATCCCGGGGTTGGCCATCATCGTCAGCACCACGATCGGCA
>NZ_JAWRYN010001176.1:0-251 GCF_046534585.1 Peribacillus sp. SIMBA_075 | reverse complement strand
AACGTGAGTTCACATAAGCATGGAATTCAGGTTGTTTAATTGTATTTTAGGAAGAACTAATCTTTAGTTACTTCTTCAGCTGATAACCAGTGTTTTTGTCGCACTGTTCAAATCACGATCCGTCTAAACATCTGAACTAAACAATTCTGTAACTAACAAGGGTTTTCTTGTTTTTTGTTCATATGATTGTTATACATAACTAGTTTAATACTTAAACATCTAAGCAGTCCGCTTTTTCTATATTTAGTTAC
>NZ_JAWRYN010001175.1:0-251 GCF_046534585.1 Peribacillus sp. SIMBA_075 | reverse complement strand
ATACCAAGACCAACCATAAGAGGCCATGTGAAGCTTCTTGAAACAAACTTGTAGAACTGCTGTGAGCCATTTTGAAGATGCTGAGGCATCACATTTAAGTATTTGATTAATGCTGCAAGAACAATCATTAAGATTGGACCTGGAATATGAACAAAGCTTTCTAACAAACCACCAAAGATGAAGGTTGTACAAGCAACGAGTACACCTGCACCCATTAAACCGAAATCAACTTTTGCGTCCATATCTGGCTG
>NZ_JAWRYN010001174.1:0-251 GCF_046534585.1 Peribacillus sp. SIMBA_075 | reverse complement strand
CAAACGCGGGCATAAATCGCTCACAACGTTCTTCGCTTCGCATCTGGAGCAAATTGCGCCGGCATCGGCACAGATCGGCGATATCGTCGTGATCCTTGTTGATGGCGGCGAGCATGTCGGCGTTTGCCTCGGCGCGTCCGGGCGCTTTGAAACCAAGACCGCTGCCGGGCCGGCCTATTTCCGCGTCACCGACTGCATAGCGGCATTTCGCACCTGACCTGATCTGAAGGCAAAATCTCCATGATTTTCAC
>NZ_JAWRYN010001173.1:0-251 GCF_046534585.1 Peribacillus sp. SIMBA_075 | reverse complement strand
ATAAGTTCCCGTTTGAATAAATTGCTGCGCTGTAATCATTCCGTACATAAAACCAGCACACGCTGCACTTAAATCCATTGCGGCTGCGTGTTTTGCGCCAATGGCTTCTTGAATGACACAAGCTACTGCTGGGAATGCGCGATCTGGTGTTACCGTTGCCACTAAAATCAGATCGATATCCTCTCCGCTAATCCCGGCATCTTCAAGTGCTTTTTTAGAAGCCTCTACCGCCATATATGAAGTATCTATTG
>NZ_JAWRYN010001172.1:0-251 GCF_046534585.1 Peribacillus sp. SIMBA_075 | reverse complement strand
ATTAAGGGATGAAAAAGTCATCCGAAATCCTAGAGTTACTTTAAGGGAAAGAAGATTTTATGGGGATTAGTACTATTAGTTAAAAGCATATTTTTTCATAGCGGGGACAAACATAGCGAACATAACCTGTACAGATACATATACTATCAGTGCAAAAGCTTATAAATTAATGGAAGGGGTTTTCTCGTGAGTTTATTTCATTGTGATTTTTTGAAAGACTTAATTGGATCTTACGTGAGAGTAAATAGGGG
>NZ_JAWRYN010000142.1:0-426 GCF_046534585.1 Peribacillus sp. SIMBA_075 | reverse complement strand
CGTTAATGAATCATATGAGTATTACGTTGTTGGAGACGATGCTCGGATTTCTACTTGGTACCTTTTGCGGCATTTTACTCGCTGCCGCCTTATGGTGGTCCACCCGTCTGGCGAACGTTCTTGATCCATATTTAGTCATTTTAAATGCCATGCCGAAAGTCGCTCTCGCCCCGATTTTAATTGTTGCACTTGGACCTGGCATGATCAGCATTGTCGCCATGGGCGCGATCATTAGTGTGATCATTACAACGATTGTCATTTATACAGCCTTTCAAGAGGTCGATGAGAACTATTTGAAAGTAATGAAAACCTTTGGTGCGAAAAAAAGCGTTGTCTTTCGTGAGGTCATGTTGCCAGCGAGTATTCCAACGATGATCTCTGCCATCAAGGTGAATGTTGGTCTTTCTTGGGTTGGGGTCATTGTAG
>NZ_JAWRYN010001171.1:0-251 GCF_046534585.1 Peribacillus sp. SIMBA_075 | reverse complement strand
CTATCAGGACTGACGGAGATTTTGACGAAAAAAAGAAAAAACCCCCAAAGCGGGGGTTTTTTGGAGAATGGTTTAGATCCAGCGCTGGATTGTTTTTTCGAAGGAAAGAACTTCTTCAGCAGAGAACCACAGACCGATTTCACGCTCAGCGCTTTCAGGAGAATCAGAACCGTGGATGATGTTCATGCCAACGGATGTTGCGAAATCGCCACGGATTGTTCCGGAAGCTGCATCTACTGGGTTTGTTTTGC
>NZ_JAWRYN010001170.1:0-251 GCF_046534585.1 Peribacillus sp. SIMBA_075 | reverse complement strand
ACCATTGTGCGGGGCTTCCCGTCCCGGTCATTTTGATGGTGTAGCGACCGTTGTCACCAAATTATTTCAGATCGTCCAGCCTGATTATGCTTTCTTCGGACAAAAAGACGCCCAACAGGTAGCGGTTATTACCCAGATGGTAGCGGATTTGTCTATGCCGATCCAGATTGTGCCTTGTCCGATTATTCGCGAGGCGGACGGTCTTGCTATGAGCTCCCGCAATGTATACTTGTCACCGGATGAGAGAGCAC
>NZ_JAWRYN010001169.1:0-251 GCF_046534585.1 Peribacillus sp. SIMBA_075 | reverse complement strand
CGGCTTTCCGGACAAGTGCCGGATCGCCGTACATGCCGCTGTATTCCAGGTAAAAGATCGGCAACTTACAGAAATGCTCCGCCATGCGCGCATATCCGAGCACATCCTCTTCAGTCAGGGAGGCATCCGCCCCGGTCAATCGTGCCGCTTTGCAGTCCGGATTCAAAATGCAATAACCTTCCGGCACGATCTCCGTCCAGTCCATGATCTCGCCGTATTCCCGGATGGCTTCGTGATGAAGCCCTTTGATC
>NZ_JAWRYN010001168.1:0-251 GCF_046534585.1 Peribacillus sp. SIMBA_075 | reverse complement strand
ATGGGTTTCAATCCTGTTGGTGGGATTTTTACTATTCAATTTAGCAAGGCCGATAGAAGCTTCAGAGAATAATGAGTTGCAAGATGAAATTATTTATGACCTATTGGTGGATCGATTCTTTAATAAGGGAATTCAAAATGATATCAATGTGAATTCCCTAGACCCTAATTCATTTAGCGGGGGAGATTTTGCAGGACTAAGCAGCGAAATGCAGTACATCAAAGATATGGGGTTTACCATGATTTCCGTTG
>NZ_JAWRYN010001167.1:0-251 GCF_046534585.1 Peribacillus sp. SIMBA_075 | reverse complement strand
CGTGGCGTTCGGATCCAGCTCACCTTTTTCAATCAGGCTGACCAGAGCCTGCGTGCAGATCCCTTCTGCCAGATCACCCTGAGTCAGGTTCATTTCCTTGCGGAGTTCACTGATTTTCTTTCCGATTTCAGCTAGTTTCAATCGAATTCACCGTCCTCCCGAATCATGCTGTGATAAAGGCTTTTCTTTATGGAGAGATATGTAATACTTCTAAAAAACGTGTTCTTTTATCTGCCAGGAATGTTTCATAG
>NZ_JAWRYN010001166.1:0-251 GCF_046534585.1 Peribacillus sp. SIMBA_075 | reverse complement strand
GAGAATGTTGTAGCGAAAGGTTCGGGTAAAGGGGCTTATATTGATGGATATCGTGTAGGTGGAAAAACTGGAACTGCTCAAAAGGTGAAAGATGGAAAATATTTAGATAATAACTATATTGTATCATTTATCGGTTTTGCTCCAGCTGACGATCCGCAAATTGTTGTTTATGTAGCAGTGGATAATCCAAAAGGAGTCACTCAATTTGGTGGAGTTGTAGCAGCACCTATTGTTGGGAATATTCTTAGTGA
>NZ_JAWRYN010001165.1:0-251 GCF_046534585.1 Peribacillus sp. SIMBA_075 | reverse complement strand
ATCCCTTCGCCTGTAAATCAAAAGCATTCGTAAGAACTTGCGCCATTTCCGCACGAGTTAACGTTGCTTTCGGTCTAAAGTTTCCATGCTCGTCTCCCATAAAAATTTCTAGTTCCGTTAAAGCTAATATCTCTTCAATAAAGTTTGTTGAATTTTCATCGATATCCCCATATGGGTTTTCATATTCATCTTGTTCTTCTATATCAAATACACGATAAATTAAAGCTGCAACTTGCTCACGTGTTACGTCA
>NZ_JAWRYN010001164.1:0-251 GCF_046534585.1 Peribacillus sp. SIMBA_075 | reverse complement strand
GTTTCCTGTTGCCCAAATCCAAGTCCCGATGATCTCAATTTCAATATCGTATTTGATAAGTTCGTCTATGATGTTTTGGGCAACAGGAAACACTTACTCATTGAAAACTGAATTAAAGCAACTTGGATTTAAATGGGCATCTAAGAAAAAGGCTTGGTATTGGTACGAAGGAGAGTATAAGAAGTTTCATAACAAAGACTTCTCACTCGATGAAATTCGCACAATGCACGAAGTGAAACGTATCAAGAAGA
>NZ_JAWRYN010001163.1:0-251 GCF_046534585.1 Peribacillus sp. SIMBA_075 | reverse complement strand
CCAACGATGTTCATCATGAATTTATTTACCGATACACTCGGCAGCTACGCACAGAATTTTATCAAGATGAGTTTCCGCCTGGCACCAATGAATGAAGCCGGCCGCGAATGGATCAATGGCTGGACGATTTTCTACTGGTCATGGTGGATCGCTTGGTCGCCTTTTGTCGGGATTTTCATTGCGCGTGTATCCAAGGGCCGAACCATTCGTGAATTTATCGTTTACGTCCTACTGGTTCCTTCGGTGATAGG
>NZ_JAWRYN010001162.1:0-251 GCF_046534585.1 Peribacillus sp. SIMBA_075 | reverse complement strand
ACGCGCGCGATTGCCGCTATCGCGTAAGGCGATCGCATGGCCTGAAGAAACACGCGCGTGCGGCGCACGCGCGTATCGCATGGCGGGTGCTTTCGCGAAAGCCGTTGACGTATCGCGCTGCATCGCTACACTGCGCCACCTCGTCAACGAACAACGCTTCGGCGCCAACGAAGACGGATGAAGTCGGACTTCGAAAGAAGTTGACGGAATCGAAAAGCCGGCTAAGATGTGCGGCTCGCTTCAACGAAAGG
>NZ_JAWRYN010001161.1:0-251 GCF_046534585.1 Peribacillus sp. SIMBA_075 | reverse complement strand
ACGGTTAAATATGATTATCTTGTAACGATAGATGGAACGGAACAACAAGAAAAACACACAATGAAATTAAATTTATTATTAGAAGGTGACAAATGGTTTGTAGAAAATTACGAGTTTCAAATCAATACAGGAATTGAAGGACCATAGAGAAAGGAATGAGGGAAGTTGGTGAATCAAAATGTGTTGCATCATATCGGGTATGAAATATTGCAAGAAACGTTTGTATTGATTCGAAATGTATTTTCCTATTC
>NZ_JAWRYN010001160.1:0-251 GCF_046534585.1 Peribacillus sp. SIMBA_075 | reverse complement strand
AAATTTGTAAGCACATTGAAAGATAACGTAAAGTTCAAACTGAAAAAGTTCCCAAATATTAAAATCGATGCAACGCATGACCGTATGTACATTCAATTAAATGGCGAAGACCATGAAGCAATTTCTGAAAGATTGAAAGATGTATTCGGTATTCATAAGTTTAACTTAGCGATGAAAGTACCATCAGAATTAGAAGATATTAAAAAGGGTGCATTAGCAGCTTTCTTACAAGTAAAAGGTGATGTGAAAAC
>NZ_JAWRYN010001159.1:0-251 GCF_046534585.1 Peribacillus sp. SIMBA_075 | reverse complement strand
GTACCTTTTCAGCACCATGTCCAACGACTGTTACAAGTTTCTGCAATCCTAATTGAGATACTTCATTGACTACATGTTGTACCATTGGTTTTCCACATACAGGATGCAGCACTTTGTATAGCTTGGACTTCATACGTGTGCCTTTACCTGCAGCTAGAATCACTGCAAATCTGTTTGACATATAGACCCTCCATCGCAACCTATTTATCCATTAACGATATTATCCTAAATCATCATATATTTCAAGAAAC
>NZ_JAWRYN010001158.1:0-251 GCF_046534585.1 Peribacillus sp. SIMBA_075 | reverse complement strand
CTCCAAAACAATTTGTACACAAACATTACGCCGTTTTGGGACTTATGATTTCTACAATTCCTATTAGCTTTTTTTATGCTCAAACTGAGACAAATTATCGCATTTTCGCTAAAGATATATTTCCAGATTTCGTATTCATGCTTGCTTTTATTTCAACATGCAAAGCTATTATGGAAATCATTCTGCAAATCTTTCTCGTGAAATGGTCTGAACGATTTTCTATGGCGAAAATTATACTTATTTCTTACACC
>NZ_JAWRYN010001157.1:0-252 GCF_046534585.1 Peribacillus sp. SIMBA_075 | reverse complement strand
ATAAGGGACACTGCTCTGGGAATCGTCTTTTTGGCATCAATCGTCTCTTCGGAGAGGGTTGTAACGGAATCAAAGCCGAGAAAGGAAAGGCATAAAATCGCAGAGCCTGCAAGCACATACGAGTATGACACTTCCGGGTTATAAAAAGGCTGCATGGAGAAAAACGTGCCCGTCCCCATCCCTTCTGCAATTCCTTTGAATGAAAGAATGATAAACAGTGCGATGACAAGAAATTGATAGGAAATTAACCAC
>NZ_JAWRYN010001156.1:0-252 GCF_046534585.1 Peribacillus sp. SIMBA_075 | reverse complement strand
CAAGCAACTTACATACATCGAGTATATCGTCGGTATTACGATTGGCTCCATCGCTGCTTTCATGGCAACGGAAATGGACGGCCCAGCTTATCACAGCTTGATCGCGATGGGTATTTTTGCACTCTTTCCGGTTGTAATGGAATGGCTTTCCCTCAAAAGTAAAAAACTTCGTGATTTTTTCGAAGGCAAATCAACGGTCCTCATCAAGGAAGGCAAAATTTTGGAAGACAACCTGAAAAAGGAACGTTTGAC
>NZ_JAWRYN010001155.1:0-252 GCF_046534585.1 Peribacillus sp. SIMBA_075 | reverse complement strand
AGTCCAACAATGGAAGCGGTCAGCACAAGGAGTGCAGCAAACTGGTCGGCAACAAGGGCAATCCCAAATGGGGCTTTCCAGCCGCCCAAATAAAGTGTTTGGATGCCGCTTGTGAAAATCGTTTGGACCAAATAGAGATTACAGATAATGGCTGAAAGAGAGGCGAAGACACTAAAGCCTCTCGACAGCATGATGTTCTTATTCATAAAAATCAATAGTGTCGCGGCTAGTAATGGAATTAAAATAGGCAGG
>NZ_JAWRYN010001154.1:0-252 GCF_046534585.1 Peribacillus sp. SIMBA_075 | reverse complement strand
GCTCGCACCAATCTTGGCAATTTTACCGTACTCCGTTGTTTGTCCCACTGGTGTCATATCAAACTTGAAGTCACCCGTGTGGATGACCATACCCTCTGGTGTGTGCAGCACGACCCCAAAGGAATCCGGAATACTGTGATTCGTGCGGAAGAAAGTGGCCTTCAACCGGTTGAAGGGAATTTCCGTGTCTTCCGAAATCGGAATCATCTTTACGTCATTTTGCATTTTGTGCTCTTCCAGCTTCGCCTTGAC
>NZ_JAWRYN010001153.1:0-252 GCF_046534585.1 Peribacillus sp. SIMBA_075 | reverse complement strand
ATCGACGTGCCGGGCGACGCAACGCACATCGGCACGGCCCGGATTAGGTCGCAGCTATCGACAGCGCAGCGGTTGATTGCCCGAAAAACGGGCAACTTGCCAAGCGTCGATGCAGGGTTTGACGAGATTGCGGACGGCGTGGGCGCGCCGTCGATCGGTGGCACGAAGGCGAAAGCCTCGAAGTACGGAAACCGGAAGTGCGAGGCCGACGGGATCAAGTTCGATAGCGAGCGCGAGCGGTCGCGGTATTTC
>NZ_JAWRYN010001152.1:0-252 GCF_046534585.1 Peribacillus sp. SIMBA_075 | reverse complement strand
CTATGTAAAACGTGGACTACTTCGGACATTGTAACGACCTCTTCAAATTCTAGAATGCCCAAATTCGTAATCCCATCATTCCATACAGCTTTATATTTTTCTAACGTTTGAATAGCTTGGTTTGCCTTTGTTAAAATTACACCTATATCTTTTAGTGTATAACGTAAGTTCCCTTGATATAGTGTAATTACGTTACGTCTTTGTGAAATAGCCACAACAAGGCTAGCCGTCTGCTTTGCTACACGCTCTGCC
>NZ_JAWRYN010001151.1:0-252 GCF_046534585.1 Peribacillus sp. SIMBA_075 | reverse complement strand
GACATAGGCCATCAGCCATCTGCCAACAATGAAATTCAGCAGGCTGACACCTGAGTAAATCCAAGCCACCGTCAACAGACTGCCTGTGCTGACTCCTGCATATAACGCACATCCATAAACGATGAGCATCCCCGTATCCCAATAAAAGGCTAAGTCCGCTCTCCCTTTTGCAAGGAGTATTGAACCGTTTGGATTCATGAGCACACGCAGTAGTCCGACTATGCACAAAATATTGAGAAGCGGAACTGCCAC
>NZ_JAWRYN010001150.1:0-252 GCF_046534585.1 Peribacillus sp. SIMBA_075 | reverse complement strand
CGCGCACCCAAATACAACAAGGGCCACTTCTTTTAACTGAGGGAACCATTTTACTTTTCCTAACATAAGCCCTCTCTTTTCACCCCATAACCCACGTTATGAACAAAAATTCTCGATCGATAAATCATCAAACAAAATCGCCCATACTTCTGCGCGTGCCACCAACACGTCTACGACACATCAGAATTTCATGTCAAATGCCGCATTCCATTTTGGCCCCGCAGAAAAAAGCACTCAGGCTTGGGAAGCGCC
>NZ_JAWRYN010001149.1:0-252 GCF_046534585.1 Peribacillus sp. SIMBA_075 | reverse complement strand
ATACAATGCTCATCAAGTGATGCGGGGAAGATTTCAACTACATCTCCGCGCACACGGAATGTACCACGCTTAAAATCAATATCATTACGTCCATACTGTACATCAACAAGTTCACGAAGCAATTGATTGCGGTCCTTTTCCATACCAACTCGAAGCGAAACAACTAACTCGCGGTATTCTTCCGGAGAACCTAAACCGTATATGCACGAAACACTCGCAACGATAATAACATCATCTCTTTCAAATAAAGAA
>NZ_JAWRYN010001148.1:0-252 GCF_046534585.1 Peribacillus sp. SIMBA_075 | reverse complement strand
AGGTGTTTTCGGGTATAGTATAAAACATTTTGTTAACGAACAACACTTTTTAAACCCTCTACTATTGAAATATGCGCGAACTTTATTTCGAGAATGCTATCATTTTAAGAATTCAATAATGTAGTTTCTATTCGATAATATAACTTCGACTTGCCCGCAAAATATTCCGACCCTATTGCTATTAATATAGGAAGGAAATAGATTTATATAATTTATTTTAAGTTTTACTGGTGGAAATTAACTCATCTGCAC
>NZ_JAWRYN010001147.1:0-252 GCF_046534585.1 Peribacillus sp. SIMBA_075 | reverse complement strand
AATCAGTGGGAGGTTTTTTACCCGCGGATTATCAGCCCTCACCAATCGGGATAAAAAATTAGATAAAGGGGTTGCTCATATGTACTTGAATCCAAAAATTTCGTATATGCAATTTTTTATGGGATTTCTATTTGTTATTACATTCATATTGGCAACTTTTAATATATGTTCTTATCTTGTAGCAATTGTATGTATGGCATTACTCAATCTTACTTTTGTTATTGGAGCATTTCAGCAGAAACAATATACAAG
>NZ_JAWRYN010001146.1:0-252 GCF_046534585.1 Peribacillus sp. SIMBA_075 | reverse complement strand
AGGTCCGAAGATCCCCCACTTTGGTCCGAAGACGTTATGCGGTATTAGCTACCGTTTCCAGTAGTTATCCCCCTCCACCGGGCAGTTTCCCAGACATTACTCACCCGTCCGCCACTCGTCACCCGGAGAGCAAGCTCTCCTGTGCTACCGTCCGACTTGCATGTGTTAGGCCTGCCGCCAGCGTTCAATCTGAGCCATGATCAAACTCTTCAATTTAAAGTTTGATTTGCTTAAACAAGTTAAGCGGTGCTC
>NZ_JAWRYN010001145.1:0-252 GCF_046534585.1 Peribacillus sp. SIMBA_075 | reverse complement strand
GGGGGCAACAGCGTTTGTATATAAAGGAAGATTCAGCGCAGAGAATTATTTGACTATTTTGCAAGAGTACCCGGTTTCAGTATTGTGTGCGACTCCAACCGAGTATCGGCTGATGGCAAAAGTATCTGACTTGAATCAATACAAGCTGCTTGCATTGCGCTCCGCATGTTCGGCAGGTGAGCCGCTCAACCGGGAAGTGATTGATACATTCCGCAGGGAGTTTTCGATTACCGTACGTGATGGCTACGGACA
>NZ_JAWRYN010001144.1:0-252 GCF_046534585.1 Peribacillus sp. SIMBA_075 | reverse complement strand
GGATTGTGAAAAATATTGATGTGGAATGATAATTGAAGAAGAATCCAAAGACTGATTATCATCATAACAGCGGGAATGATTACTTTATACACATTGGTTCTCCTTTCAAGAGCAGCGTGATTTTAGTTGGCGTTGTCTCATATCACTACAGATATTGAAAAGAGGTAAAGGTCAGAATAGGTCCAAGGAGATAGTAGCATCATTTTTTACAATTAACCAGAGAGTGCCACAGGTGTAGCGACACTTTTACCA
>NZ_JAWRYN010001143.1:0-252 GCF_046534585.1 Peribacillus sp. SIMBA_075 | reverse complement strand
AGCTTATAAAGGATTTGCATTAGACAATGCAGCATTAACTATAGATGGAAAAGTTGTTTTCTCTGATGATGCAGAAGGCCAGCCAGCAATGACGCTAAAAGGATTTACTGTGTCTAACGGATTTGAACAGAAAAAACATAACTACTATATCGAGTGGCGAAATTACGCTGGGTCTGACACGGCGCTACAACATGCACGTGGTCCAGTATTTAATACAGGAATGGTTGTATGGTATGCGGATCAAAGCTTTAC
>NZ_JAWRYN010001142.1:0-252 GCF_046534585.1 Peribacillus sp. SIMBA_075 | reverse complement strand
GAATCGAATTCACCTTGAATGAAAGAATAACCGTGTTTACTTGCATACATAGCTTGTTTGAAAACGAGAAGTTTCAGTAAGGATAAATTTTCTGTAGTGTGAGTCCCACACCATCCTAGTTCTACCGTATTATCCTTTTCTGATGTATGGAGGAAAGAGTACGCAATAATTTTATTCTCTTCATCTATCATTACAAAGCTCCCATCTAGTAACACATCATCAGTTAAGATCTGTTCTTTCCAAGTTTCGAGC
>NZ_JAWRYN010001141.1:0-252 GCF_046534585.1 Peribacillus sp. SIMBA_075 | reverse complement strand
CGACATGTAAAAATTCGATTTGATTTTTACGTATAAATAATGAACGGAGGAAATGAATTTATGGCTACTTTACCAAATTGTCCAAAATGTAATTCAGAATATACGTATGAGGATGGCGCTCTTTTCGTATGTCCAGAATGTGCCCATGAGTGGGGTCAAGAAGCGGAAGCTGAAAGTAATGATGGTGCAAAAGTTGTAAAAGATGCGAACGGAAACGTTCTTCAAGATGGCGATGCTGTTACTGTAATTAAA
>NZ_JAWRYN010001140.1:0-252 GCF_046534585.1 Peribacillus sp. SIMBA_075 | reverse complement strand
CCATTCACTATCCGTTTCCAGAACCTCTACAAGCGAGCCAAATTTTAATTTTCCTAGAACTTTGGCATCCACGGAAGGCTTCTTCCGAACATTCAGTACATCGCCTGTGACGCGGGCTTTTTCTCCTGCCGTAATCTCTTTGACTTCTCCTTGAGCATGACTATTGCTTACTGCCACATCAGGTGGCGCTGATTCATCCGCAGAGACCGACAAGTCTGTCGTTGACAACGACAAGGTTTGACCAATCGACAG
>NZ_JAWRYN010001139.1:0-252 GCF_046534585.1 Peribacillus sp. SIMBA_075 | reverse complement strand
CCGCAGTCTTTGCACCATAATATCAACCGCTCTCGTATTTCCGATATACTCAAACCCCCATACTTTCTCAAGTAACTCATCTCTCATAAATACACGCTGCGGATTTGAAACAAACAACTGACATAAATTAAACTCTCTGTACGTTAACTGAATTTCTTGTCCACTAACATGTACCTTTCTTTCCTTAGGACAAATCGTTATCTCTCCTGCCCCAATTACTTCATGACTTACCGTTACCTCTGCCTTCTTCAC
>NZ_JAWRYN010001138.1:0-252 GCF_046534585.1 Peribacillus sp. SIMBA_075 | reverse complement strand
CCCCTCCGCAGCATAAACATTTCTCTAACGAATTTAATTCGAGAAGGGGAAGAACAAATTTCTCTCTTCGATAATGTCACGCAACGAGAACAAGAAGTGAAGCTAACAAAAGTAATGGATGAAATACGAACAAGGTTTGGGAAGAACAGTATTTTACGTGGGATTTCCTATACACATAGCGCTACAACTAGACACAGAAACTCACTAATAGGAGGTCATAGGGCATGAATAACGCTAATATGCCAAAAGGGC
>NZ_JAWRYN010001137.1:0-252 GCF_046534585.1 Peribacillus sp. SIMBA_075 | reverse complement strand
TTTCGCATATTGTATAGCTGTTGTTTCAGTTAATGAATAATATCCCATCGTCTTCTCCTCCTTTTCATTCAGAGGTTTTTCTAAAATAGAAAAACCCCTTTCCACAAAGAAAGAGGTTTGAAGTTTATCTTCTCCCCTCTTATCTGCCAGAAAGTTTACTTTCTGCTGGAATTAGCACCGTGCCTTTTGGCGTCATAAACGCCCCATTTCACAATGGTATTACGGTCGGTTGCTGGGCTTCATCGGGCCAAA
>NZ_JAWRYN010001136.1:0-253 GCF_046534585.1 Peribacillus sp. SIMBA_075 | reverse complement strand
AGAACCACAAGTGGAAGAAACACCAATGCAACAAGTGGCAGTGGACCCACAAGTGGAAGAGAAAACAGTGCAGCAAGTAGTGGCAGAGCAAGTACACAAGCCAATTTCAAGTACGGAAGTACAAGAGAAGGCATATGTTGTAAATCAAAAAGAGAATGATATGCGCAACGTACTACAAGCGCCACCGAAGTATGAACTTCCGCCATTAACGTTGTTGTCAATTCCACAGCAGGCAGCATTAGATAATACGGAG
>NZ_JAWRYN010000141.1:0-431 GCF_046534585.1 Peribacillus sp. SIMBA_075 | reverse complement strand
ATTATGTGAAGCAAATGGAAGATAAAATTGCATCTCTCTTTCCATCGTTTGATTATTATACAATTCACTTGTCTTATTAATACGTTCATTTCCCACTACAACATTATCAGCTATCGTTAATGGATTTACATTTGATAATCGGCGAAATGTATTCCAAACTTTATACTCGTACACTTCATCCTCCCACTTAACAGGTTTCCCTTCAATAACTTTATACGTTTTATACTCTACTGTGCTTTTAAATAAACCGTTAGAAGTAATTGCTACACCTCTTTCCGTATTAGGCCTTGTAATTTGTCTAATCATATTTAAATCACGATCCATCGCTAAGTAAGCTCTATTGTTCAATTGTGAAATTCCTATTATAAAACCAATGAATAAAACAATAAAAAGTAAAGTAGAAATTAATATTATTTTGAATAATTGTCTTC
>NZ_JAWRYN010001135.1:0-253 GCF_046534585.1 Peribacillus sp. SIMBA_075 | reverse complement strand
GTCCTCGGGCACCAGCAGCGCCTCGTAATCCGGCGGCAACGCGTCCTCCTCGGCCTCGTCGCGCACCAGCCCCAGCCGCTGCCGCACCTGCACCGGGAGCAGGAAACGCTGCAGGCTGCGCTGGCATACCAGCGGCAGCGCGGCATCCACGCTCAACTCCACGTAAGGCACCTGCAGGACATCGTCCCGGCCGAACTCCAGCGAATAACGCACTTCGCCTTCGGTATCGACCAGGCTGCCGCGCAGGCGGCCC
>NZ_JAWRYN010001134.1:0-253 GCF_046534585.1 Peribacillus sp. SIMBA_075 | reverse complement strand
AATTGAAGGAAAAATTGAAACCGCATTACGTAAGCCAGAAAATCTTGAAGTTGGCGAAGGTTCTGTTGTACATGTCAACGGTAAACGAGCAGGTGCTTATAAAGATAAAGAAGGAAAATTACATATCGTCGATACAACTTGCACACACCTCGGCTGTGAAGTTGCATGGAATAGCGGTGATTGTACTTGGGATTGCCCTTGTCACGGTTCCCGTTTTTCAATTGATGGGGATGTTATGGAAGGTCCAGCAGAT
>NZ_JAWRYN010001133.1:0-253 GCF_046534585.1 Peribacillus sp. SIMBA_075 | reverse complement strand
CTGTTTTTAATCGTGATGAGAAAAAGGAAAAAGAGATTTTAGACATTATGAGTGAAAGTGCCTTTGCAAAAACAGAAGGCGGTTATTTTATGCATAATGAAGAGGCTGAGTATAACTTTTTATATCACGTCGTTCCGTCGTTAAAAGGATTGGTTGACATTTATGTGACGACAGCAATTAAACTACGTATTCATAAAGGGGCTACAGCACCACTTATTCGAGTGAGAAGAAAAGACAGAATTGATTGGTTGTC
>NZ_JAWRYN010001132.1:0-253 GCF_046534585.1 Peribacillus sp. SIMBA_075 | reverse complement strand
GTACTCATCTGCAAGACGCGCCAGCTCGATCAGCTCTTCTGCATTCATCCGACCAACTGGAACCGACAAGCCGGCATAGTATAGACCCTCCTGACGCTGTTCATGAATCCCGTAAAAATAGCCGCCATTCCAGCCATGGAGCAAATCCTCACCGCCAGCCTCCAGCTCACCTACCAGCTTGATCAGCTCGTCTTTGAATTTCTCTGCGCCCCAGTCTGCCACCAGGAATTTCAGGCGGGCATGAGTCCGTTTT
>NZ_JAWRYN010001131.1:0-253 GCF_046534585.1 Peribacillus sp. SIMBA_075 | reverse complement strand
GTGAATATATCTAACTATTTACTCGAATTATTAGGTGAAATTCCTAATCACGATGAATGAACAAATTTCGTGTCTATAATACTCCAACATGCGGTATAAGCTGTAAATTATACGGTATGAAGCTCGGGGAAGTCGTAATTCAAGTAACCTAAAACCTTGTGTCACGGTGAAAGTAATGCGGTAGTCCTTAAAAACGACCTATGATGAGGAAACGAACCCATGTATGAACTGTCGTGACTGCCTAGTCCTGAAA
>NZ_JAWRYN010001130.1:0-253 GCF_046534585.1 Peribacillus sp. SIMBA_075 | reverse complement strand
GAAATTCCGCCGCACAAAATGTTATATTCACTGATACAATGCCAAGCGGAACTACATTTATTACAAACTCTTTTTCTATTAATGGCATTCCCCAAAGCGGTGCGGACCCATCGAACGGTGTAAATATTGGGACTATAACAGCTGGGACTACAGTAACAGTTTCGTTCCAAGTTACTGTAACGTCATTACCAACCGAAAACCCAATTGTAAATTTTTCATCAACATCGTATCAATTAGTTTCACCGCCTGATGC